>JANTHB010000037.1 GCA_024762655.1 Bacteroidales bacterium
AGGATGCCGGAGGCAGACTCCGGCTTTCAGGGATGGAAGCGGCGCCCAAAGGGTCCGTGAGTCCCGCACGGCGGGACGAACAATCCCATCTGCCATTCCCTTTGATATCCTGACAGATATTTGTAAATTTGAAAAAAGATCCTGTTATGAAATTTATTCAGTTATTTTTTCTGACGGCAGTCTCCCTGGCAGGATCCCTTCTCTCCTCCGCCCAGTCCTTCACAGATCCCCACCGGGTCTTTTACCAGTACAACGCCCCTTCCGGCTGCCCGGCCCCCTGCCGGTTCATTACCACTACGGCCTTCCGCTTTGCCGGAGATACGGTCATCGACACCACCTCTTACCGCAAAATACTTTCTTTAAAAGACTCATTGTCCTCCTGGCAACTGATTGGTTTTGTCCGGGAGACACCGGCCGGGAAAGTTTATCTGAAAAAGCTTTACCAGGACGGAACCACCAGCGAAGAGGGTCTGACGTATGATTTTTCTCTCTCCCCCGGTGATACTATGTATTTCGATAATCCTTTCTTCATAGAATTCAGTGACACGGTAGTTCTGGTGCGGCTAGACACAACCGAAATATTCGACTCCGCAAGAAAAGTCTTGTACCTGCAGTCACTCACCAACCATGAGATAGCAGGGAGTGACTATTACGAGGAATGGATCGAAGGCATCGGATCCCTCACCGGACCCTTGTTGAGCGGCTTTCACTTTAATCCCTGGGTCGGCTCATTCAATACGCTTTTATGCGTTTATTACGACAATCAGCTTATCTACAGTAATCCTGATTTCGACAAATGTTACTATAACACGACAGACGCACCCCTCCTTCCCGGGGATAACACCACGGCAGTGGTCTCTCCCGATCCCGTGACGGACGTCTCTTACCTGAAGGTCACCGGACTGCCAGGCGACTATCTCCTGGAGATCTTTTCGCCCGGCAGTCGTTTATTACTAAAAAGAAGGGTCCGCAGCGGAGAACAGGTAACCCTGCGTGCTGCGGCCTTTCCACCGGGAGTTTGTTTTTTCCGTGTGACGGTAAAAAACCGGTCTCCCCTCACGGGGAAGTTCATGGTTATCCGGAAATAATTTAAATTGCAGCCGTTTTTCACAGCGTATGAAAAAACAACTCTTTTGGGTATATACCGGCATTGTCCTGGCCATGATTTTCTGGGCCTTGTCATTCATATGGTTTAAAATGGCCAATAAATATTATCCTCCCGTTACCATTGTCATGAGCCGTCTTATCCTGTCGTCGGTATTGCTTTTTCTCTTCACCAAAGCCACCGGAACGCTTCAGGAGTTGCAAAAAAAAGACCGCTGGGCCATCGTCATCCTCACCCTGTTCAACCCTTTTCTGTACTTTATCGGCGAGAGTTATGGCCTCACCTATGTATCTTCCACCACCGGAGCTGTGATTATCTCGACCATCCCTATTTTCACCCCCTTCGCCGCCCACTATTTTCTCAAAGAGAAACTTTCCCTGATGAATTACCTGGGTATTTTCTTCTCTTTCGCAGGTGTGTTGCTGATCCTGTATCATCCCGGAGGGTGGGAAGCCTCATGGAAAGGCGTAATGTTCCTGCTTTTCGCGGTATTCTGTGCCGTAGCCTACACCATCCTGCTCAGCAAGCTTTCTTTCCGGTACAATGCTCTTTCGCTCATTACCTGGCAGAATAGTCTCGGGGCGCTTCTGTTTATACCGCTGTTTCTGTGGATAGACTTACCGGCGCTTCCATCCGGGATCTGGTCATGGCCTCATTTCAGACCTATTCTCGAGCTGGCGGTCTTTGCCTCCTCTTTTTCCTTTGTTTTGTTTGCCGTAGGTATAAAATTTATCGGGGCGGCCCGCACCAATATTTTCTCCAACATCATCCCCGTATTCACGGCTGTTTTTGCATTTTTCCTGCTGAAGGAATCCCTCACCCCGCAGAAAGTGGCCGGTATCCTTATCGTTATCGGAGGTCTGTTCCTGTCTCAGGCTCATTCGTCCTTTTTCAAGCGGGTTATGAACCGCATCTCGGGAATTCCTTTTCAGGAATAAAGAAATTTCTTCAACCGAAATTTCTTTATTACACCTCACCCAAAACTTTCTTCGAAAGTTTTGACCTCTCCTCAAGGAGAGGTATAGGTGGAACCCCGGGGCAACCTGTCCGACTGGCGTCAGCCAGGCGGAAGCCCCGGGGAATTCTTTTGATTAAAGGATAATGGATCAGGGATTAGTACTAATCATACCCCGGTCATCACTTTCAACTTTCCGGGAATAGAGGAAACGTTAATCTTCCCATTGTGCGAATCTCCTTCGCCGTCGAAGTGGAGGCTGCCGGGTTCTCCTTTCCAAACCGTCAGGTTACGGGCACGGAGGGTCTCTACGTATTTGCTTTTGGTAAATCTTTTGGTGAAGAGACGCACCACCAGTCCCGGAACGGCCGTTGCCGGAAAAGGCTTCAGCAGGCATACATCGATCAGTCCGTCCGAAGTGTTTGCGTCCGGTGCGATATAGGCTCCGTTGCCATATTCCGAAGCATTGGCAAAAGTCAGCAGGAAGGCATTCACCACCTTATGTTTTCCGTCATATTCAATGGAATACACGTCGGACTTATAGTTTTGTACTACTTTCAGGATGGCCTCCATGTATCCGATCAGGCCCCGGCGTGAACGCTGGTTAAACTTCCGGGTCACCTCGGCATCAAAACCCACGCCTGCCGTAGTAAAAAATGGAATTCCGTTGATATGGCCATAATCGATCTCCTGCACTTTGGCATTTTTGATCATTTCCAGCGCCTTCCTGGGTTGTTTCGGGATGTGCAGATGGCCGGCCAGGCCGTTGCCGGAGCCCCTCGGGATAATTCCCAGGATCATATCCTTGCCTACCAATAATCGGGCCAACATATTTACGGTACCGTCACCTCCTACAGCAAACACTACTTTTACCCCTTCTTGTTCTTTTTCATCCAGGATCTTCCGTATCTTCCCTTCATCCCCCGTGAAATAAAACTCAGGAACACAATTATTACGTTTGCAAAAACTTCGGATAATCCTCACGGTACGGTACCAACTGCCGTGACCGGAAACCGGATTGATGAAAAAAGTATATCTCTGCTGTTCTTTTTCCTCTCTCATAAGCCTTCCTCCATGCAAAGATAATATTTTTTGTAATATACTCCCGGGGAGAATGTCTGCAAAAGGAAAATGCATGAAAAGGGATTTTTTGCTTTTCTGCCGGGAAAAAAACTTACAGGAGTTCAGGACACCCTTTTTTCATGTAATCTCTTTCTCTTTTCATGAAAAAAAATTTGTAGGTTTGTTGCACCGGTAAAAACCGGGACCTTGCTAAAACCGGAGGCCATGCAAAAAAACCTGACTTTTCTTTTGCACATCCATCCCAAAAAAGTACCCCGGGCATCCATACGGTACACATACACTTTCGGGCTGGGAGGCCTTACGGTACTGCTGATCCTTTTGCAGATCTTCACGGGAATCCTTTTGAAGTTTGTGTACCTCCCTTCGCCGGCAAAAGCTTACGATTCTATCCTGTTCCTTCAGAACCATATCCTTTTCGGTCAATATGTGCGTAACATCCATCATCTTGACGGGGAGTTGCTGATCGTTCTGGCTCTTCTTCATATGCTGCGTGTTTTTTTTACGGAAGCGTTCCATCCTCCCATACGCAGCGGCAACTGGATCCTTGGCATATGTATGTTCCTGCTTATTATGTTCTCTAACTTCACAGGCTATCTGATGCCCTGGGACCAGTTATCCTACTGGGCCGTCACGGTGGTCACCAATATGTTTTCCTACATACCGCTGATCGGCCCTCATATCACGGTTTTCATCCGCGGAGGAGCAGACGTGACCGGCAATACCCTGATGAATTTCTTCAACTTCCACACAGCGATTATCCCGCTTACCTTACTTATTTTAATGATTTTTCATTTTTGGAAAGTCCGTAAAGCCGGAGGGGTGGCTCCTCCCCGCACCAGACAGGAAGAAGAAAAAGGTCTTGTGCCCGTTATGCCCGACCTGATCGTTAAAGAAGTAGCGGTAGGGCTGATCGCCCTGGCGGTGGTCTTCATTCTGGCGATTTTCCTGGATGCCCCTTTGCGCGAACGCGCCAATCCCGCCTTCAGCCCCAACCCGGTCAAGGCTCCCTGGTATTTTATCGGAATCCAGGAAATGCTCATGCATTTTCATCCGTTTGTCGGCGCCATTGTGATCCCTCTTTTTCTTCTGGGTTTTTTATTTTACCTGCCCTGGCTTCATTATCCCCAAAACAATGCAGGTTTCTGGTTTTCCTCCCTCAAGGGCCGGCAAGCAGCCATTATCTCGGGCATTATCGCCTTTATCCTGACGCCCCTGCTCATCGTAGCAGATGAATACCTGATCCATTTCAACCGCTGGTTTCCCTCCCTCCCTTCCATCCTCTCTGAAGGACTGTTCCCCGTGCTGCTCTACGGTTTTCTCTTCTACCTGTACCTGCTTTATCTCCGCAAAAAATATCGCCCCAATGTCAATGAAACCGTTCAGGCGGTATTTGCTTTCTTTCTGATAACCTACACGGTACTATCCCTCACGGGACTTTTTTTCAGAGGTCCCGGGATGATTCTAATGTGGCCCTGGCAGATTTGATCTTAACACCTGTTTCTCATGTCAAAAAAGATATCACATAGTAAAATAAATCCCCCTCCTGAAAAGGAGGAACATGCTCCCAAAATAACTACGGACACCTCGCGCCGCAGCTTTTTCAGAAAGATCTGGGGGTGGGTAGCCCTGGCAGCAGGGATTGAGCTGGCCGGTCTGAGCATCCCTTTCATCGGTTCGGGCAGAAAAAAACAAACGAAAGAAAAAAGCGGAAATTTCACCGCAATAGCTCAGGTGTGGGATATTCCGGAAGGGAGTGTCCTTCCTTACCGGTCGGGACGGCTTTATATCTGTCATCTCAAAGACGGAGGATTTCTGGCGGTATCCATCAAGTGCACTCATCTGGGATGCAGTGTGGAATGGGATGAAAAGAAAAAGGAGTTCCTCTGTCCCTGCCACCATTCCATGTTTTCTCTAAACGGAGAGGTGATAAACCCTCCGGCGACCAGGGCTTTGAATATTTATCCCCTGAAAATCGAGGAGGGAGTCATCAAGGTAAACCTGGAGAATCCCATCCAACGGAAACACTACAACAAATCACAGGAGACCTATGCCTGAGAAAAAACAAACACACAACCTCTACCTCTGGAAAAAAGCAGGATTCATAGCCACCCTGGTCCTCCTTATCTCTTTTCCCCTGTATCTGGTGCGTTTTTATCTCACCGGAAACGGCCCGGTAGCCGGAAACACAAATGAAACAGCTCATTATGTAGGAGGGGATCAGTGTATCGACTGTCATCCCAATGAATATCACGACTGGCATGGCTCCGATCATGACCGTGCCATGGATTATGCTACGGAAAAGAGTGTGGAAGGGGACTTTAACAATACGGTTTTTGTGGACATGAAAGGTGACACCAGCCGTTTTTTCAAAAAAGACGGAAAGTTTTTTGTGCACACCAAAGGGCCGGGAGGAAAACCCGGCGATTTTCAGATCACCCATACCTTCGGGGTCAGACCCCTGCAGCAATATCTGGTTCCTTTTGACAGCGGAAGATTGCAATGCCTGCCCATAGCCTGGGACACCATTCGTCACACGTGGTACAGTCTGCCGGATTCGATTTATAAGGACGAAAACCTTACCCCGGACAACTGGCTTTACTGGACCAACAACGGTCAGAACTGGAACGGCATGTGTGCCGATTGTCACAGTACCAATCTGAAAAAAGGGTATGATCCCGCCAAACACACCTACCATACCACCTGGACAGATATAGACGTCAACTGCGAGGCATGCCACGGGCCCGGGTCTGAGCATCTCAAATGGGCCAACCTTCCTGAGATGGACCGTCCGGAAGGCACCAACTACGGACTCACCGTCAACACCTCCGACCTCGATCCTGTCGAAGAGGTCAAGCAGTGTGCCCGGTGTCATGCCCGGCGTTCGGTGATGGGGGATTTTACACCGGATGATTTTCATAAGGATTTGCTGGATTATTTGATCCCGCAATTGCTTGTCGCTCCCCATTATTTCCCCGACGGACAAATCCTTGATGAGGATTATGTCTATGGATCATTTACACAAAGTTACATGTACCAGGAGCATCTGCGCGTTCGTTGCAGTGACTGCCACAATGTACACAGCCTGAAAACCATCCTGCCGGTAGATGACAACCGGTTGTGCCTGCAGTGCCACCGGTCAGATGTTTACGACACCTACCAGCATACGTATCATAAAAAGACAGGAGAGCCCGGGAAGCCTCTGGTACTGGAACACGGGAAAAAAGTGGTGCAGGTAGGCGAGGGAGCCAAATGTGTCAACTGCCATATGCCGGGCAGGTATTATATGGGAGTAGATTTCCGCAGGGACCACAGCCTGCGCATACCCCGTCCCGATCTGTCGATGAAACAGGGCACCCCGAACGCCTGCAATCAATGTCATACAGACAAAACCCCTGCCTGGGCTGAATCATATATCCTTAAATGGTACGGGAAAAGCCGGCGGCATCATTACGGGGAAGTGCTGGCCCGCGGCAGAGAAAGTGATCCTGCAGCACAGGACAGTCTGATCCTGATCATCCGGGATATCCTTCATCCGGTTATCGTACGCGCTACGGCCGTCGTGTTATTACAAAACTATCCTGACCGGAAAAGCTTCAATGCCGTCAAACAGGCATTCAGCGATCCCGAAGCCATGATCCGTGAAGCAGCAGTACGCAGCCTTCCTGCCCTTTCACAAGACCCCTTCAAAGAAGCCCTCCTTCCCATGCTGAACGATCCGGTAAAAGCTGTGCGGATACAGGCTGCCTTCCGGCTCTCCTCCCTGCCCCGTCGCTCGATCAACGGAAAATATCAGAAGGCTTTTGACAAAGCGCTGAAAGAATACCGGGAAAGCATGCTTTATATGGGAGACTTTGCCTCCAGCCGGCACAACCTGGGTGTGTTATACGCCAACCAGGGACAAACAACCAATGCCATATCCAACTACGAAGAAGCGATACGTATAGACAATCTCTTTTTCCCGGCTAAAATTAATCTGGCTTTGCTGTACAACCAAACCGGCCAGAATGACAAAGCCGAAAAAATGCTCCTGGATGTTATTCATCATGAACCGGATTTTGATCAGGGGTATTATTACCTCGGCCTTCTCATGGCCGAGAAAAAAAATTATGACAAAGCCCTGCGTTTTCTCCTGGAAGCTGCCCGGCGTATGCCTGATTATGTCCGGATCAACTATAATATTGCCTTGTTGTATCAACAACTGGGGAAAAAAGACGAAGCCGAAAAGTACCTGTTAAAATGTCTGCGGGCCGAGCCGGATAATTTTGATTATCTCTACGCCGCCGCCACCTTTTATCTGCAATCGGGAGACCGCAGCAAAGCCAGACACTTCGCATCCCTGTTGACAGAAAAATATCCGCAAAACCAGGCGGGGAAAAACATTCTGAACATCCTTAACGGCAAATAACCCTCCACGTCTAATTCAAAACTTAACCTTATGGAAAAAATAGAAAGATCCACTATTGGCCTGGATTCTTTAGCCTATATCGTGATCATCCTGGCCGGCATCAAAATCTCCGCCTCCATCACAACCCCTTTTTTATTGTCGCTGTTTATCGTGATCATCTTCAAGCCTTTTTCCGATTCCCTGATAAAAAGAGGCATCCCGCGATGGCTGGCTTTCTCCATTATATCAGTCATCGTGTTGCTTTTCGGATTCCTGTTGGTTACGATAATATCCATATCGGTTCAGAGTTTTTCGGGGAACCTCTCTTTTTATGATGAAAAACTAAGCACCTACCGCGATGAAATCATTGCTTTGGCAGAAAAATACGGTATGTCCGACAAGTACCAGCTCACTTCACTCCTGAATCCTGCCCGGATTATGAGTTTTGTCGCCGGAGCGCTGACCAATTTCAGTGATATTCTCTCCAACAGCGTCCTGATACTCCTGACCGTGATTTTTATTTTCATAGAAACCAACATCTTCCCCGATAAAATAAAAGTCATCGCCAAAGATGACAAAAACCTTAAATATTTTCGTGAGATCAACCATCAGGTAAACCATTACATGATGATCAAAACGATCATATCGGCAGGAACAGGATTGATTATCGGGGCAGCGCTGGCAGTGATACGGCTGGATTTTGCGATCCTGTGGGGACTTATCGTTTTCTTGCTGAATTATATTCCCAACATAGGCTCCCTGATCGCAGCCATACCCCCCATTATTCTGGCCCTCATCCAATTCGGACTTCCCGGGGCTATCGGGGTCACGGGAATCTTTCTGGCCGTCAATTTTGTGATAGGCAATTATATCGAACCGAAAGTGATGGGGAAAGGACTGGGACTCTCCGTGCTGATTGTCTTTCTCTCTTTGATTTTCTGGGGGTGGTTGCTCGGCCCGGTAGGGATGTTACTCTCCGTTCCCATCACGCTTGTTTTTAAGATCATCATGCAGGCACAGCCCGAAAAAAGATGGATTGCCGTGTTGCTGGGAGACGGATCGGAAATCCGCGAGACCTGAGAGATTTCTGAAAAAACAATCTCACAAAAAGACGCACCCCGGTGCGTTTTTTTTATCTCCCGGAATTTTTTATTTCATCCCGGTTGCGTTAACTTTATCCGGAGATTTTTGATGATTTTCACCTTGTAAAACAACCTTAAATCCGGCAGATCTATGGAAACAATACATAAAAATAAAACGGCCTCCGCATTGTGGATCCTGGCCTCTCTGGTCATTGTCCTGGCAGGGACCAAAGCGGCATCCAACATCATCGTTCCTTTTCTGATGGCCCTGTTCATTGTCATTATCTTCAAGCCTTTTGCCAACGCACTCCAAAAAAAGGGCGTCCCCGGGTGGCTGGCACTGACCATCATTCTTTTGTTCATCCTCCTCTTTATCGGTCTTCTGGTTACGATGATCACGGTATCGGTCCAGAACTTCTCTGCAAAAATTCCTTTTTACAATGATAAGCTCATCATATACAGAAACCAGTTCCTTCTGTTATCCCGGAAACTGGGCCTGCAAATTGATCAGCAACAATTGAATACCTTTTTTGATCCCGCCAAGATCATGGGATTCGTGGGGATTGCTCTGAAGAGCTTCAGTGACATTCTCTCCAACGGTTTGCTGATCTTATTGACGATTATCTTCATTTTTATCGAATCCAGTATGTTCAATGCCAAACTGAGATTTATCGCCAGAGATGAAAAGAAACTAAAATATTTTCATGAGATCAACGAGCAGTTGAACCAATACATGCTCATTAAGTCCATCACTTCGGCTTCCACAGGGATTATCCTCGGAGGAGCGCTGGCACTGGCGGGCGTTGATTATGCGCTTCTGTGGGGTGTTATTGCCTTCATGCTCAATTACATCCCCAGCATCGGCTCACTGATTGCAGCCATACCCCCCATCATCCTGACCTTGGTGCAGTTCGGGATACCCGAATCCATTGGGGTTACCCTCATGTATGTGGCTGTGAACCTTTTGATCGGCAGTGTGATCGAACCGCGGATCATGGGAAAAGGACTGGGTTTGTCTGTGCTGATCGTTTTCCTCTCCCTGATTTTCTGGGGATGGATCCTCGGTCCTGTGGGGATGTTCCTCTCGATACCCATCACCCTGGTTATCAAAATTATCCTGCACTCCCAACCCGAAACACGATGGATCTCCGTCCTGCTCGGCAACGGCATCGAATTACGATCAATAAAAAAACAACAACAATTAAACTGAAGCTGTCAAATTTAAAATACGCATCTTTGTGTGGATAAATAAATAACGATTATCATGAAATTTTATCAGAAATCCCGGCATGTATTATTTCTCCTGAGTGTCCTCCTGATCCTTGCCCTGATAAGCGGGTGCAAAAACAAAGAAGAAGAAAAGCAAACCAAAGGGAAAAACGTCCCGGCTACCGCTCTGGAAAACAACGAAGATATTACCGGCATTTTTCTGGACGCTGCCATGAACGGAGATCTCAATAAAGTAAAACAGATCGTCCGGGGGGGCCTGAACGTGAACACCCCCGGTGATCAGGGACGCACCGCTCTGATGCTGGCAGCCTACAACGGCCATACCGATGTTGTCAGCTACCTGCTGAAAAAGGGTGCTCAGGTGAATGCCCTCGACGATATGGGACGGTCTGCACTGATCTATGCCGCTTCCGGCCCCTTTCCAGAAACCGTGAAAACATTGCTGAATCATAAGGCTGATCCCGATATCATAGCCAAAGGGGACGGATGGACCGCCCTGATGTATGCCGCCGCCGAAGGCCAACTGGCAGTAGTAAAAGTGCTGCTGGATCATGGCGCCAACCCCTCTGTCCGGGAAAAAGACGGCGACGATGCCGAATCCTTCGCCCGGAAAAACGGGCATACCGACGTGGTGGAATATTTACATAATTTTGTGCATAAGAGATGATCCCTCTTTTCCCGCCCATCGTGTTACCCACAGCTGAACCTTTCATTCACGTTATCCCCTGGCTTCCGGGGGCAGATGATCTGTAAACCCCCTTTTCTTCAGTTCAAGAAAAGCATGCCATACGTCCTGCGGTATCTCCTGTTCGATCTGAAACCCTTTGGCAGGATAAGCCTTGATACGATACAGGTCGCCCACCATGATGTGGATAACCTGTACCATGGGTATTTTTTCCGTAGGATAATCCTTAAAAGCGATGCGGGGAGAGGTAACACATGCCTTCACCTTTTGCTCCGGCCATTGTTTCACAAAGGTAGCATAGGTGCGGCGCTCCATGTAAGGTTTCTGTACCAGGATCAGTTTTTGCGGGATCCTGTGCTTTTCCGCCAGCAGACGGTAACTAAACCGCACATTCTCTCCCGTATTGACCGAGTGCGGTTCTACCAGGATCTTCCCGGTCGGCACTCCGGCCTTGATCGCCAGGGAAGCAAACCGTTCCGCTTCCGTCTCTTTCCAGTGTGATGTCAGGGCCCCCCGTTTGCCTGAAAAAAGGATATACGGAGCCATCCCTTCCCGGTATAATTCAACGGCCCGTTCCGCCACCCGCAGATCATGACTGCCCAATACCAGAATCAGATCCGATTTCTCCAAAGAGTGGTTTAGATGGTGATAGTCCCAAAGCTTTTGTGCCAGCCTACGCACCTCACGGTTTAACGCCATGTTATTGTTTTTTTCATTTCATGTCCTCTGACTTTTCTTCCGAAACCGGGCACCTGTCAGGAAAACCCTTTGGTTACTCGTTTGTTCAGCCGGGAATTGATTTTGAGCAGAAAAAGGATGAAGTTAAAAATAAGGTTTCTGAAAGGTCCGCTTTTTATCATGAAACGCAGGAAATTATTCTGAATACGGTTGTAGCGGATCACTCTGTCCATGGCCGGCAACGGCTCTTTGTCACCCAGGATTCCGGCTGCTGCCGCCTCTCCCGATACCAGGGCCTGATAGATCCCTTCGCCCGTAAGTCCCGAGGCCAGTCCTGCTGCTTCGCCGGTCAGGAACACCGGATCAAAATCCCATCCCCGGTAGTCATAGCTGATCGGAAAACTTTCATAGGTTGCCCCGGTCAGATCAAACCCCTGTTTTTCCGCCCAGGTGAAAAAACGTTCTTTCATCTTTGCCGGCGATACATACCGCGCATCCCCGCCAGTGCCAATCACCAGATAACCGTCATGCGGAAAGATCCAGGCATACCATGCATGAAAATACCTTGAATCCATATGGATTTCAAAACGGTCTTCCCCCTTCCAGGGAACCCGGTACTGAAAAGTAAAAATCCTTTTTTCCGCAGGCAACCCGAGATAACGGCGAACCACCGAAGTCACTCCGTCCGCTCCTACTAGATAACGGTATCCTATCTCTTCTCCCTTATCGGTAAAGATACGGTCTTTTTCAATCCTGCTCACTCTGCTTCCCGTACGGATCTCTGTACCCCTGCTACGTACCTTTTCAGCCATCCATTCTCCCAGTTTCCTCCGGTCCACCGTATAGAGCACAGGCATCTGAAAACGGGAATAATTCCTGAACAAGGAAGAAACCAGCAGGCTTACATATACTTTCTTTTCAAAAAGATTTTCCGGCACTTCCAGCAATGCCAGGTCTTTGCGTGTAAGTCCTCCGGCACATACCTTCTCCCCAAACACGTTCTTTTTTTCCAGCACCAACACCTCCAGCCCGTGCCCTGAAAGCTTATCGGCACAGTGTAACCCGGCCGGACCGGCTCCCACGATTATGACATCATATTTCTTCATCGGGAAAGGATTAAAATGGCAAATGTAAAAAAATCATTGTGGACGGAAAAAAGACACCCGGAATCCGCTGCAGGTTCCAGGGCCTCAGGCCTCAATTTTCGTCCGGTTCAAAACGAAGTACAACTTTCCCGCCCCGGCTGCAATTTCCTCTTGCCTTAATTCCGGGAAATATATACTTTTAACGGCAATTATACGTTGCTTTCTTACAAACGAAACCATTGCGGGTGATCAAAAAGATTTTTTCATACCTGTTGCTCCTGATTCCGGTATTTTTTGCCGGGAACACTTCTCTCACGGCCCAGACCGGAGGCACCCGCACCTATCGTTTTCTGGACCTTCCCTACAGCAGCCGGGAAGCAGCGCTGGGCGGCAAGGTGGCTTCCATGCCTGCAGAAGATTTGAATTTCGGCCTTTCCAACCCCGCATTGCTGGGAGAAAACACCAACAACACCCTCGTGCTTAACTATGTTAACTATTTCTCCGATATAAATTTCGGGAGCGTCGGATACGCCTTTAAGACTCCTTTACCCGGGTATTTCTCCGCAGGACTTCGCTACATCAACTACGGTTCTTTTGTCGCTGCCGATGAAACCGGGCAGATCACAGGCCGGTTTGGGGCTGCCGAGTATGTTTTTCAGGCTTCCTATGCCCGCACTTTTGACTCTCTTTTTACGGTAGGGGTCACGCTCAAACCGCTTCTCTCCGTGCTGGAAAGATACCAGTCTTTCGGAGTGGCCATGGATGTCGGAGCCTCCTGGCACAACCGGGACAACCTGTTTACAGCATCTGTGCTGTTACGGAATATAGGGTTTCAGATCGACCCCTATGTACAAGGACATCACGAACCCATCCCTTTTGAGATTATGGCAGGTCTGTCACAGAAACTGGCCCATGCTCCCTTCCGGTTCATATTCACCTTTCAGCAGCTTCAAAAACCCGACCTGCTGTATCCTTATCCTGAAGACCCGGAAAACCCCGTCACAACCCCCGGCAACGGAACCCCTGAATATACCGGCTTCGGCCGTTTCACCGAAAATGCTTTTCGCCATACCCTCCTGGGCATAGAATTTCTTCCGCTTAAAAGTTTTACTTTCAGTCTGGGCTACAATTACCAGCGCAGGAAAGAGATGCAGGTGCCTGCCCGTATCGGTATGGTCGGTTTTTCCTGGGGTTTTGAGCTGCGGCTGACCCGTTTCAGCATCAGCTATGGCCGGGCCACCTACCATCTGGCCGGAGGCTCCAATCATTTTTCCGTTTCCCTCAACATGGGCAACCTCTTCCCCGGAAAGAAATCATAATTTTGGTATCTTTACCCCTTCATTTTACGGTTCAGATATGACAGACAAACCTTTGATCATCGCCATCGACGGGTATTCCTCTTGCGGCAAAAGTACCTTCGCCAAATCCATTGCCCGTTGGCTTCATTACCTTCACATCGACAGCGGAGCGATGTACCGGGCTGTCACTCTCTTCGCCCTGCAAAACGGCTTATATAAAAACGGAAAGCTGGATGCCGGAAAACTGATATCCCTGTTGCCGGAGATTACCATTGAGTTCAAAAAAAATCCCCGCACCGGCAATACGGAGACCTGGCTCAACGGACGGAATGTTGAAAAAGAGATCCGTAGTATTGAGGTCTCCGGGCATGTCAGCGAGATAAGTAAGATACCGGAAGTACGGGAGCACCTGGTACGTCTGCAACGAAAACTGGCGGGCCGCGAAGGGGTCGTGATGGAGGGCCGGGACATAGGGACCGTTGTTTTTCCACATGCCGATATTAAGATTTTTATGACCGCCTCCCCGCAGGTGAGGGCCATGCGCAGATACAAGGAGATGCTGGAGAAAAAAGAACACAGCACGTATGAAGAGGTTCTGAGAAATGTGATGGAACGGGACCGGATAGACTCGGAACGTGACGTGAGTCCGCTGCGCCAGGCGGAAGATGCCCTGGTGCTGGACAACTCAAACATGACCGTCGGGGAACAAATGAACTGGATTAAAGAGATTATCCGTAATAAACGGGCGGAACAAAACGATAAAGAAAATGCAGATTGATCTGGACAGACGGGCAGGTTTTTGTTTTGGCGTGGAAAATGCCATTAAAATTGCCGAAAAAGAACTCAGGGCAGGGAACAAGGTATATTGTCTCGGACAGATTGTACATAATGAAATGGAGATCCGGCGCCTGGAGCAACTGGGTCTCATCACCATCGATCATGACATGTACAAAAAGCTGAAAAACGCCCGTGTCCTTATCCGCGCCCACGGTGAGCCTCCGGAAACCTATCGCATTGCCCGGGAAAACAACATCAGCCTGATCGATGCCACCTGTCCCATCGTAGCCCATCTGCAAAACAAGATCCGCACCTGTTACGACGAGATCATCAAAGAAAAAGGCCAAATTGTTATCTTCGGAAAACAAGGTCATGCCGAGGTGATCGGCCTTATCGGACAGACCGGAAATACAGCGGTGGTGATCAACAGTTGGGAAGATCTTGACAAACTGAACTACCACCATCCCATTTACATGTATTCGCAGACCACCCGGGATATTCACGAATACGAGCAGCTCAAGCAGGAGATACGGAAAAGGATCCGGGAAACCGGCGACCGGGAACCGCCTCCCTTCATTTCTTACGATACGATCTGCTCGCAGGTATCCAACCGGGCCCCCGAACTCGAGAAATTTGCCCGGGATCATGACCTGGTGATCTTTGTAAGCGGGAAAAACAGCTCAAACGGTAAATTCCTCTACGATGTGTGTAAGAGCAACAATGCCAACACCCTCTTTGTCAGCCTGCCCGAAGAACTGCAACTGCCTCTGCCCGGAAGTCCGCAAAGGATAGGGATCAGCGGAGCCACGTCAACCCCCTCCTGGCTGATGGAAAAAATCAGGGATAAAATCCAAGAGTTTTATCATCTTTGACTATCTTTAGGTTTTATTTATTTCCTGCGCTTTGCGTTGAGAAACCGTGGAAATTTCATAAGAATTAATAAATAAATATGAGTAAGATAAAACGAATCGGCGTATTAACTTCAGGAGGAGATGCTCCGGGCATGAATGCAGCCATCCGCGCCGTAACCCGTACAGCTATTTATAACGGACTGGAAGTGATCGGCATCCGGCATGGGTACCAGGGGATGATCAACGGGTATTTCAAATTGCTGAAGACATTTCATGTAAGTGATATCATCCAGCGCGGCGGTACCATCCTGAAAACGGCCCGCTGCGAAGAGTTCAAAACCCCCGAAGGCCGTAAACAGGCTTACGAAACGCTCAGAGACCGTAAAATAGACGGGGTGGTGGTGATCGGTGGGGACGGTTCTTTCACCGGAGCACGCATCTTCAACGAAGAATACGACATCCCCTTTATCGGGATCCCCGGTACCATTGACAATGATATTTACGGCACCGACTATACCATCGGGTACGATACCGCACTGAATACCGTCATCGAAGCAGTAGATAAGATCCGTGATACGGCCAGCGCCCACAATCGTTTGTTTTTTATAGAGGTGATGGGCGCCGAAGCAGGTTTTATCGCCGTACGCAGCGGCATCGCCTGTGGCGCCGAAGCCATTATTATCCCCGAAGTGAAAGATCAGGTTAAAAACCTCCGTGCTTATCTCGAAGAAGGATACAAACGAAAAAAGTCCAGTAACATTATCATCGTGGCCGAAGGGGCCTACCCCGGCGGAGCCTTCGGGGTGGCAGAAGCCGTGAAAAAAGAATTTACGGGCTACTCCATGAGAGTCACCGTATTGGGGCATATACAGCGGGGCGGATCCCCGTCCGCTTTCGACAGGTTTACCGCCTCACGCCTCGGGTTTGCCGCTGTGGACGCCCTGCTCGACGACCAGAAAAGTGCGATGGTGGGACTGCAAAACAATGAAATCTCACTCGTGCCCTTCAGTAAAGCGGTCAAACTGCATAAAGAAGTACGGAAAGATTATCTGGAAATAGCCAATATCCTGTCTGTCTGACCGGCTAAGCATTTTATTGTCTTATTCCTGTTCCTATGGAGCCTGAAACATATGCCGAAGTAATATTACCGCTGCCGGTTTCAGGAACCTTCACATACCATATCCCTGATTCTCTGAGAGAGAAAGCGATCCCCGGTGTACGGATTATCGTACCCTTCGGAGAGAAAAAGTCCTATACCGGCGTGATAAGACGGATCGTACCCGAACCTCCCGGTACGTTCCTTCCCAAAGAAATAGAGCGTGTGCTGGATGACAAACCTCTGATCCGGGAATTCCATTTTCAGTTCTGGGAATGGATGGCAGACTATTACCTATGCACCCCGGGAGAGGTGATGGATGCCGCCCTGCCCGCCGGACTGAAACCGGCGCATCATTTTTCCTATTCCGTGAATACCGGATTCAAAGAACCGGGGATCCTGACAGATAAGGAAAGGAATATGTTCTTTTTTATTCATCAGCATCCCGGCGTGCTGGAGGATACACTGGGAAAAGAATTTGGGAAGAGGAATGCCCCTAAAGGGATCAGGTCTCTCCTGGAGAAAAAAGCCATAACGGAAAAAAGCCTGATGATGGATCCCTATAAACCGAGGACCCTGCGTTATATACGCATCTCACCCGGTATTACGGAACAGGCTCTGCAACAACTTCCGGAGACCCTGAAACGGGCCAAAAGACAATGGGAACTGTTTACTGCCTGTGCCGGGGACTGGTCCCACGGAGAAACACCTCCCTCCTTTCTGAAGTCCGGACTGCTGAAAAAATACCCCTACCCGGGCGCCCTGGCCTCCCTGAAGGAAAAAGGGATCCTGGAGGAATACGAACTGCCTGTCAGCCGGCTGGAAAGAGGCGAGGATAGACCTGCTCATCTGAAAAAACTCACGCCTGCACAACTGCAGGTTCTGGAAAGTATCCGGCAGCTTTTCCGGGAGAAAAACACCGTCCTGCTGCATGGCGTGACCTCCAGCGGCAAAACGGAGATTTATTTCCACCTGATCCGTGAGCAGCTTGTTCAGGGAAAACAGGTGCTGTATCTGCTGCCGGAGATCGCCATTACCGGCCAGATGATTCACCGTCTGAAAGAAGCTTTCGGTGATCTTGCAGGCATCTATCACTCCCGTTACAGCGATGCCGAAAGGATAGAGACCTGGCTGAATCTCTCGGGCAATGACGACAGCAAACCCCTGAAAATTGTGCTGGGCGTGCGCGCCGCCGTTTTCCTGCCTTTCCGGGAACCGGGGCTGATCATTGTGGATGAAGAACATGAAACCAGCTACAAACAGGACAGCACCGCTCCCCGTTATCATGCCCGCGACGCTGCCGTTATGCTGGGACATCTGACCGGAGCGAAGGTCCTGCTCGGATCAGCCACCCCCTCCCTTGAATCCTACTACAACGCCCGCACCGGAAAATACGGCCTGACAGAACTAAAAGAACGCTATACCCGCATTGCCATGCCGGAGATACGCGTGGTGGACATGAAAAAAATGTATAAACGCAGAGAGGTACGCGGACATCTGTCCCGGGAACTGCATGAGGCCGTAGAGGAGGCCCTGCAGGAAGAGGAACAGGTAATCCTGTTCCAGAACCGGCGGGGTTTTTCTCCATATATCCAGTGTGCCGAATGTGGCTGGATCCCCTACTGCAAACACTGTGACGTGGCCCTCACCTACCACAAAAACAGCAACCGGCTGGTCTGTCATTACTGCGGATACAATATTCCCGTGCCAACCCGGTGTCCTTCCTGCCAATCCACCCATCTGCATACCCGGGGTTTCGGCACCGAAAAAATAGAGGAGGAGATACGGTTGCTGTTCCCGGAGGCACACCCCACCCGCCTCGATCTGGATACCGCCCGCTCACGAAAACAATACCTGTCTATCATCCAGGATTTCGAAGAACAAAAGACCAATATTCTGATAGGCACCCAGATGATCACCAAAGGGCTGGATTTCGGACATGTGCGGGTCGTAGGCATTCTGAATGCCGACAACCTGTTACATTTTCCCGATTTCAGGGCCTGGGAACGCAGCTTCCAGCTCATGGCTCAGGTGAGCGGCCGCGCCGGCCGCAAAGACAAACGGGGACGTGTCTTTATCCAGACCTACGACCCCGCACACCCTGTTATTACCGACGTGCTGAAACATGACTATTTCCATATGTACAGCACCCAATTACAGGAACGCAGGATGTTCCACTACCCTCCTTTCTACCGGCTGATACGTATCACCCTGAAACACAGGAAAAAAGACACCATCAACCGGGCGGCAGACGAGCTGGCCTCTTTGCTGCGAAAAAATTTCCGTAACAACGTGCTGGGACCGCAATATGCCTTCATCCCCCGCGTACGAAACCGGTACATCAAACAAATCCTCCTGAAACTGGAACGGCATGCCGACAAGTCCACGGCCAAAACCATATTGCAGCAGTTCGAACAATACCTCCGGGAAACCCCTGCCTACAGAGGCATTCAGTTTATCAATGATGTAGATCCGCTTTAGGAAACCAAATTACAACACCCGGTATTCAAGATCAAAACATTTTGGAAAACTTTGATTGTTTATTGAAAATCAGGGTCCTCCGCAAGATGAGTTTTTTTGTAAAAGATGAACCGGGTAATTATTTGAAATTGTATGTTGATGTTTGGAATGAATCTTATTCAAACCTGGTCCCAATCACCAGGATATCATCTATCTGGGCTTCGTGACCCCGCCATTTCTCGATGGTATCATCCAGGATCCGTCTCTGTTTTTCCAGATCGTAGTGGTTGATCTTCAGGAATAGTTCTTTCATCTGGCGCGACTTGAATTTTTTTCCGTCGGGCCCTCCAAACTGGTCGGCATAGCCGTCGGAGAAAACATAGGTCATATCTCCCTTTTCTATCGTAATTTCATGATTGGTAAACTTGCGACCCTGGTCCATGGAGGTCATCCCGATGGAAAAGCGGTCGGCTTTGATCTCCTGCAACTCATCATTACGGATTAAATACAGCGGGTTATGAGCCCCGGCATATTCCAGAATACGCGTCTTCCTGTCATAAACGATCAGGGCCAGGTCCATGCCGTCCTTTACCTCTTCCACCCGCGACTGAATGTGCAGGGTGCGGTATATCTCATCATTCAGATAATCCAGGATGGAGGCTGCCTGCGTGATGTGATATTCATTGACGATCTTGTTCAGCGAATTATACCCGATAAAGGACATAAACGCGCCCGGCACCCCGTGTCCGGTACAATCTACGGCGGCAATAAACACCTTCGTTTCCAGCACATTGTACCAGTAGAAATCTCCGCTCACAATATCTTTGGGTTTGAACAGCACGAAAGAACCGGGCACCTCATCTTCCGGCGGCAGGATCGCGTTCTGAATCCTTTTGGCATACCGGATGCTGTCGGTGATATCCTTGTTTTTCTCTTCCAGTTCTTTGCTTTTCTCCACCACTTCCGCCGTACGCTGGATCACTTTCTCTTCGAGGATCAGTTTTTCCCGTATCAGATTGCGTTCCCTGATCTTAATATAGCTCCATATTCCCAACCCGGCCAGGAGGATAACCAGCGAGATAAACCACCAGGTGAGGTAAAAGGGAGGCCGTATGGTAAAGGAAAAGGTCACCGGATGGCTGTTCCATATTCCTTCACTGTTCTTCGCCTTCACCATAAAAGTGTAATGTCCGGGCGACAGGGCCGAATAGGTGGCTCTGGTCTCTGTGGTCACCGGGCGCCATCCGGCGTCGGCCCCTTTGAGCATCACCTGATAACGTACCGCATCAGGGCTGGTGAGACTGATGCTGTAATAATGAAAGATAATAGACTTCTCATGATAGCTCAGTTTCATCCCGGGCACCATCGGACGCGGTTCGTAATTGACCTCCATACTGCGGATATGGGTCAGGGGTTCGGCATTGATCTTCCGGACAAAACCCGGATCATAACGAATAGCCCCGTTGGCTGTGCCGAACCACAGATACCCCTGCCGGTCCCTGTAGGTAGCGTTCCGCTGGGTCTCTATGCCTACAAAACCATTGCGGCGCGTATATACGACCATTTGTTTTCTGTCCGGAATATACTTGTTCAGCCCCTTGCTGGTGCCTATGTAGATATTCCCTTTTTTATCGGTGTTCACCAGGTTGACACGGTTGGCCAGCAGACCGTCTTCTTCGGTCAGGTGTACGGTAAGAGAATCGCCGTTATAGGCAAACAACCCTACATTGGTGCCCAGCCACAGGGTCCCGTCCGGACCGGAAGTGATCGCCAGCGGGGTGATCTTTTTGGATAATATCTTCCGCTCGAATTTCCCGGTCTTGAAATCATAACAGGTCAAGCCTTTCTTGCGTTCCGAGCCGATCCACAATTTGTCTTTGTCCCGGTCGTAATACAGGGCTGTGATCCCATTGCCCACCAGACCGTCCCCCTGCGAATAACGGGTACCCCGTTTTGTCTCCGGTTCGAAATAGGTCACTCCGTCGTTGGTACCGGCCCATACATGGTCGTTCCTATCCACCACCAGTGCTGTTACGATCAGATCCCGGTACAGATAACGGTTGTTGAGATAGGAATCATAAAAAAACTGATTTCTCAGGGGATCATACTCAAAGATACCCCCCTGGTAGGTCCCGATCCAAAGATGTTCGTGCGAATCATTTGCGATAAAACGGACAATATTCTCAATGCCGTTTTCCCTGCGGGAATAATAGCTGAATCGGCGGACCGGTGCTTTGGAAGGATCATAAACCGTGATCCCTTCGTTGGTGCCAAACCAGTAGGCATGGTCCGGGCTCTGATAGATCGCCGAGACTGTGGAGTTACTCAGGCCGTCCTCTTTATTAATCACAATAAACTCTTCTCCCTTGAAAATGCTCATCCCGTGATACTGGGTTCCTATCAGAATATTCCCTTCATGGTCCTCCACCAGGCATTTGATAAAATTATCCTGCAATCCGTTTGAAGTATTGTACGTCTTCAGTTTACCGTCGCGTATGCGGGTGATCCCTCCCCCCCAGGTACCAACCCAGAGGGTTCCCTGATTATCTTCCAGCAAACAGCTGATCCAGTTATGAGCCAGTCCGTCGCGTTTGCTGTCGAAGATACGTAAGGTATCCCTTTTTTTGCTGTATTCATACAAGCCGCCGTGGTAGGTCCCGAACCAAAGATTCCCCTCCCGGTCTTCCAGCATGCATGTCTTCATAAAATAATGAGTGAACGGCTTCAGGGTAAAGATCTCGAAACTGTCTTTCTCCGGCAGATAAAGATGCACCCCCACATCCGACAGACAAAAATACCGGTTGTCCTTCGACTTATATGCATTGAATATCCGGTCGCTTAGCCCTTTTCTGCCAAGATACTGTTTCACCTGCATCTTCCCGACAGGGCCGAAAGGATGCTCCACCAGCAGAGCCCCCGAAGCACTCGTAGTGATCCAGATCTTATGATCCGGTGTCTCCGTAAATGAAGTAATGTCTCCGTTGATGGTAAGCGAATCAAACCGGATCACCTCAAAACGATGGCCGTCATAGCGGGTTATACCTCCGTCCAGGTGCCCGAACCACAGGTTGTCATGCGAATCCTCCAGGATGGAAAACACCCCGTTTTCGGCCATCCCCTGCTCGGAGGTAAAATCCCTGAACTCCTTCCCGTCAAACCGGGATACCCCCGCTTCTGTGCCCAGCCACACCAGATCGTTGTGATCCTGAAAGATGGCATATACTTTGGAAGAGCTCAATCCTTCTTCCACCCCGTAATTGTCAAAGAAATATTTCTGGGCTTGGCCGGGAAGAAACGTAAGCAGGGAAAAAAACAACAGTAAGATCCACCGGTAACAGGGTTCCGTTTTGATAGGGAGGAAGTATCTCATAAACTCAACTCAGGTTATTTCGCGATAAAGAAAAAGGTCCCGTCTTCATCCTCCAGCCCTGCGATCTTCCCGAACTGCGGTTTCTGCTGATCATTCTGCACCACCGCTTTGGTAACCTTCCTCACAATGCTCTCAATCGGAATACAGGCATCCGGATTGTTCAGCAAGGTATTGGCAAAGGTACGTGTAAATTGTGAATTATCCACAGCCAGTTCATAGCCGGCCGAGGAAAATACCTGGGAGGATTTGAACCGGGTGGCTTTCCAGTCGTCACAGCTTCTCACCTCCGGAATGGAACGCATCGCCTGGTAAAATGTGGGACCGGACTCGCAGGCATCGGTGATCACCAGAATATGGGTCACCCACTTGGCATAAGCCTGCAAAGCCCCTTTCAGATTGCTTATATTAAAATAGGTAAACTCATCGTCCCGTTTGGCATCCACCGGGATCCAGTAGCCTGTTTCATTAATGAACTTTCCGTGTCCGGCATACCAGATCAGGATAGAGTTGACATGGTTGCTACGCACCAGGTCCCGCAATTCAATGGAAAAGAATTTTTCCATCTCCGCCTTGGTCATGTCTTTTTTTACAATGATATTGCTAACACGGTAGCGGGCCAGCGCCTTTTTCATCAAAGAGATATCCTTGGGGGGTCCGTCGAGCGAAGCAAACGTCTGGTAATTGGAGTTCTCTATAAATACAGCCCAGGTTTTCCCCATGGGATTGTCCGCAGCAACAGCTACCCCCTCACGATTAAGCTTATAATCGGTAGTGCTTTTATTCCCGTAAATATCTTCAGCCGTTACGGTAAAGTGGTTCTTGTTCATAATGTTGATCGTAGCTGAAAAATGCGGGTTGGTCTCGTCCGGTTTATAGCTGGCATAGATTCCGTTGATCATGATTGTTTTTATGGGACTTTCGTCATTGATCTTCCCCTCGATATAAAGTTGGGGATCGGACGATTCCAGATAGATTTCTCCGTTGTCCGAAGCATACGGTGCGATAATCTTCACCGCCGGCGGGTTGACTTCCGTCCTGCGGATAAAAAACTCCTCCCTGGCAACATTGTGATAGATATCGCTGGCTTCGATCATGACCTCATTGGTGTCGTGCAGTTCGACATTGGCCAGAAACTCCACGGTTCCGTTTTTCTTGTCCAGATGAGCCGGCTGGCCGTTGATCTTCAGATATTCCAGGTCGCTCTGGTCTTCTACCTTCCCTTTCAGGATCACCTCCTTTTTATTCTCCGGGACGTTGATCCTCCTGCTGTCATCCGGTGCGGGGATCAACAGGGAGATTTCAGGTTTGTCGCTTTCACGGTTCAGTTCATACAATCTTTTCTGTGCCTCTTTCAGCATTTTCTCAGCCTCGGCATTGTTTTTGGTCAGTTTGGTGATAGCTCTGTAATCCTTTTCAGCAGATTTATAATCCAGGATATCTTCATAGGATCCGGCCCGGGCCATATACGCTTTCGGATCCTCGGGCCGCAGGCTGATAACCTTGGTAAAGTCGGTGATGGCGTTGATATGCTGGTTAAACTGCTGATAATATTTCCCGCGCAGAAAAAACATCTCCGGATTATCCGGTTCTATCAGCAGGATCCTGGAAATGTCATTGATGGCATTCGGCATATCCAGTTGTTTTACATACACCTTACTGCGGATAAGATAAGCCTGCGTGTTCTTGTTATCATACGACAGCACAAAATTACACTCTTTGATGGCCTGATCGGTCTTATCCTCTTTCAGATAGAGATTGGCCAGTGCCAGGTGTGCATCGGTATATCTGCTTCTCAGGTTGGCAGCCTTGTGATAGTCTTGTTCTGCTTCGCTCAGGTTTGACAGTTTTTCCTGTGCCTGTCCCAGTAAATAATAGTTCAGCGGCGTCTCCCGGATCTTTTTGGCCGAATCGGCAGCATACATAGCCTCCTTGTATCGTTCCAGTGCCATCAACGCTTTCACCTTTGCCTGCAAGGCGCTCATCGGCTTTTTCTGCAACCGGGTGGCGTGGTTAAGCATATCCACAGCTTCCGGATAACGCCCTAGACTGTTGAGGATCGTTCCGGCCCGGTAATACAGGTCTGCTTCATCATTGACAAATACCAATGCCCTTTTATAATCCTCCAGCGCTTTTTCCGGCTGATTCAGCCGTTCATATACATCCGCCCGCGCCACATACGCTTTGGTAAACTCCGGTTTTAGTTCGATGGCTTTGGAAAACTGTACGATGGCATCCTGATACGCCTTTTTGTTTAAAAACTCCTGCCCGGTTTTATAATATTTTTTTGCATTCTGGGAAAATCCCTGTACTCCGAAAACAAACAGCAGGATAAATCCGCCGATAAAAAATTTCGTTTTCATAACAACCTAATTTATACCAAAGATAAAGAATATTTTTCAGACGCCATTTTATACGATTCCACATGGATAAGGTTGCAATTATTTTTTCTTCATAAGTTGCTTTCTCCTACGTAGGCGCCTACGTAGGAGGCACAAGCCGGCGTTGCACAAAACCACGATAAAAATTCGCCGGTCATAGTGAACCGCCACGGAAGCGAAGGACTCCGGTTAAACAGAGATTTTAAGAAAACGCAGGTGTACGTTGCGGGAAGGCCGCAAAGGGTCTTATTTACAAAACAGGTTACTTTTTATAAAACAGAAACGTTCCCCCTTCGTTTTTCAGACCGGCGATGTTGCCAAACTGAGGCCGGTCCTGGTGATTCTTGATCATGGCGACGGTCACCTTTCTGGCAATGGTTTGTACCGGTATGCATTTCCTGGTATTGTCCGCGAGAGCGGTGGCAAAAGCCCTGGAAAAAAGGGATTCACTGGAGGCCAGATCATACCCCAGGGCCGAGAGTACCTGGTAGGAGTTTCGTTTTGCCTGACCGGCCTGGGCACAGTCGGGCTCTACCGGAATGGAACGCATGGCCTGGAAAAAGGTAGGGCCCGATTCACAGGCATCCGTAACCACCAGGATATGCGATAACTGGCCGGCATATTTCTTCAGTTCGTTCTTCAGATCATCCATTTTATAAAAGGTAGACTCATCATCCCTGACGGCATCCACCGGGATCCAATAGCCCGTCTCATTGATGAACTTTCCGTGTCCCGAATACCAGATCAACAAAGAACTGACATTATTTTCCCGTAACAGTGAAACCAGACCGGAAGAAAAAAACTTTTTCATTTTCTCCAGGCTCATATCCCGTTCGACCAGGATGCGGTCCATCTGATAATTTGCCAGAGCACCGGTGACCGACTGTACATCTTTGATGCTCCCGGCCAGACTGGAAAGGGTCAGGTAGTTGGTGTTCTCAATAAACACAGCCCAGGTCTTTCCCATGGGATTGCTCTGGGCACAAAGGGAAAATACAAACCATACCGATATGATCAGGAATAATAGAATTTTCTTCATAACTCGCTGTTTTTTTTGTTTACAAGCCGGTAAAATCTTTCACAACAAATATAAATCCAAATTTTGCAACAGAAAAATTTACAAAAAAAGAATGCGGATGTAAAATCAAAAATCCAAAAAAAATTGCGAAGATCTTAATAAGGCAGGGTTTGCCCATCATTTCACATACTGGAATTGGGGTTCTTCACTGCTCAATACGGGTTATCAGCATTTTAAATATCCTTCGGAATTAAGTTTATGAAGATTCAGACTTTATTCAAAATCAGGAAATATTTTTCATGCGTTTATTGTGTTACCCCTTTTATTGAATGATAAACACGAAACATCATGGATCTAAGACCTGAAACCCAACCTTTTTACTCTTTACTAATCTTATAAACAGAGAAGACAATATTGGCTGTAAAAGACAAAGAACTAAAACGGATTGTTGAGGGTTGCAAAAAGGGGAATCCCGGAGATCAAAAGGAATTATACCACCGGTTTGCTCCTTATATGCTAAGCATATGTAACAGATATGCAAGAAATATTATGGATGCGGAAGATATTTTCCAGGAAGGGTTTTTAAAAGTATATGCAAACATTCATCAGCTAAAAAGAGTGGAAGCGGTCATGTGGTGGATGAAAAGAATATTTGTGAATGAAGCGCTGTCATTTTATCAGAAACAACCCGATTTATACCGGCTTGATAATATTCCCGAAGAAAAAGGCGATTTAACCGAAGAAGAGACACCCGTAAGCAAGATATCCACAGAAGAAATGACGCTTATGATACAAAATTTACCCAACAAAATGCGAATGGTTTTTAACATGTATGTCATTGAAGGCTATACGCATCAGGAAATTTCGGACCTGCTCGGCATTTCAGTGGGAACCTCTAAATCCAACCTGCATGATGCAAGGAAAATTTTGCAGATGAAAATACGACAATTTGAATACCAAAAAAATACGGATAATAATATATGAGCAATTCTACTGAAGATAACCGTTTTGATTTCGAGATAAGGAAGAAATATGAGCGCCATGCATTATCACCCGATGATAATATGTGGGAGAAAATCTATGCTCGTTTGGCAATGCATAGTTCTATTCACGTCCTTCATAAGATACGCAATTTGAAGATTGCTGTAATTATAACTACTACGGCCTTTATCGGCACGTTACTCTACTATGAAATCAGTATTTCAGGAAAACATAATCAAAACATTGTATTGTCGAAAAAAAACAGAATAAAAGAACGTCCTTCGACCCTTCACAGGAACATTCTTCGGGAGCAGAATAAGTTCAATCTGAAGAAATCATATCAGTCCACCGATACCACCCATTTGTTTACCACCCCGCCAGGTTTAATTCCAAAGAGGCATGAAGCAGGAAAGGGGGTCATGCAAACACAAAATCATATCCTTACCAACACTCAAACGGGGAACTCCTCAAAAATAAAACGTAGACCAAAGGCTCTGAAAAACCTGCCTGTGTCATCAGTGGCAAGGGAAGCGGCCTTATCTTCAAAAGAAAACCTGATTTTACAGGGCAAAGAACAATCAAAAAGCACTATTAATAAAAAGCGAAATAAGATTAAAGAAACAAAACAAGAGAGAGAAAAACTTCAAACCATCCCGCCCCGCCTGTTATATACCGAGCATCATAAACCCATGAATATTATTTTTTCTGCAAAAACAACACCCTTGGATCATATTGTTTCAGCTAAGAAGTCTTTTTCATCAAAGCTTCTGAACCCTTTGAATGCAAATTATTCTCCTGTTCTCGGCAGAAGATATTCCCTGACATTCTATATATGTCCTACCTACTCGTACAGAAGCCTGGCAGATAACAGAGCTTTTTCCACACCTCCCTACGATAAATCATATTTCAATGACCGAGACCAGGGAGATATAAGCTATGCTGCAGGAGCTTTATTTACATACAGCTTCAGACCAAAAATCAGACTTGAATCAGGGGTTTATTATTTCAATTATACCTATGACTTCAAAACACAAGCCACATATGTTAATGTCGATCAGGGGTATAATTGGTTCTACACTTCTGCAGGTATCCTGAATTTTCATGCCTATCTGTCTGATACTTTACTACAGAATGCCTTGTTAAAATCCAAAATGAAATTTTCTTATCTCAGTATTCCCCTACATGCAGAATATGATTTTTCCCCTTCAATATTTATGAATATAGGGATGAATATAAGTTTCCTTATCGGAAAAGACTTACAAATGCAGGCTATCGATTATACCGGGGACTTTGATTTCCAGGCGGGAGATATTCAACATCTTCATTCCTATAACCTTAACATAATTATTGGTTTGGGGTTCAGACAAGCTATCAACAAAAATATGAGTTTCATCATTAATCCGGCATTCCGGGCTTCATTAACGACATTGAATGATCAAGCCACAGTGAAGTCTTACCCTTACACGGTAGGGCTAAGTGCGGGTCTCAGATATTACTTTTAATTTTTTTTTCCATCATAAGGGCCTCCACAACCCAACCCTTTCACTGTTATTGTATCTTATAATCGGGAAGCAATAAAGATCAAAATGGAAGATCAGCAAATTATTATTTTTTTAACTCAAAAATCCAAAATGATGAAAACACGAATTTTAAGTTCAGTGGGAGTTCTGGTAGCACTGGTCACCTTGTTCTCCCTGACAGGATGCATGAAAAACAATGTAAAAAATGCATCATTGAAGATGACCGCCTCTTCAATAAAAACAAAAGGTGTACTGAAATCAGCAACGGTATCCGGTCCCTTACAATTGGCATCCGGAACACTAACCGTTACCGAAGCAAATGTTAATATTGCAAATTTACAGATTGAGGAAAACTCCGGCAACGATGTGCAGCAGCAGGTTGGTAATCAGCAACAGGGAGGGGCAGAAGATATCGGAGGAACTGAAGGAAAGGATAACGAAAAGGAAAAGGAAGGCACGGAAACAGACAAGGAAACAGGCAGTGAAGATATTTTGCTGGCAGGGCCTTTTTCTCTGAATATAAGTAGTGGAAATGCCATCATTGATCAGGTTAATGTATATCCTGGTACGTTTAAAAAGGTAGACTTTACCTTTCAGCTTAACCCCAATGCTCCCTTCAACGGACATAGCATTGCCATTGCGGGAAACTATACGGCATCGGATGGTACCATAATTCCCGTTGTCTTATCTTCCGATTTCGCAAAACAGGTTCAGCTTCCTTTGGCTAACGGAGGCGTGACGGTACCATCCAACGCCTCGGTTGCCATAACCATTGTATTTGATCTCAATAAATGGTTTGGAAACCTTGATCTAACGGGGGCAACAGTTACCGATGGAAAGATTGTAATCGACAGCCAAAACAATCCTTCATTGCTTGCAGCCTTCGAAGCCAATGTGGCAAGCAACATAGATGTCGAGAACGAGTAATGAGCGGGATGGGGTTTTAATCTCAGGGACAAGAGCAATCTGTTCAGTAAACGGATTGCTCTTTTTTGCTTATTTTTAAAAATTTTATGCGCTTATTCAAAACATATCTGAATAAATCCATCTTTAAGAGAATCTTCTTATTAACGGTATTTTTTTTATTGTATGTTTCCTATACCAGGGCTCAGGATCCGGACTCTCATATCCGTCCATCTCATAATCTGGAGATATTTTATCAGAATGGATACGTTTTTCCCACCGATCCTTTTCTGAGAGGGTACAATGCAGTATCTGACGGGATTGACGCCTATCAGGCTTTCTCTTTACGTTTTTCCAAACAAACCATTGGCAATAAACTTTGGGAACAATTATATAAATATCCGGTCTGGGGAGGAGGGGTGTATGTGGCCGATTTCTTTAATCCGCAGGAAGTAGGGACTCCAATAGCTATATATGGGTTTTTTAATGCTCCTTTTAAGAGATGGGATAGGTGGTCTTTTAACTATACGCTGGGATTCGGACTGGCATTTAACTGGAAGCATTATGGCCCGACCAATATTTACAATGTGGCGGTTGGGGCTCCTTTTACCGTTTATATTGATGCCGGGATGAATATGGAATACCGGATTGCAGACAAATGGAATGCCGCTCTGGGATTTTCCCTGAGTCATTTTTCAAACGGGGCATTAAAGAGACCTAACAAAGGCATTAATACCGTGGCTCCAAGGATTAGCCTAATGTATCGATTTGGGGAGGGAAAAACGGTTTTTATCCGGCAGGATATCCCGAAATTTTCAGGAAGCAATGAATGGTTGTTTTCTGTTTTTGGCGGAAGTCAGAATATCCTGACGGACACTTCCAATATTACCCTGGAAGAAAAATATGAAGGGGTCTTTTTCCCCGTCTTTGGAATTCTAACCACTTATAACCGATACATTAGTTATAAATCAAAAATCGGCTTTGGGGTTTCAGTGTCCTATGACGGTTCGGTAAATGCAAAAATTGCTGTTGAAAACGGAGAACTGGAAGAAAAAGAGGCCCCGTTTGGGGAGAAATTACAAATAAGCATCTATCCTTCCTATTCGCTGGTTGTAAACAGGATTTCCGTAATCATACAACCCGGCGTTTATTTATACCGGAAAAAATTCGCCCTCCAAACCCCCGTTTTCTATCAAAGAATAGGATTAAACTATCAGATCAATAACCACCTGACAGCCGGCATAAACCTCAGGGCTTATCATTTTCATGTATCCAATTATATTGAATGGAACGTCGGATACAGACTTCCCTGGTAATTTATAATTTTTTAACATTTCGGCCGGATTTTCTTCAAATTTCCTTCAAATTCAGTGATACATATTTGTTTTACAAAATAAAAACGATAATGTCATGAAAACAGCCATTATTATACCCACAAAAAATGAGGAGAAATATTTGCCGATGTTGGCTACGTCCATCAGGAATCAAACTTATAAAAATTTCCTGGTTATCATAGCTGATGCATTTTCCACAGATGATACAAGAAAGATTGCAGCAAGTTACGGTTTCATCGTTGTGGACGGTGGCATGCCTTTTACCGGCCGCAATAATGGGGCTTCTGAAGCAATAAAAAGAGGATGTGATCCCCTCATTTTTATGGATGCAGACATTGTATTGCCCCATCCTTTTTTTCTGGAAAGATCCTTGCAGGAATTTAAATCACGCCAGCTTGATATCGCCGGGACCTTGCAAATACCTTACGACGGCATACAAGCGATAAATCTTAGGTCTTCCAGGAAAGTAGTGCACAAAGCCATTTACTGGACATCTAATACCGGAATGCGCCTCATGGAACGTTCCAGAAAGCCCATGATGCAGGTATGTATGTTTGCGACAAAACATGCTCACGAAATGATTGGAGGATTCAAACCCCTTGAATTTGGAGAGGACACACAGTATGCTTTAGAAGGAAGGGGGAAAGGACTAAAATTCGGGATCCTGCGTATCGGGGGGAAAGTATTTGCCTCTACACGAAGATATGAAGAAAAAGGGTTTATTAAAGCAGGGAATCTTTTCTTTCTGACAGGCATGATATTTGGCCGTCAGTATGTTTATGGAGAAAGCAAACGAAAATATTTCGATTAAATGGTTAAAAAAATTTCCCGCGCAGCCCTGAATTTTAATAAGGAAATACTTTTCGGGGAACTGGGAGCTATCGCCGGGGCCCAGGTATTCGGATATATCTCTTCAGAATCAGGCAGCCATCATTCACTGACAACCATCCTGGTTGTGGCCGGGGCCATGGTCGGATCCGCAATCTTTTACCTTATATCCAGGTTTTATCATCAGAAAAAAACAAAAGTTTTTTCGATAAAAAAATTCCGTACCGATCTCCTTTTCTTTACACCGGTTGCTTTGACATTAACAATAGGTATCTACTATCCTTCCCTTTACCTTTTTGAAAAATATTTCTTGGAAAATATACATGCCGTTATTTTTTCAACTTTCCTGGCACAAACACTTGCTTTTGTTTTTTTCCTGGCAGGGATTAATATATATAGAATCATTTTAATAAAATCTTTTAAAAGAAAGTTGTAATTTAAAGGTTTTCTACAGTATTTCTTCAAAATCGGAGAATATTTTTAAGCATTATTTAATAATCTAATTTCATGACCACTGAACCAGTTGCTAAATATTAATCTATTATGAGCAGTGTTTCTAAATTAGCAAGTAGCAATCTTGTCTCGATTATAAATAGGCAAATGGATTGCATGCCCGAAAATCCACAATATAGGGTATTCATGACTAAATATTACGCTACTCCTGACAATTATCATGGCATAAGGATTTACAGTGGCTTAGAAGTTCTGAATTTTAAAATTTGTTTATCATGAAAAAATCAAAGTTCTTTTTAATCGTATTATTGGGTATAGGCTTGTTTTATAACCAGACCTTTTCTCAAGAAAAAGGTTATGTATTGGAGCTAAAAGTTCCGGTTGTCGTTTTAAAATCATTCCAGGCAAAATTTCCGACAGCAAAAAATGTGGTTTGGAGTATGGAAAAAGAATTGGAATATGAAGCTGAGTTTTACATGAACAGACAGAAAATGTCTGCAAATTTTATGGTTAATGGAGAATGGAAAGAAACGGAATGGAGCCTATCAGAAAAAAAACTGCCTCTTGAGATAAAAAAGACATTAAAAAATCAATTTCACAAGTATAATCTTGAAAAGGCCGAAGTTTCTGACACACCTGAAAAAGGAAAAGTTTATGAAGTAACACTTGAAAAAGATGAGTCGATGATTGAAGTAGTATTGAAGGGAAACGGTAAAGTAATAAAAGAGGAAAATATCGGAAGGGAAAATGATGAAAAGGAAGGAAAAGAAGAGAAAGAAGAAGACAGTGGAGGATCATTGATTCTTTAACAATCATTTCCTTGCCAGTTAAAACCGACCTGCAAACATACAAACAGACCGGTTATTTTTTATAAAAAATTGATTCCTTAGTTTTGTGTTTTTCTTTTTATATTGCAAATAAAAATGAAAATATTCCATTGCTCCTTGTCTGAATATACTAAGATTCTACGCTTCTGGATATTTATATTTCTGCTGTTAACTGTTCCCTCTTCATTGCTGCATGCTCAATTTACCCTGAATTACTATCTCACACATGCATTAAATACCAATCCCTCTATAGCTGAAAATAAAAATCTATCACAAATAGAAAGGTTAGAAATACAGCGTATTAAAGCCGCTTTTACTTACCCCA
>JANTHB010000038.1 GCA_024762655.1 Bacteroidales bacterium
GTCCGCCGTTTTTTCTCATTTCCTGAAATTGTTTTATGCGCTGGTCTATCTGAGCGTCGGTCATACCCATCGATTTCATCCGCTGGCGGATGCGCTGCATTCTCTCATCCTGTTTCTTTTTAACCGAGTCCGGGAGACTCTTATCATACTGTTCCAGAAAACTTTGGGGTGGCTGGAAGGTCAGGGCTTTTGCCGGCACCCGCAGGACACTGTCCGCCTTTTTCACATAGATGGACAGACTGGCGGTCATGCCGGGCATCAGTTTCATGTCCGGGTTGGGCACATCAATGATCACAATATAATTCACCACATTGGAGATAACCACCGGCTGCAGCCGTATCTGTCTGACCTTGCCGCTAAAATTATCATCAGGATAGGCATCCACGGTAAACGACACCTCCTGTCCCACTTTCACCTGCCCTATATCTGCTTCGTCCACATCGGCTTCCACCTGCATTTTTGTCAGGTCGTTCACGATCTGAAACAAGGTGGGTGAATTAAAACTGGCGGCCACGGTTTGCCCCACCTCCACATTCCTGGAAATAACAACCCCATCGATCGGAGAAGTGATGGTGGCATATCCCAGATTGGTCTTCAGTCTGTTGAGCTGTGCCTCGGCGGAATAAAGGTTCGCCTGGGCCGTTTCATATGTATTCAGGGCTTTCTCATAGTCGATCCGGGCCATAACCTTTTGTTTATAAAGTTCACTGGTACGTTTGTAATCCCTTTCGGCCTGTCTCAGCTGTATTCTCATGCGCTGTACCGTAGCTTTGGCGTCAAACACCTGGGCAGCCAGCGTGGTGGTATCCAACCGGGCTATCACCTGCCCTTTCCTAACCTTCGAGTTAAAATCCACAAAGATTTCATTGATCTTCCCCGAAACCTGGGTTCCTACTTCCACTTCCGTCACCGCCTGGAGGGTACCGGTTGCCGTTACCTCATTCCGGATATCCCCCCGGTCGATCTTTACCGTCTCCCAGGAAACGGAAGACGCCTTGCCGGACTTGCGGAACCACAGAAAATAAGCCGCGACACCCAGTAGGATCACCACCAGGCCAATAATTATTCCTTTTTTCATTTTTTAAAAATTTTACTTGCGTTTTTCACAAAAACCGTATTAAAAATGGATGGGTTTCCCCATATAAAAATCAAGGATCTTCTCCTTGAAAATAAAATCATACTTATTTCTTGTCAGGGTCACCTGAGCATTGGCATAATTGTTTTTTTCTATCAGGTAATCGGTAGCATTCAGTAGCCCCAGATCATATTTTTTTTCCACATCCAGATAAGATTTCCGGGCCGACTGCAATTGTTCGTAAGCCGCTGCAAAACTTTTGGAAGCAACGATCAGGTCGCTGAAAGCCTGCTCAACGTCCTTCCTCAGTTGTACTTTTACGTTTAATTCACTCAGGCGTGCCGTTTCAATATTAATCACAGACCGTTTTATATTGGTTTTTACCTGCTTATTGTTAAATATGGGAATACTAAGAGATAACCGGACGGATTGTCCGAAGTTGTCCCACACCTGATTCTGGAAGGGATACGGTCGGGATTCAATCAGGGCCTGCTGTTTGTCAGCCAGCACTTTTTCAGTCGGGTCCGAAGCCAGATACCCGATTTCCTGGATTACGGTCGTATAACTACGGTCGTAAAGGGAGCGGGCGTTGGAATATCCCGAGCTTAGATTAGCGGACAAAGACAAACGCGGATACATGGCACCCCTGGATATTTCAAGATTTTTTTCTGCGCTCATCACTTTCAGGGCGGCGCTTTGCACCTGTGGCTGGGTGTTCAGGGCTTCCTGATAGATCTCGTCTGTTTTTCGTGTAAGAATCCGGGTGTCAATGGAATCCGGCAAGGGAGGCCTTTCCACATCAAAACCGGCACTCACCGGGATCTCCATCAACTGCATCAGGTTCACCTTCGACATCCATAACTGGTTCTCAGCATTGACCTGCGCATAATGATCGGTAGACATTTGTGATTTCATCTGCAACAGATTGCTCTCCGGCAGCTCACCCATCTCTACCAGTTTTTCGGTTCTTTCCACCTGTGCTTTTGTCGAAGCCACTTTGTTGCGCGCATTCTCCAGTTGATCATAGGCAAACAATACCTGCACATATCCCAACACGACATTCAGCGTAACATTCTTTTTCAGGGTCTCCAGGTCTTTTTCACCGGCTTTCAGATCAATTTCATTTTGCCTGATCCTGTTTTTTATCTGAAACCCGTTGAAAAGAGTCAGGCTGGAATTCATGGAAAAACTGTTGCTGGCAAAATTATTGTTATTATACTGGTTGGTATAAGGGTCAATAGATCTCCCGAAGTTATACGACTGTGAGGCCGAAGCATTGAGGGTGGGGATGCGTTGGGCCCTGGCCTGTTCATAATTTATCTCTGTCAGCCGGTTGTTCAGCCGCTGCTGGTTCATCTGGATATTATTCTGTAAAGCAGTATCAATACATGCCTGAAGCGGCCACTGCCGCGTCTGCTGGGCTTGCACCGCTCCTGTCATAACAGCCAGGACCGTAAGCAAATATAATCTGGAAATTTTCATCATGAGATATTTTTCTTTAGAATGAACGCTATTTAGACAATCAAAAAATGTCTTTTATTCTGTTTTGTTTAATTTTTTATGATCACCTGTACCCAGAATTTTGTCTGTTGTGTCATTTCCTGCCGCATTTGGCGTCGCTGTACCATTTCTTCGGAGGACCTGTACCTGTCTCCCCGCAACCCTCCTCCGCGACCTCCTCTGCCGCCCGCATGAGGAACACCTCCCGGAGGCATCCTTCCGCCGGGACGCATCCCCGGTCTGCCTCCTCCGGTAGGGGCAACCTCAATAGCCCCGGTCTCTATGCCCAGGGAGAAGGGATGATCCGTTATGTCAAAATTTAGGGAATCTATGGGAATACGCACCACATAAGACCATATGTTTCCGTCAAAATAAGCGATATGCCCTGCAATACCTTTCTGCCGGTTGGCCGGGATCATTAATTCCGACCCTTTTCCCGAAAAACCTGTAACCTTTATAACCCGTCCGGGATTACGCCGTTGCAGTGGGGAACCAGATCTTTTCTGCGACAGGGTTACGTGAGCGGGCCTGCGTCCGGGAACCTTTTCCCGTTTTAACGGGTACTGAATGCCCATTCTGTGCTTTTTGCGGCCTGTAGTATCGATCCACAAAGTCATGCCTGTCACCATGATCTTTGTCTGAAGCGACCGGCCAGAGACCCGCAAAAAAACATACAGATCTGCTGTATCATGTTCAACACTAAAGGTATAGTTCCCTTTTTTATTCCCGGACAGCGAATCGGACAGGGGGAGAGTCGCCATCCGGACAAGCGGCCCCTCCGCCTGTATAGACGGGGAGGTAAAAACGGGAAGTTTCTGGCATCCCTGAACCATTAAAATAACCATCAGGAGCAGAAAAGCATAGAACCCGTGCATATGAGCTTTTTTCATAATCAAAATAATGATTATAAATTTTGACAATAGTTGTTAATATTATATTCCATGAAAAAACAATTTTCCGTATCTTAATCAGGATCGTAGCCGTTTGGCGTAAAAATAATTCATTTCCTGCCAAAACGACAAAAAAGAGTCATGGAACGAATTTTGTCATTCAATATTGATCTTATAAAAATATTCGTAAAATATGAATACGCAAGAAATTAATCAGAGATACCGGAAAATCAATAAACTGGTTGCCAAACAACGTCTGAAAAAGGCCCTGGAAGAACTGAAAGGGCTGATACAGGATACCCAGTTGGGAGAATTGATCACCACACTGGAGAATCTGAACATCACCTATGAAAGTATGTTAAAATACACGATGGAAGGGATTGACGACCCGGAAAGGATGAAGATATATAATCACCTTCGGCGGTCTATTCTTCAACTAAACAATAGCACACGCGAAAAGATCCTGGAAAAAGATACTACGCGTCAGACCTCCGTTCTAAAACACGATTTCAACATGAGGCAGCGTCTGAGCGGCAATGAGTACATCAACAAGTTGGATGATCTTTATTTCAGTCAGGATATCAAAGAATTGCTGAAAGGGAATTATGGTCTCAACAGCCCTCTCCCCGCCGAATACAGAAAACACCATGAGATTATCCGAAACCTGTTCAATTACCTGTGGCTCACGGACGAATATTCGGAAGCTGCCAACGAGCTGGTTGGTCTCACCCTCGACCACAGGAAATTTGCCTGGCACGAACGGGCTTTGTTTGTCAGTGCCATCACCCTTTCTCTTCTAAGATACTTTGATCAGACCAAATTTATCTTGCTGCATCGTTATTTTCTGGATTCGGAACCCGAAGTGCGGGAACGCAGTCTTACAGGCATGATACTGGCTTTCTATCAGTTTGATGATATCCTCCCCGTTTATCCCGAACTGGAAGAGATCCTGGCCGGTCTTGGGGAACAACAAAACATTGAAAAAGATATCGAGGCTATCACCTTGCAGATCATCCGCTCGAAGGAAACGGAACAGATCACCAAAAAGCTGAAAGAGGAAATTATTCCCGAGATCACCAAACTGGGTCCTAATCTTCAGGAAAAGCTGAAACTCGATGAGCTGATCCCGGAAGATTTCCTGGAAGATAAGAACCCGGACTGGTCGAAAGTATTCAAAGGCTCGGAAAATCTGTATGAAAAAATGGAAGAATTCTCTAAGCTGCAGATGGAAGGAGCCGATGTGTTCATGTCGGCTTTTGCCCACCTGAAAAACTTCAGTTTTTTCGAAGAGCTCATGAACTGGTTTACACCTTTCTACCCTGATAATCCGGTCATTGACGAATCACTTGCGGGAGAAGAACAAGCATTTGACAAAAACACTTTCGTCGAAGGACTGTTTCAAACCCCATTTATTTGCAACTCCGACAAATATTCTTTCTGTATGAACCTGCACATCATGCCTGGAGCCCAGAAGCAGGTCATTGTCAATCTGTTCAATGCCGAACTGGAAGGGATGAATGAGCTGACCCGCGAAGACAGCATGCTGCAGCCCGACCAGAAAGCAAAAGTCATTTACACACAGTATATCCAGGATCTTTACCGTTTCTTCAAGCTCTATGCATTCCGACACGAGTTCGACGATCTCTTCAGCCGTCCTCTGGATCTGTATAACAGCCGGTTTTTCGGGAAACTGGTTCATGGAAATACGGTCCGGGAAACCATAGGAGCCTATTTCTTCGAGCATGACCGGTATGAAGAAGCTTTGGATATTTTCCGGCAACTGCAGGATGAGCAGACGCCCCCCTCCTACGAACTGCTGGAAAAGATGGGATACGCCTATCAGAAACTGAGGCGCTATGAAGAGGCCCTGGAATATTATAAACAGGCCGAACTTTTTGACAAAAACAAAAAATGGCTTGTTAAGAAGATCGCCTATTGTTTCCGGGCACTGAAAAAACCCGAGGAGGCCCTGAAATATTACGCCCAGGCCGAAAAACACGATCCTGAAAACATGTACATTCAGGCCTCCATCGGTCATTGTTACCTGGATATGGAAAAATTCGACCAGGCACTGAAACATTACTTCAAGGTGGAGTATAACCAGCCCGACTCCATCAAGATCTGGCGGCCTATCGCATGGTGCTATTTTGCGATGGGCAAACCGGAGAAAGCCCGTAAATACTATGGAAAGATTCTTGAAAAATCTCCCACAAAGCATGATTATCTGAATGCCGGTCATGTGGAATGGGCGCTAAAGAACCGTCCCGAAGCCATCCGGCTCTATGAAGCTTCCATCCGGAGAGGATTTGAATTCTTCCGCAACTTCCTGTCTTCTTTTGAGGCAGACAAACCCTGGTTGCTGAAAAACGGGATCGACCCCGACGAGATCCCCTTGCTGCTGGATTATCTGGATTATAATGCGGGGGAAGAAGGTTCAGCGTTTAGCGTTTAGGGTTTTCTACGTAGCGAGCTACGTAGGGTTTTCATATTTTGTACGAAATAAATCCACAAAACAGTTAATAATCGAGGAGTTCCGGACCTCTTTTTACAGAAGATTTTCTGCGGGGAATTGATGGGAAAAATTAAATTCGGAAAGTGATGGAAGGTTTTCCCCCTCCCACACCGGGGGAGGGGGCTTAGGGGTGGGGTGATAACCGGGCCCGGGAGGAACGGTTGACCCCCTTCGGGGATCGGAGTCTGTTGCGTTGTGTACCACCCCGTACCGGGGTGGTTATTCATGTTTAGCCACTACGTGGCTGTTTCAAAATGATAAACCTATTGACCGGCCGAATGGCTTCGTTCAGTCGGACAGGCCCGCCCGGACGATCGGTCGGACGGGCTGCCACGAGGAATCCTTGAGATTGAAAAAGAGACTTTTTAAAGATTTGTTTTTGAAATTTGCGAAGTATTTCCTACTTTCAGAAAATCAATTCACAGCCCCCGGCGTAAGAAGATATACATGCTGTCATTTTTAAAAAAATGGTTTGGTAACAAGAGCGGCCAGGAAAGGCATGCCGCTGCTTCGGATCCGGTGCTGGATCTCGGGCCTGCAGCCACACCGGGCCCTTCGTCCCCAAAAATCCCCAAAGCGGATGTTCACCAGCTAATGATACGGGCTACCCGTATACGCAAGGCCAAAGGGTATCATGAAGCGGTTTTATTTCTTGAGGACCTTGCAGAAAATTATCTGCAGGAAAACAACACCGCCCTGGTGGCCACCGTTAACAAGCTGGTCCCTTATATGAAGAAAGACACAGAGCTCCCCTATCCGGAAGCCCGCCAGTGGATGGAGAACCTGATCAAGCGGTTGCCCGGTGCGGATCCCTATTTCCTGAACGTCCATATCACCATGGCTGAATTGCTGGAAACGGAAAGTCCCGGAAAAGCCATCGCCTACCTGGAAGGATTCCTGCAGGAACATCCTCCTTCGGCAGACACGTACTATCCCATGATCCGGCTGGCTGATTTCTACCGCGAACAAGGGAACCGTAACAAAGCAGGCGATTATCTGGACCAGGCCCGGAAGTGGTGGGAGGGAATTTCCGACCGTTATCGTCTCATCAAAATGCAGCGACGCTGGCATCATAGCGCTGCCCTGCTGGCTTATGAGGGAGAGAGCAGCAAGGATATTACCGATTTTCTCTTTCACCGTTTTATGGAGTTTGCCCTGGATATGGCCCGCGTACTGGATCCGGTGCAGATAGAGGAATTCCACAAAAGAAAAGATCAGTATTATAAAGGAGAACGGGGCTTTGCCGGCACAACCCCGTTCGAGAAAGCCCTCGAAACACCGATCTTGTCCGGCCATCGCGATTCCCTGATACGCAATATCTACGGCTTCGTATTTGAAGAGATGCCCATGATACTGGGCGTCCCGGAAAAACAATTGCACTTTCGCCACGGCGACCCCGAAAGTCTCGACGAGGTGAGACAGAAAAAACTATTCGGTTCCCGTCCTTTCACCCAACATGAAGAACTGGAGAAAAGAATCAGAAAGATCGTCGGATTGTAGTTCCTGAATCACTGTTTTAAGCGGTGTACTCTCCCGCAGGCCTCCGGATTTTTACAGCTTCTTAACTTCTTCTGCCACGCTCCGGTAAATATCATTTTCAAGATCGCCCAGATCTCCTTTTTCAAAAGGATCTCCGGTAATCTTTTCATATAATTCTATATAACGCCGGGAAACTTCTTCCACAAAATCCGGTGTCATCTCAGGGACCTGCTGGCCTTCTTTTCCCTGAAACCCCTTTTCTATCAACCATTCCCTGACAAACTCTTTTGACAGTTGCCGTTGCGGTTGTCCTTTGGCAAGACGGGATTCATAACCATCGGCATAAAAATACCGGGAAGAATCGGGGGTATGTATTTCATCTATCAGGATAATCTTTCCCTCCCGTTTTCCAAATTCATATTTGGTGTCCACCAGGATCAGTCCTTTCTCAGCGGCGATCTCCGTACCCCTCCTGAACAAAGCGAGAGATAGTCTCTCCAACTCTTCATATTCCTCTGCAGGCACCAGCCCCGACCGTATGATCTCTTCTCTGGAAATATCTTCATCATGGCCGATCTCAGCTTTGGTGGTAGGGGTTATGATGGGTTCCGGGAAACGCTGATGTTCTCTCATCCCCTCGGGTAAAGGGACCCCGCAAAGGGTTCTTTTCCCCGACCTGTATTCTCTCCAGGCATGGCCGGTAAGATAACCCCGGACCACCATCTCCACCTTAAAGGGATCGGCCTTAAAACCGATGGTAACATTGGGATGAGGCGAAGAGATCTTCCAGTTAGGCACAATGTCTGCAGTAGCATCCAGAAATTTTACCGCAATCCGGTTCAGTACCTGTCCCTTGTAAGGAATGCCTTTGGGCAGGATCACGTCAAAAGCAGAAATTCTGTCTGTTACTACCATGACCATATATTGATCACGGAGGGTATATACATCCCTCACTTTTCCGACATAGCGGGATGTAATCCCATCAAATTGAAAATCAGTTTGTGTAAGAGCTTTTCCTTCCATTTTACAAATCCTTATTTATTTTTCATTATTCTCTTAACCCACTATTCCATTCTTCCATTATTCCATTATTCCATTATTCCATTATTCCATTATTCCATTATTCCATTCCTCCATCCTTCCATCTCGTCTTCATCCCACCCCAGGTACCCCCCTGCGGGAGGCAGGTAGCCGCCGCTTCACGCTGCCCGCCCCGGGGACCGGGGACGATGGGCACCTGCGCTAAAGCTCCTGTGAAAGCGTGCGTACAAAGCATTCAATCATTTTCTTCCTTTTCTTCTTCTTCTTTTTTGCTGTCTTTTTCTTTTTCGTATGCATCCACAATATCTTTCACAAGGGGATGGCGCACAATATCTTCCTGACCGAACTGCACGATAGAGATTCCCGGGATCCCTTCCAGAATTTTCATGGCCTGCAGCAGGCCTGAATTTCTTTTCCTCGGCAGATCAATCTGTGTGACATCGCCGGTGACAATAAACTTTGAGTTCATGCCCATACGTGTCAGGAACATTTTCAACTGGTTTACGGTAGCGTTCTGTCCTTCATCCAGGATCACGAAGGCATTTTCCAGGGTACGTCCCCGCATAAAAGCCAGTGGAGCAATCTGTATGGTTTCATCTTCCAGATAAGTGCTTAGTTTTTTGAATGGCACCATATCTTTAAGGGCATCATACAGGGGTTGGAGGTAAGGGTCCAATTTGTCCCGCACGTCACCGGGCAGGAAGCCCAGGTGTTCACCGGCTTCTACGGCGGGCCGGGTGAGTATGATACGCCGCACTTCCCTGTTTTTCAGGGCGCTTACTGCCAGCGCTATCGCCGTGTAGGTCTTTCCCGTACCGGCAGGACCGATGGCCAGGATCAGATCATTGCGGGCAGCTACCTTCACCAGACGGGTCTGGTTCACCGTCCGGGCTTTGATGGGCTGACCATCCACCCCGAAAATAATAGTATCTCCCTGATCCTGTTTATCCTTCGCGGTAGAATAGGAAGCATCCAGAAGTTCATTCAGGTCCTCTTCACTCAGCGTATTGTGATGGTGTATAAAATCCAGTATCTCCCGGATCTTTTCTTCAAAAGAACGAATCTCCCGGGGCTCACCCACCACTTTTATCTCATTGCCCCGGGGGATAATTTTAAGTTTCGGGAAAGCCCCGCTGATCCGCTCCATCGCTATGTTATGGATGCCATAAAGCATCATCGGATCAATCCCTTCCAAATATATGATCTTTTCTGACATAAAGGTTTAAGAGAATTATTACTTTTGCTTTTGCAAAATAAGAGTATTTTTTCAGGATGTTACTATATTTTTGATACTTTTTGCAGGGATGAACATAATAACGTTAACCACCGACTGGCATCAGGGCGATTATTACACCGGCGCCGTAAAGGGAAAGATTCTCTCTTTATGCCCCCATGCACGTATTGTGGATATCGCTCATGACATTCCCGCTTTCAACCAGCAAAAAGCCGCGTTCATCCTGCGCAACACCTGGAGTTTTTTCCCAAAAGGAACCGTCCATATCGTCGGCCTGCAGGCTGAAAGCGAGGAAGAACCCTTGATCATAGCCCATGAGGGACAATATTTTATCATGGCCGATACAGGGCTGGCAGGATTACTTTTCCCCGACGGTCCCGGAGAGGTTTACCGTATTCCTGCCGGAGAAAAGACTACCCTGTTTCCTGTTCTCGACCAGTTTGTTCCGGTAGCCTGCGCGCTGGTCTCCGGTAAAAAACCCAAAGAACTGGGGCAGCCGACCGAAGAAGCAGATGCAATCCATCCGATGCGGGCAGCCATTGAAGAAGGAATTATCACCGGCCTGGTGATCTATATTGACTCCTACGGCAACGCAATCACGAACATAACGAAAGAGACCTTCGATCGCGTCGGGGGAAACAGGCCTTTTGAAATATATCCCGGCACGGGCAGCAGCCTGTACCGTATCACCCGTCTGAATCAACACTATTACGAGACTCCTCCCGGAGATATCCTGGCACTGTTCAATTCTCTTGATCTGCTGGAGATAGCCATTTATCACGGCAATGCCGGTGAACTACTGGGGCTTGACATAAACTCTTCCATTCGCGTAAAATTCAAAAAATAACTTTGACATTATCCATGAACCACTCACAGGAATTACCGGATTATCTCCAGGCTTTTGACAGACTGGTGCACATTATGGACGATCTGCGGGAAAAATGCCCCTGGGACCGCGATCAGACGTTTGAGAGCCTGCGAAAGCTTACCATCGAGGAAGCATATGAACTGGCCGAGGCCATCATAAAAAAAGACAGGGAAGAGATCAAGATCGAGACCGGTGATCTCCTGCTCCACATTGTTTTTTACGCCAAACTGGCACAGGAAGAAAATGCCTTTACCCTGGCAGAGTTGATCAATACGCTCTGCGAAAAACTGATCTACCGGCATCCGCATGTATATGGCGACGTGAAAGCCCAAACCGCTGCCCAGGTACTGGAAAACTGGGAACAACTTAAACTCAAGGAAAAAAACAACCATAAGAAATCGGTCCTTTCCGGCGTCCCCTCCTCCCTGCCGGCAATGATCAAGGCCATGCGTATTCAGGAAAAAGTCAGTGGCATCGGTTTTGACTGGAAACAAAAAGAAGATGTCTGGGAAAAAATAGATGAAGAAATTGAAGAAGTAAAAGAACAAGCCGCCGTAAAAGATGACCCTTTAAGACAAAAAAAGCTGGAAACGGAATTTGGCGACCTTTTGTTTGCCGTGATCAATGCCGCCCGTCTGTACGGTGTGGATCCAGAGATCGCCCTGGAAAGGAGCAATCTCAAGTTTATGCGGCGTTTTACGGAGATGGAGAATATGACAAAACAAGGAAATAAGACCCTTTCGGATCTCTCCCTGAAGGAGATGGATGCATTGTGGGAGAAAACGAAAGAGAACGAAGATCTTTGAAAAATTCCTGTCTGTGGAAGTATCAAAGTACCGGAACGTCAGAGTCGTTCCAGTTCGTTTCTCAGAAAAAAAATCAATTCACGGACATAAGTAAGGCTAAAATCAAAACGTATCCCGGCAGCTTCATAGATTTCCGGAATAGGGCGGGAATATCCCAGTGAGAGGGCATCCATATATTGGTGGATGGTCTTTTCCGGGTCGTCCCGGTAGTTTTTCCAGACAGCAATAGCCCCAAGTTGAGCGATCCCGTACTCAATGTAGTAAAAAGGCACTTCGAAGAGATGCAATTGGGTCTGCCACGAATGGCCTCTGTATTTTTCAAACCCGCGCCAGTCCACCAGCGGGGAGGAAAAATCTTTCATGATCCCCACCCAGGCATCGTTCCTTTCTTCGTACGAATGTCCGGGATGGGTATAGAGCCAGTGCTGAAATTTGTCGATAGCAGCAATCCATGGCAGGACACGTATGATCCCCTCCAGTTGTTCTTTTTTCGCCCGCAACAGATCTTCCCGGCGGGGGAAAAAAACACCCCACTGATCCATAGATATCAGTTCCATAGACATGGAAGCCAGTTCGGCCACCTCGGAAGGGAGTTCTTTGTACTCGATCAACCGGATTTCCCGGCTCAGCCACGAATGAATGGCATGACCTCCTTCATGAAACAACGTTTCCACATCCCGCAGATTGCCTGTTGCATTCATATAAATGAACGGCAGGTTACTTTCATAAAGGGGATAATTAAATCCTCCGGGCGCTTTATTTTTTCTGGAGTCCAGGTCGAGATATCCTTCCCGGTCCATGGCACGTAGCAAAGCTCCAAAAAGGGGATTGATCCGCGAGAAAGCTTCGGACGCTTTCTCCACCAGTTCCTGTACCTCCTTAAAAGGTTTCAGCGGCGGCCGTCCCAGCGGATCATGCTCCAGGTCGTAAGGTCTGAGACGGGCTGTTTTCATCGTTTCCCGGCGCCAGGTATGCATTTCTTCCACCAGTGGCATGACCGTCCGGCGGATCGACTCATGGAATTCTTCACAGTCGCTCACGGTATAATCAAAGCGGCCTAACTCGGCAAACCGGTAATCCCGGTAGTTGTCGAAGCCGGCATTGTGTGCCACCGCCGATCTTTTTTTTATCAGGGAGGTAAATAATTTCTGCAAAGCCTCCGCATCCTCCAGACGTCGCTGTGTGATCTTCATAAAAGCTTCTTTTCTCAGGGTCCGCTCCGGTTCTTTAAGATAATTGGAAGCCTGCTGCAGGGTCACTTCCTTTCCGTTGAGGGTCACCGTCATCTGTGAGGCGATCTTCCCGTACTCCTGCTCCAGCACCTGCAACTCGGCCTGCAAAGGCACATTCTCTTCCCTGAACAGATTATGCCGGTTTTTCACAGTACGCAGCAGCACCTTATACTGCTCCCTGTCCAGTTGAGAAGAGAGCGGATGAGACAGGAATTTTTCATCCAGTTGGTCGGACCACCGGGAGATTTCAGGCTCGATCTCAGACACAAAGATCTCAAATAAGGCGGCATATTCCTTATTATCCGTATGACAGTTCATGCGGATATACCGCCAGGCCAGCTCTTCCTCCAGCACAAAAGCCAGTTCACTGCGGTCGGTAAGCCATCTTTCCATTTCTTCCGGCGTCCGGATGTTCCTGTCATGCAAACCTTCAAACCATGGCTGTATGTCTTCCCACTTGGTTATAGGCAAATCATCCGGAAGAAAATGCCTTTTCATCCGAACGGGCTTCAGTTCGTTGTCCCTCATTATATTAAAATATTACGGATTGTCTGTAATCTAACCCTCTTCCTTTTCCCCCGCAGAGGTCTTATCCTCTTTCTTTTCCTCTTCCGGTTTTTCCTGTGTTTCGGTATCCTCAGCGGGTTTCTCTTCACTTTCTTCTACCTGTTCTTTCTCATCCGGGAAAGAGAGCATATCATTCTTCTGCAAGAGGTTATACCAGGAGATAATCTTTTTGATATCCGAAACATACACTCTTTCCCGGTCATAATCAGGTACAACTTCGGCAAAGTATTCTTTCAGCTCCTGCGGATCCGATTTGGGAGAGATGCTTTCTTTTCCTTCTTCTTTATCAAAAATGGCCTTTAAGACTTCTTTCAAAGGGATGTCTTTTTCATCGGTAAAGACAGATATTTCTTCCAGCGAATTGATTCTTTCGGAAGTAAAAGCGCTGGTTCGTTTCCCTGTTTCAATGTTTTCCACAATGATAGCGTTGCGGCCCTGAGCGACAAACTTGTATAAACCCGGTTTCCCGGAGATCGCCATAATATCTTTCATCTCCATGGTCAATAAATTTGTTGAATCAATAAAAATCCATATAACATCACAAATCTAAACAATTACCCGCAAAGATAGAATGCTCCGGCAAAAATCCAATTATTCCGGGACAGATCATTTCATTCCTCTTTCTTTCCGTATGGTTTCGTAAGCTTCGTTAATCTTCTGGAATTTCTCTTTGGCAACCTGCTGAAAATCTTCCCCCAGATAACTCACCTTATCGGGGTGGTATTCGACAGCCATCCTATGATAGGCTTTTTTTACTTCTTCATCGGTGGCGGTATTGTCCAGGCCAAGGATCCTATAAGCAGCATCCGTATCCGGGACGAACATGGACTTTATGGATTGACGGTCTGTTTCGGACACGCCCATGCTCCGGGCGATCAGATCGATCATCTCCAGTTCTTTGGGGTGCATGATCTTATCGGCGCCCGATAGTCCGTACAACAGATGTAACAGCTGCAAGCGGCCGGGGTAGTCCAGATAACGGCTGATCTGCATACTTACATCCTTCACGGGGATATTCTGTTTCAGTATATCCCGCAGCATGATCACCGCTTCCCGGGCCCCTTCCGGTCCCATCGATCTTCTCAGGTAGTCTTTGACATAATCCAGTTCAGATCGCACTACTTTTCCGTCGGCTTTCATCACGGCTGCCAGCAGAACCAGCAGACTGACGGTAAAATCTCCCCTGGTCGTCTGTCCCGGTTTTAATTGTTTTACGTCGGAGGTATTGTCATAAATCGACCCGATCACGAATCCAAGTATTCCTCCCAGTGGGCCCAGGAAAGCCCAGCCCAGCCCCCCACCGATCCATTTTCCAAATTTTCCCATATTTCAATTATTTAACAAATCATAATGTATTCTCACTATCTGAGGCAATAACATTTTCTTTCCGTCATTCACAAGGGTATAGTCAGCCCTGTGACGGCGTTCTTTTTCGGTTATCTGGCTATGTATTCTTTTTTTGATTTCTTCCGGTCCCAGATTATCCCGGCGTATCAATCTCTGAATCCGTTCGCGTACGGGGGCATACACATTGATGACCCTGTCCAGTAAGCGGTCGGCGCCACTTTCAAAAATAATAGCCGCCTCCTGAATGACATAGCGTTTATCCTGATGCTTTTGTGTCCACTGCTGAAAATCCATGAATACCGCAGGGTGTACCAGTCCGTTGATTTTTTCGCGTATGGCAGGATCCCTGAAAAGTATTTGCGCAAGATAAGGCCGGTTCAGCTCTCCCTGGCGGTAAACTTCTGTCCCCAGTAATGCAGTAAGCGATTCCCTGAGCCGGGGAGAGCGGTTCATCAGCTCTCTGGCCCTGCTGTCAGCATTATAGACAGGAACACCCAGGTGCTCAAACACCGAGCACACAAAAGACTTTCCGCTTCCTATGCCTCCTGTGACCCCTACGCTCTTCACTGTATCTTTTCAATTAAATACTCCACCCTGGAAGGATCAATACGAACTGACTCGATATAATCGGGTTTCTGCACCAGATAAACTTTGATCTTTCCCGACCGGTCCTTCGCCACATCCTTATAATCCACCCGGGCAGTAAAAAGTTCGGGCAGTACTTTTTTATACTTGCTCAACCCCACATGAAAAGTCACTTTCACCCTGGAAGGAAATAAAACCAGCCTGACACTATCGGGTACGTTTATTTTCTCAACAGGGATTTCAAAACCGGCCTCGGTAAATTGCTCCACATCCACTTTTATCTTTACTTTTCCGGTAGCAACCTTCACATTTTTCAAAGGACGCAGCTGTAGTACTTTCTCAAAAGACTCAGCCACCTCATTGAATTCGACATGTTCCGTGGTAATGTGTTTCAGGGTATCCAACAGCACAGAAGGACCTGAAACCACAACGGAGTCGGGATCCATATGTATAGGTTCCTTAAAAATAAATTGCCGGGCCGGTGTTATCTTTACATCAGGAAAAACAGGCAGTTTTCTTTTGATCAGGCTGTCAAAAACAAAATATAAGGTATCCGGTCGTATGCCGGTAACATCGAGGCTTCTCCCCATCTGGTCATTCACCATTCCCCTCAGGTAAGAGGCCAACAGATAAAATACCCGGCTATCCCCTGACTCTACCGGTCGCAAAGGAAAAGACCTGAGATCCACAACCAGAGGTTTCACGTACGGTTTCAGTTTATATTTCATCAGGGTGTATCCCTGACCTTTTGCCTGCAGTATCAGATGTTCCGGAAGATCGTTCAAGATTACACGATTCGGGACATCATTTTTAAAACGCACCGGTACCGGGAAATCAGCCGACGTATCCTTACTCAATTGATTAAAGAGCCAGAATACCGTAGAAAGAGCCAAAAAAAACAAAAAGATTACCGTATCGCGGCCAAATTTTATACTTCTTATCCGATCGCGTAGCCAGTCTCTTATTTTTTCCAGCCGATCCAAGGCTTTGATTTATTTCTGCTGTCCCAGATCGGAGGCATCTTTCAAAACAGCACTCTTGTCCACCCTGACCCTGGTATTGTCGGCAATCTCCAGGGTGACCGTATTGTCTTTCACATCGGTAATTTTACCGTAAATACCTCCCGTTGTGATAACGCGGTCTCCTTTTTTCAGGCTCTCACGGTAATTTTTCAGTTCTTTTTGTCTTTTTACCTGAGGTCTGATCATGAAAAGATAAAAGATTACAATGATCGCCACCAGAAATAAAAGCGACATCATCGGGTTCTGTTGCTGTTGTTGCCCGCCCTGGGCCGTAGCAAGAATCATACTTAAGTAACTCATTGTTGTTCGTTTTTAATTATGAAATTCAATTCTTAGTTCTTAGTTTACTGTTATTGGTTATTGGTTATTGGTTATCGGTTCCTGATTCTGGTTCTTGGTTGGGTTTTCTACTCTTTTTCCTTAACGTTTGCCGTAATAATCAGCAGGGTCACCGGAGGCTTGGTATTAGCCCTGACCGCTATGGTTTTGTGTTGCGCACCCGATTTTCCCCGGCTGTTAAAAACCACCTCCAGTTCTCCACTGTCGCCGGGCTGGACAGGTTTTTTTGAATATTTCGGCACCGTACATCCACAGGAGGCGGAGGCCGAGCTAATCATCAGAGGGGCTGTTCCTGTATTTGTGAACTTAAAAATATACGATACGATCTCCCCTTCCACCATATTCCCGAAATCATGTTGATACACCTTAAATTGTATCCTGGCATGGCCGGTATCAGCCCTTACGGTATTTTCCACTGCTGCAGACTCTCTTTCACCGGCTGTTCCCCCATGCTTTTGGTTACAGTCCAAAAAAAAGAACGTTACCACAACAAGTACAAAAACGATCCTCTTCATAAGGCTTTTCTTTTTCCATGACAAAGAAACAAGATTTTTAGCACATCACCAACAACAGATCCTCTGTTCTGTTCCGGAAAATTTTCCTTGTAGGGTTAAATCTCCCCGATCAACCCGCGTCCTTCTTTATGGACTTTGTTGGCTTTTCTCAGGTCGGAAACGATTTTGTCCAGCAACCCATTGATAAATAGGGAGCTTTTCGGGGTGCTGTAATATCTGGCCAGCTCAATATATTCATTTATACTGACACGTACAGGAATCTCAGGAAAATGAAGGATCTCAGTAATCGCCTGTATCAGGATGAGGATGTCCATCCTGGCGATGCGATCCACATCCCAGTTGTCGGCATGATCTTTTATGAGCGTTTTGTACTCTTCGGAATGCAATATACTTTTATGTAGTAATTTGTATGCAAAATCTTCATCATCCTTGTTCTTAAACAAGGGAGGGATTGCAATGTTTTCTGTGTGCCTGCCCGGAAAATGTTCGAAAAAACGGAGCAGGACGGAAAGCACAAATTCCAGTTCATCATTCCAGTAAATACTCTGCTCCTCAAGGGCGGAAAGGAGATCTTCCGATTCAGGAAGTATCTCACTTAACAGGTATTTAATGATTCCCACATCATCTTTATAGGAGTTTGTTTCCGATTCCATATAAGAACGGTAAGCCCCGGAAGTAACGAGCTTCTGGTAGATATTCTTCACAATGGGTCGTGAATCCTGCCAGGAAAGGGCATGATTTTTTACATACCGTTCAATCTCTTCGTGACCCGAAAGGTCCCTGAGTAAACGGTTCTCAAGAAAGCGGGTATTGGGATGCAAATCTTCCCGGGCAGGCATTTTCTTCTCTTTCCCCAAACGGATCCTTTCCTCCGCATAATCTGAAACCTCCCTTAACAGAAGGATAATCATGAAAAACAAGGAGTATGTACGTTCAAGGGATGTTTTCAGCTCTTTTTCCGCCTGCTTTACTGTGCTGTAAGATTTCTTGGAATATGCATAAAGTACCTGTAACACTTTTATCCGGATGAGTCTCCTGCTCAACATATCAATTCTGTCATAAATTAAGGCACAAATGTAAGTATTTTATCGGTTACCACACTACCTGTTTTAATATTCATCCGAAGACCCGTAAATAGTATTATATCCTGAACTGCACGACAGAAACATCTTTAACAGCAACATTTGAACATTTTAAAAATATTTTTTTACATTTGACCATCTAAAAAGCACTTAACCAAAACCAGGAAACCTAAAATTGAAGTATGATGGAAGAAGGACTTGAAAAAAATGAAAACCAGGAAAGGAACGGAAGGGATGAAATTTATTCTGCTACTGTCCGTGCGGGAAAAAGAACCTATTTTTTTGATGTGAAGTCAACCCGGAAGAATGAGTATTATCTGACCATCACAGAGAGTAAGAAACGTTTCGGGAAAGAAGGCCGGCCTTTTTATGAAAAACACAAAGTTTTTCTTTACCGGGAAGACTTTGACGGTTTCATGAACGGACTGACTGAAGTTCTGGAGTATGTCCGGAAAGAACAACCCGAACTCCGGAAAGAGACAGAAGAATCCAAAGAAGCACAGACTGAAACGTCTCCCTCTGTTTCTGCCGAAGAACCTGACGTTCAAACTGAAGAACCCCTGGCCGAAGATTTCACCAATGTAGAATTTGAAGACCTTGGTGATAGCAAAGAGTAATCTTTCCCTTTTCTCGGTACAGCACTAAACCTTTCATCCCGGATCCGGCTACCGCAGCAGTGGATGCAGGCTGAAATTCATTAGCTGTTTTTCTGAAACAATCCCCATTTATAGGTATTGTTTTTTTCCCATGCTAACTGTAAGTTTGCATACTTTTAACAGGGCAATAGTATGCGATGTTGAAAATAAACATGGGGTAAATTGAGGCTTTCCGAATTACATACCAACGAAACCGCATTCATCGCCAAAATCATGGGTCGCGGTTCTTTCCGTAAAAGGATGGGAGAAATGGGTTTCGTCAAGGGTCAAAAAATTAAAGTAATACGAAACGCTCCTTTAAAAGATCCCATAGAATATACCATCATGGGATATTCGGTATCCCTGCGACGCAGTGAAGCCAGCCTGATTGAAGTTGTCACCGAAAAAGAAGCCCGTAATCTTACGCAAAAAAAATTCAACGGGGTAATTACGGAAGAGGTGCTACGGGAAAAAGCGCTGGAAAAGGGAAAAATCATCAATATTGCCCTGGTGGGGAACCCCAACTGCGGAAAAACAACCATGTTCAACCAGGTATCCCACTCCAAGGAACATGTCGGCAATTACGGAGGGGTTACCATTGAATCCAAGAAAGCCACTTTTGAATTTAACGGATATACCCTTAACCTGATCGATCTTCCGGGAACCTATTCCCTGTCAGCTTTTACGCCGGAAGAGCTCTATGTACGGAAATACCTGCTTGGAGAATTGCCCGATATCGTCATCAATGTTGTGGACGCCTCCAACCTGGAACGTAACCTGTACCTCACTACCCAGCTTATAGATATGGACCTGAGGGTCGTCATGGCACTGAATATGTACGATGACATCCTGAAAAAAAGAGACCGCCTTGATTACAAGGCCCTGGGAAAACTTCTGGGAATGCCAGTGGTTCCAACCATCTCTACCAGAGGAAAAGGAATTTACAAACTTTTTGAAAAAGTCATCGACGTATATGAAGACCGGGAACCCATCAGCCGTCATGTCCATATCAACTTCGGAGAGGAAATAGAAAATTCTCTCCGGGTCTTGCAGGACCTGATCCTGGAAAACAAGAAACTCACCATACGTATCTCCTCACGATTTTATGCCATCAAGCTATTGGAAAAGGATAAATCGGCTCATTTTTCCATGTCGGCCTGGGAGAATTACGATAAGATCAAAGAAGCTGCCGAAAAAGAGATCGCACGTCTTGAGAGCTTATACCATGAACCTTCGGAAACACTGATCACCGAAGCTCGCTATGGTTTTATCTCCGGAGCCCTGAAGGAAACCCTCGTCAAAGGGCCCAGAAACCGCATTGAAAGAACCGAACAAATAGATACCATCCTGACCCATCGCTTCTGGGGATATCCGCTTTTCCTGCTCTTTCTGTTTGTAACTTTCTTCGCAACCTTTGAGGTGGGAAAGTATCCCGTGGACTGGCTGAATGATCTGGTACTGCTCTTCTCAAGACTTTTTGACTACCTCCTTCCTGCCGGTTCTTTTAAAGACCTTATTGTTAACGGAATTATAGGAGGAATCGGGAGTGTCATCGTCTTCCTCCCAAATATCCTTATTCTGTTTTTTTTCATTTCCTTTATGGAAGACTCGGGATATATGTCAAGGGCGGCTTTTATCATGGATAAGCTGATGCATAAGATCGGCTTACACGGACGTTCGTTTATTCCCCTTCTTATGGGTTTCGGCTGCAATGTTCCGGCAATCATGGCTACCCGGACGATCCCGAACAGGAATAACCGCCTGTTAACCATGCTGATCAACCCGCTGATGTCGTGCAGTGCCCGTCTGCCAATCTATATTCTCTTAATATCCGCCTTCTTCCCCCATCATGCAGCCCTGTTGCTTATGGGCATTTATTTGACCGGTATTATTCTTGCAGCCATTGTAGCCAGGATTTTCAAGAAAGTGCTCTTTAAAAAAGAGGAGGCCCCTTTTGTGATGGAGTTGCCCCCTTATCGCATGCCCACGCTGCGTACTACCCTGAAGCATATGTGGAACAAAGGGGAAGAATATCTGAAAAAAATGGGATCGGTCATTCTGATAGCTGTGATCCTGGTGTGGGCACTCACGTATTTCCCACGACCCGGCAATAATACCCCCTATGACAAATCCATCAGCAAAATAAAAACAGAAGTTGCACAAAAATCCCAAGGGGATATGGCAAAATCCAAAAAACAGGAACTGCAACAAACCATCCTCAGACTGGAAAAGGAAAAAGAGGCTTATGCTCTGGAGAACAGCTATATCGGAAAAATAGGAAAAGCCATTACTCCGGTATTCAGACCGCTGGGCTTCGACTGGAAAATGAGCGTAAGCGTACTGGCCGGTATTACAGCCAAAGAAGTGGTGGTCAGTACCATGGGCGTTCTTTATCAAAGTAATGATAAAAACGGGACCTCTTCGGAGCTGTTGGCACAAAGACTGAAAGAAGAGACCTATAGCGAAGGACCCAAAGCCGGCAGCCACGTTTTTGATAAGGTTACCGCCTTAAGTTTTATTATGTTTGTACTGATATATTTTCCCTGTGTGGCCACCGTGACAGCCATCGCCAAAGAATCGGGAAGTTGGAAGTGGGCCGCTCTGACCGTAGCCTACACAACCACTCTGGCATGGTTATTGGCATTTTTTGTACAGGTAGCAGGAAGTTTTTTAATATGATTAAAAGGTAAAAAGATGATTCAGGATATCTTGACATATATTACGATTGCAGCGACACTGGGTGTTGCCGTTTACCGGCTTACAAGGTTCTCTGTCCGGACTGCCCGGGGGGAAAATCCCGGTTGTTCGTCATGCTCATTGCATCATTTGCATACCCTTGACCGGAAAAATATCTCACCCTTACAACTACCCGGTAAATAAAAAAATATGATAGATTATATCCTTGCAGGCATAGGAATTATCCTCATGTTCATCGGGTTGATCGGATGTATCGTCCCCGTACTGCCCGGTCCGCCTATCAGCTTTACCGGCCTGCTCTTTTTACAATTTTCACGCTTCGGACATTTCTCAGCATCTTTCCTGCTGGGCATGGCCGCACTGGCATTGACGGTTACCATCCTGGATTACATTGTTCCTGTCTGGGGCACCAAAAAAACAGGAGGCAGTAAAGCCGGAATCTGGGGTGCAACCATCGGGATGATCATCGGGATATTCTTTTTTCCACCCATCGGTATCATTCTCGGTCCGCTGCTCGGCGCCATTATCGGAGAAAGTATCCGGGGTGCTTCCCTCAATCAATCATTCAAAGCCGGCCTGGGATCTTTACTGGGATTCTTCATGGGCATAGGCCTGAAGCTGATCGCTTCGTTTATTATGACCTTTTATTTTTTTAAGGAGTTATTTTAATCCCAATGCATAAAATGGACACAGCCTGACACCCCCACAGTCCCATCATCCAATCATCCCATTATCCAATCAGTCTATCATTCTATCATTCACCCTTCTCCCAGTGTGGCCACCATCACCGCCTTGATCGTATGGAGGCGGTTTTCGGCTTCGTCAAAGACCACAGAGGCACCGGACTCAAACACTTCGTCGGTAACTTCCATTTCCTTCAGTCCAAATTGTTCATAGATCTTTTTACCCACCGCTGTTTCCAGGTTATGATAGGAAGGAAGGCAATGCATAAATTTCACGTCCGGTTTCCCGGTGAGTTCCATCACCTGCCGGTTGATCTGGTAAGGTTTAAGCAGTTTGATTCTTTCTGCCCACACCTCTTGCGGTTCGCCCATTGACACCCATACGTCAGTATACAGGAAATCAGCTCCCTTGACAGCCTTTTCCACATCTTCCGTAATGGTAACGGAAGCGCCTGTGTCAGCAGCTATCTCCCGGGCCCGGACCACCAGGTCTTCGTGTGGCTGAACCGCTCCGGGAGCCGCAGCCCTGAAATCCATGCCCATAAGTGCAGCACCGATCATCAGGGAATTACCCACATTGTTTCGTGCATCTCCCAGATAGCAAAAGGTCAGTTCATGCAGAGGTTTGCCACTATGTTCCTGCATGGTCAGAAAATCAGCCAACACCTGCGTCGGGTGAAACTCATTGGTCAGACCATTCCACACAGGTACCCCGGAATATTCAGCCAGCAGCTCCACCCGTTCCTGTTCAAACCCACGGTATTCGATACCGTCGTACATACGACCCAGTACCCTGGCCGTATCACGGATCGATTCCTTATGGCCTATCTGTGACCCCGAGGGATCCAGAAAGGTCACATTGGCTCCCTGATCATAGGCAGCTACCTCAAAAGCACAACGCGTCCGCGTGGAAGTTTTTTCAAAGATCAGGGCAATATTTTTCTCTCTGAGATACGGCTTCTCCTTCCCCTCTTTCTTTGCTTTTTTTAACTCTGCCGACAAGGCAAGCAGATCATGTATCTCTGCCGGAGTATAATCCAGCAACTTTAAAAAACTACGACTCTTCAGGTTTGTTTTCATCACTCACATATTTTTAACGATTATCATCATAATGCAGGGTAATCTTTGTTCCGTACTTTTTATCTTCCAGTTTGGTGGCTTCGGTAATCACACTTTTTTCACCCCCGTTTTCCACAAATTTCACTGCCGCCAAAATTTTGGGAGCCATATTCCCTTTTCCGAACATCCCCTTTTCCAGATAGCGGAGGCTATCAACCCGGTCAAGAAATTCCACGATTTGCTGATTTTTCTTTTTGTAATTCAGAAATACATAGGGAACATCGGTGAGAATATAGAACTCATCGGCACCGATGGTAGATGCCAGTAAAGAGGAGGCCAGGTCCTTATCAATTACGGCCTCAGAAGGACGCACCATTCCTTCCTGGTCAAAATAAACGGGGATTCCGCCACCCCCAGCGGCAATAACAATATGTCCCCTGCGAGCCAGCTCTTCGACGATCTCTGCATTCAGGACTCTTTTGGGCCCCGGAGAAGGAACCACACGCCGCCATCCGGACAGATCTTCCTTGATCTCTTCCTTAAATATCCAGCCTTTTTCCCGGGACAACCTTTCTGCTTCCTCCCGGGAATAGATCTTACCGATTCTTTTTTCGGGCTGCTGAAATGCGCTGTCTTCCGGATCCACTACCACTTCGGTAACCAGGGTAACCACTTTTCTTCGGATTCCGTGACGATGCAAGACGTTATGCAACATCCTTTCAATCATATAGCCTATCCCTCCCTGCGAATCCGCCACACAAATATCCAACGGCATCTGCGCAATCCCATACAACTGTTCACCGGCATCATTGCGCATGAGGATATTTCCCACCTGTGGACCGTTGCCATGGGTTAAAACCAGATCATATCCCTCTCGTAGTAAGAAAACGATATTCTCCAGCGTCTCTGTGGTATTTTGCTCCTGTTCCTCAATGGTCCCAACCTGGTTATCCCTCAGCAACGCATTCCCTCCTAAAGCTATGACCGCTATTTTTCCCATTATTACAAGCCCTTTTTAAGGTTTACAAACATAAAAAATTTTCCATTGTGTTCGGAAAACAGATTCCATTCACTCAATATTTATTCAAAATACACCGGAATTCTCCTTTGATTCAGTACTTCGGAATCATCCGGAATTTCCTTCCTATATCCATGGATATTTATACAAATTCTGTATATTATGCAATATATTTATCTTTTTGCAGAAAACAAACATTTTTTTTTGATAAAACAGCTTTTCTTTTTTACAGAAAACTGATGTTTTTTTTTAACTTTATTATATTCGTAACCTGAAAATGTTGCACTTCAGAAAAAAATATTTATTAATAGGTCTTACGACCCTCTTCTTTTTACCTCAGGGTTGTAAGAAAACTTCCTATAGCCATGAGAAGCAGGGAGAAGTTATCTACGCCATCACCTATGTAGAGAATGATCTGGAGAAATTCAGTACGGATCTGCTCCCCAAGAAACTGACCGTTTACTTTAAGAATGATAATACAGTCATGACCATAGACGGTTTTTTTGGACTGTTTAATATCTCCAATATCATCAATGTAAAGAAAAAGACCAACATCACTTACCTAAATGTCCTGGATAAAAAATTTTATTATGAGGGAAAGTTTGACGAACCCGCAGCGGGTTTCGGCAAAATCCCTAAACTCACGGTCAAGCAGGGAGATCATACCAAGGAGATATGCGGGTACATTGCCAAAGAAGCTTTTGTGATCCTCCCCGGGAAGACGGTACCCATCCCTATTTACTATACAACAGACATTCCGATAAAAGATCCCAACCGGGCCACACCCTACAAAGACATCGACGGGGTTTTACTGGAGTTTTATCTTAATCTCAGCAAGTTAAAAATGAAACTTACCGCCACAGGGGTATATTTCAAGGACGTTGATGATAAATATTTTGCTTCCAGAAAAGGATATATCAAAGTCTCCAGGCAGCAGCTCGAGGATATTCTCAATAAATTAATGGAGTAATACGAGAATGCCTTTCCGGAACTGTACTTATTCCTGTTAAAAATAAATCCCTGAAAATCTTTTTACTTTCCGGTTGTGTTTCGTTATTTTGTCAGGTAAAATTGTAAGCAACGTGAAAAAAAAGAAGACAAAAAACACATCTGCCGGCAAGAAAGGCTCACATAAAAAATCAGGATTCTTTCAGGACGACCGGGTCCGCTTTATCACAGGGTTTTTCTTTATCCTGTTTGGACTGTATCTGCTTTTTGCATTGATCTCTTACTTTTTTACCTGGAAGGCCGATCAGAGCTTTGAATATGGCAAAGTCTTTTCTGTTGCTTCGGTAGTGGTTCAGAACTGGGCCGGGAAAACGGGGGCCTATCTCTCCTATCTCCTGATCAACAAATGGTTTGGTGTATTTTCATTTACGATCCCTCTCTTTATTATGGATATCGGCATCCGTTTTTTTAAAATCAAAACAGCCCCCCTGCGTAAAGTCTTCTGGTTTTTATTCTTCATCACCCTCCTGGGCTCCCTTACCATTGCTTATATTCTTGGAAGCTCAAACGGATATCTGGGAAGTGGATTCGGAGGTTCCTTCGGGTTTTTTACCGTTGAATGGCTGAACAGTCTGCTTGGAAAAGTCGGCAGTGCTTTTCTGCTAATATTTTTTAATACGGCTTTTATCCTCTATTACTTCCACATCCCTCCTTTCAGGCTGAAAAAGAAAATCTCAGAACCCGGCGCCAATGCGGGTCGTGTGGAAGATACCATCCACAACGGTGTATCTGCGGATGAAGAGGATCTCCTTTTATCGGAAGAGCCCCGGAAAACGGAAACTGTTTTGTCCGGTGAGAACCTTGATAATGATCAAGCGGATCATCGATCCGGCAAGGATAAGAATGTGAAGGATGCCGAAGAAGACATCGAGCTGACTGTAGAACGCAGGCATCCCGGAGAAGATCAGTTATCTGAGAAAGAGATCAGTACCGAGCCCTCCGGTCGGTATGACCCGACCCTTGAACTGTCCGGTTACCGTATGCCCCCCGTACAGTTGCTGAAAGATCATGAAACAGGCAATTCAAAGGTCAGCAAAGAGGAGTTGCTGGACAACAAGAACAAGATCGTAGAGACGCTGGCCAACTATAAGATCAGGATTGATAAGATCAAGGCCACCATTGGACCTACCGTCACCCTGTATGAAATCGTACCTGCCCCGGGGATACGGATCTCCAAGATAAAGAATCTGGAAGATGACATTGCGCTGAGTCTCTCTGCCCTGGGGATCCGGATTATCGCTCCCATTCCGGGCCGGGGTACGATAGGCATTGAAGTCCCAAATCTGCATCCGGATATTGTGTCCATGAAATCCATGATCACTTCCCGTGCCTTTCAGGACGCTGATTATGACCTGCCTGTGGCACTGGGCAGTACCATTTCAGGAAGCCCCTATGTTTTTGACCTGGCAAGAGCTCCTCACCTGCTGGTTGCCGGAGCTACGGGACAGGGAAAGTCTGTGGGGTTAAACGTAATCATTGCCTCCCTTTTGTATAAAAAACATCCGGCCGAATTAAAATTTATTTTCGTTGATCCCAAAAAGGTGGAACTGGCGCTGTATTCCAAGCTGGAAAAACATTATCTGGCTGTGATGCCGGATGCCGAAGAAACTATTATCACGGATACCGATAAAGTGGTCAACACCCTGAACTCTCTAACCATCGAAATGGACCAGCGTTATGACCTGCTCACCGCGGCCCATGTTCGTTTTGTCAATGAGTACAATGAAAAATTCAAGTCCCGCCGGCTGAACCCGGAAAAAGGACATCGTTTTATGCCCTACATCGTCCTGGTCATTGACGAGTTCGCCGATCTGATCATGACGGCAGGAAAGAATATTGAGTTTCCGCTTACCAGGCTGGCTCAAATGGGCCGGGCCGTAGGCATCCACCTGGTTATTGCCACCCAACGGCCTACCACCAACATCATCACAGGGACCATCAAAGGAAACTTCCCCACACGTATTGCTTTCAAAGTCACAGCGATGATCGACTCCCGGACCATCCTCGACAGCCCGGGAGCCAATCAACTGGTAGGACGCGGAGACATGCTTATTGGCTCGGGAAGCGATCTGACAAGGATACAATGCGCCTATATAGATACCTCGGAAGTGGAAGCCATCACCAACTATATCGCATCCCAGCAAAGTTATCCCATGCCGTTCTTTCTGCCGGAGTTTGACGGTGACAGTAACGCTGCCGGAGAAGTGGACATGAAACAAAAAGACCCTCTCTTCGAAGATGCAGCCCGTCTGGTCGTTCAGCACCAACAAGGCTCAACCTCTCTGATCCAAAGAAAGCTATCTATCGGCTATAACCGTGCCGGCCGGATCATCGACCAACTGCAGGCCGCCGGTGTCGTCGGACCGTATGAAGGCAGTAAGGCCAGACAGGTGCTGATACCGGATGAATATACTTTGGAACAATTATTGAGAGATATGGAATAATTGGTTTAGGGTTTAGAGGAATTGCTCATTAATAGCTTGCAAGGAATTATGAAATATCTTATTTATATTTTCTCTTTTTTACTGATCCTGTTACGGGTATTTCCGGGGCTATCGCAGGAAGATCCTGAAGCGGAAAAAATACTGAACCGCTTGTCGGAACAAACCAGGGCCTCCGAACCCTTCCGGGTCACCTTTCATTTTACAGCCATTAACCTCCAGGACAACTCGAAGAGTTCTTTCACCGGTGAACTGACATTGCAGGGAAAGAAATATCATCTGAAGACAGGCGATTCGGAGATTTTCTTTGACGGACATACGGTTTGGAACTACATGCCGGATGTAAGTGAAGTAAACGTACTTAATCCCGATCCCGAAGATCACTCTTTTCTGGCCCATCCCGAACAACTCTTTTCAGATTACCGGCTGACGTTCCGGTATCATTTTGTGGGCCTCAATCAGACAGATGGGAAAGAGCTACAGGTTGTGGATCTGTACCCGATAGACCTGAAGGAAAACTATTCCCGTATCCGGCTTCAGATAAATAAAAAAACCGGCATGTTATTTTCCGCCCGTTTTTTTGGAAAGGACGGCATGCAGTATATTGTCCGCATTGAAAAAACAGAACCCCACATAAAAGTCAAACCTTCTACTTTCAAGTTCAGAAAGGCAGACCACCCCGGCGTCGAGATTGTCGATCTCCGGGAAAGTAAAGAGTGACTGAGAGGAGGAGAGCCCGTTCCTGTTCCCGTTATTGTTTTGGATACTCTATCCGGGCATGATAAATATTAGTCAGCCGGTTTTTAAATATCTCCTTTACCTTGGAAATATCCCTGAAAGTAATCGGGGCCTCATTGAACTGGCCTTCCCGGAGTTGGTAGTTGATAATATCCTCCACCAGGTTACCCAGGGTCTCTTCAGAATAGTCTTTCAGGCTGCGTGAAGCGGCCTCGACCGAATCGGCCATCATCAGGATGGCCATTTCGCGGGTAAAAGGTTTGGGACCCGGATAGGTAAAGTCTTCCACATCGGAAGACTTTTCGGGATACTTATGGATGTAATTGCGATAGAAATATTGCACCTTGGTGGTTCCGTGGTGCGTACGTATAAAATCCACGATCTGTTTCGGCAGGTTATGTTTCCGGGCTATCTCTATCCCTTTCGGCACATGACTGATAATAACGGAGGCACTTTCCTTGAAAGATAATGCTTCATGAGGGTTCAGTCCTTCCCGCTGGTTTTCGATAAAATAAACCGGATTTGTCATTTTCCCGATATCATGGTATAATGCTCCCGCACGGATAAGTAACTGGTTTCCCCCTACAATCCTCACCGCTTCTTCCGCCAGATTGGCTACCTGCAGACTATGCTGGAAGGTGCCCGGCGCTTTCTCGGCCAGTTCACGGAGCAAGGGCTGATTGGTGTCAGCCAGCTCAACCAACGTGGCATCCGACAGGAACCCAAATGTTTTTTCGAATACATATACCAGGGGGAAGGATAAAAGCACCAGAAACGCGTTCCCGGAAAACCATACATAGTTCATCCAGTGCATATTTTCCAGACTTCCTTCCTGGATCATCGTATTGCCGAGATATACCAGAGAATAACTGAAAAATACCATAACCGCCGACATAATGAATTTATTCCTTCGGTAGATATTTGTCAGGGAGATGATCGCCACAATCCCTGCGATAAAATTCAGGAAGACAAATTCAAAGGAATTGGGAGCAAAAAAGCCTACGATCATCAGCAGGATCATGTGGATAAACAACGCCAGCCTGGCATCATAGAAGGTACGTATTATAATCGGTACAATCGCCAGAGGAATAAGGTAGTAACTCAGGGTAGGATTTGAAATGATCCATCGTGACAGGCCCACAAACAGGACAAGCAGAAAAAAGATAAAGAGCAGGTCCTTGGTGTGGGCAAAAATATACGTTCTGAAATACATCAGGAACAAAAACAACATAAGCAGGATAATGGACACCAGCAGGAACTGTCCGGCCAGAATAAGCAGATAGTTGGCCGAAGCCCCCAGGCGCTTTTCATATTCAATCTTCAAGGACTCCAGGATCTGATAGGTGCGTGCATTGACGATCTCGCCCCTTGAAATAATACGTTCTCCTCTCTGTACCATCCCTCTCGTAAGGGAGAGCCCGGATATCATGCTCTCCTTGACTTTTTGTGATGTCTCCCGGTCGTAGAAGAGGTTGGGTTCCACGTATTCATTCAGGTTCAATTCGGTCAGAAATTCCCGTACAGCCTCCTGGTCCCTGAAAGGGGTAAGAGGGACTCCATGGATTTGTTTTTTCAGATATTCATAGGCTGTTTTAAGGGTATATACGGCAGTAGTATCCGTCTGCTCGGCCACATTGCCCCGTAAGATCACGATGGTAGAGGAAGGATTGCTGTCGCGGGTAAAAGCATCCGCCACCTCCACAATACCATGATTATACACGTTTAATAGTAAACCGGAAGTCATCCTGTATAACTTCTCTTTTTCCCGAAGGATCATCTTTCCCCGCCAGGTATTTCCGGCAGGCTCCTGTTTCAGATCATATTGTTGCCGCACATATTGCTTCCATCGCTTTTCAAAATCATTTCTGAATTTATCCATCTCCTTTGCCACCACATTGGTATCCAGCTTGAAATAAGGCTTAAAATCTTTCAGGATACTGTCTTTTTCAGCCTGCAGCTCTTCCATTGTTTTATAAACCGGAAAATCATAAGGCGCGTAGAGGTCTTCATGCAGCCAGGGTTTTCCACGCTGGAACTCATAACGGAATTTCCCCTCCCTCGGGAAAAGATATACAATAACGGTAATGGTAGCAATGAGATAGAGAATCCTCAATATCCCCTTTACGTTGGCCCGCAAATATGAAATGACATTCTTCATCTGTTCAGAATTTACCTTAACAACACACAACTACCGTACCCGGAAAGTGCGTAATGCTGACAAATTTATATAAATTATCCGGGAAACCTGTTTTCCGGATAACTTCACAGGAAAATAATTGAACGGCTATGGTCATCCTTCCGGTCCATTATCACGGTGGCAGCGGCAGCTCTTCCTGCCTCCCTGCCGGTAAGGGTCACTTTGTAAGCATCCCTTTATTACTTTTTTCATGCATTCTTCCTATATTTACATGATAAAAGTTAAGCAGGTTTGAAGTAAACCACAAAAGGTAGAGACATTATGACACAATACGGCATCGTCCCGCTCTCGGTTGTCCCGGTCCGGAAAGAACCCTCCCACCGGGCTGAAATGGTTTCCCAGCTTCTGTTCGGGGATACCTTCACCATTCTGGACCGGATTAATGAATGGTATAAAGTCAAAAGATGGTGGGACCACTATGAAGGATGGATCACGGACAGTTCGTTCGTTCCGCTTCCGGAGAAGCAATTCAATGCCCTTGCCGAAGAACCCGTCATCATCATTGACCGTATGGTTCTGGCCCATACGGATGATCCGGCCGATGGCATACGCCGTTTGCCGGAAGGAGTCCGCCTGCCTTTCTGGGATGAAGAAAAAAATGCATGTACAGTGGGTGATCTTGTCTTCATGCTTCCGGACATCCACCTGGAAGCAGGGAAATCCAAAGACCGTCTGGCACTAACGGATTATGCCCTTAATTTCACCGGCGTACCGTACCTGTGGGGCGGACTTACCTCTTGCGGTTTCGACTGCTCCGGTTTTGTGCAAACCATCTTCCGCATCAACGGATATCGTCTTCTGCGGGATGCTTCTCAACAAGGCATGACAGGCAAAGATGTCCCTTTCACGGAAGAAGCTCAACCCGGAGATCTGGCTTTTTTCGGGGATGAAGAAGATAAGATCACACACGTAGGCCTTGTCCTTCCCGATCATAAGATCATCCACGCTTCAGGACGCGTCAGGATTGACCGGCTCGATCATCAGGGTATATTCGATGAGAAAAAAGGGACTTATTCTCATAAACTTCTACTCATAAAAGACCCGTTCCATGAATAGTACAGACACACTAAGCCTTCAGGCTTACGGAGAGGCTTTCCGGCCGGTCCTTTACCTGACCATCGCCATCTTTATTCTTTTGCTCATATTTGTCATCATGAGGATCAAACAAAGAAAAAACCTGCGAAGGCTTCATCTGGAGAGAAGAAACAAAAGATTGATGCGATGACGTTTACTTACAAATATGCCCGTCCGGCTGTCACCGCCGACAGCATTGTGCTTTGTGAAAAAGAGGAGCAGACGTTTATCCTTCTGATACAACGGGCGCATGATCCCTACCAGGGG
>JANTHB010000039.1 GCA_024762655.1 Bacteroidales bacterium
TGTTTAATAAATGGACTTTATATAAATAAATTTTGTTAATATTTTGAGGATATCCTGTGGTTTGTTTGAAGAAAAAATTTTACTCAATTTTACCAACAGTTTTAACAGGCTATTATTAATAACATAAAAGTTTTAAAATTTTTATTTAAAATATAATAATGGATGTAAATCGGTTAATAAAAGAAAAAGGGTATGTTGATTTTAAAACGCCCCGGGGAGAAAAACTTATCTCAGAGATAAGAAAAATGCGTAAGGACAAAAATGCTATTATTCTTGCACACTACTATGAAAGGGATGAAGTACAGGATATTGCTGATTTTACAGGAGATAGTCTGGCTCTTTCGCAACAGGCAGCCAACACAAAAGCTGATATTATTGTTTTCGCAGGGGTTCATTTTATGGCTGAAACGGCAAAGATATTATCTCCCGAAAAAAAAGTTTTATTACCGGATATGAATGCTTCCTGTTCACTGGCAGATTCATGTCCTGCTGATAAATTTGAAAAATTTGTCAAGGATCATCCGGACCGGACAGTTGTTTCTTATGTGAATACTTCTGCCGAAGTAAAAGCACTGTCTGACATAATTTGTACCTCCGGCAATGCTGTAAAAATTATACAATCATTGCCTGAAGATGAAAAGATCATTTTCGCTCCCGATAAAAATCTGGGAAACTATATTAAGAGCATTACAGGTAGAGATATGTTGATCTGGAACGGAAGTTGTCATGTACACCGGGAATTTTCTCTGGAAAAAATTATTAACCTGAAAAAAGAAAACCCGGATGCAAAAATAATAGCTCATCCCGAATGCGAAGAACCTGTGAGAATTCTTGCGGATTTTATCGGATCTACTTCGCAATTGATCGAATATACAAAGAAAGATAATTGTAAAAAATATATTATCGCTACAGAACCGGGCGTAATTCATCAGATGAGGTTAAATAACCCCGAAAAAGAATATATTCCTGCCCCGGGGCATGATAGTACCTGTGCGTGTAGTGAATGCGAATTCATGAAAATGACTACCTTGCCAAAAATATATAATGCGCTGAAATATGAAGCTCCGGAGATAATCCTGGATAAGGAAAAAATAGAAAAAGCCTCCGGATCTATTAAAAGAATGATGGAAATCAGCGGATGAAATGAAGAAGTGTATGATTAAATGCTGAATAAGTTAAAAAAATATACGGTTATTGCGATTCTGTCAGGAGTCTTGTTTTCCCAGGCGCATGTGATTATTGCACAGGAAAAAAAGATAAATCCAAACGGATACAATAAATTTTATTATCCAAACGGGCAGGTTTCCAGTGAAGGAATGATGAAAAACGGAAAACCGGAAGGGTATTGGATAACGTACTACGTAACAGGTATAAAAAAGTCGGAAGGGAAAAGAGTTAATTATTTGCTCGACAGTACCTGGGTGTTTTATAATCAGGTTGGGGATACATTGGAAAAAATTGATTATAAATACGGTAAGAAAAACGGATGGGACATACGATACGAATATCTTAATAAAGACAACGGTATAGTGGGTTATACCAAAGTAAGAGAACTATATGTGAACGGGAAGAAGGAGGGAGAAGCTTATATTTATTATCCTGACGGGAAAATAAAAGAGATAATTCCTTATCAACAGGGAAAAAAAGAGGGGATCGGAAAAGAGTTTGATGAAAAAGGAAATATTATCACCATCAGTGAATATCACAAGGATTTCCTGGTGTCAAGAGAGAAAATTAACCGTACTGATAAAGAAGGAGCAAAGGATGGAAAATGGGTGACGTTTTATCCGGATGGGAAAAAGTATATTGAAGAGTATTATAAAAACGGTATCAGAGATGGTTTCTATAAAGAATTCGACGGAAATGGAAATATTAAGGTGGTTTTGTTTTACAAAAACGGTAAATTGGTAAATCTGGCAGAGGAAAATGATTCGATAGTTAGTCCGGTGGATATCAGAAATACCTACGATGAAAGCGGGAATATCATTGAAAGCGGAGCTTATCGTAAGGGTGTTCCTATCGGAATACATAGACAATATGACAAAAACGGAAAGGTCATTGGTTCTAAAATTTATGATAATTCTGGGCATGTTGTTGCAGAAGGCATCGTTACGGAGAAAGGAGAAAAAGAAGGAAAATGGAAATATTATTACGACAATGGAGCTGTGAGATCCGAAGGAAACTATATCCATAATAAAAAAACAGGGGTGTGGAAATATTATTACAGGTATGGGAAAACAGAACAGACTGGATCCTATAGAAACGGAAAAGAAAATGGCGTTTGGAGATGGTATTATGAGGACGGATCTTTAAGGCGTGAAGAAGAATATTTTAACGGCAAAGAAGACGGTCATTATGTAGAATACGACCGGAAAGGAAATGTAATTGCGGAAGGGAACTACATTGACGGGGAGAGGGATGGTTTGTGGATGATAAACGTAGGCGATGAAAAGCAGGAGGGAAAATATATTGTCGGTTTGCGTGAAGGAGTGTGGAAGTTTTATTACGCGAACGGGCAATTAATGTATGAAGGTCGATTTGTTCAAGGGAATCCCGAAGGGAAACATAAATTGTATTATCCGAATGGAAAATTAAAGGAAGAAAGATACTTCTCCAACGGTTTGAAAGAAAAGACCTGGAAAAAATATGATGAAAATGGAAACCTGATCATTACAATTACTTATAAAGATGATCTGGAAAAAAGGATAAACGGAGTAAAAGTGAATTTGAATAAAGAGGTGAAAATGATCAAATAATTTTATTTTTGACATGGCAGAAGAGGAAGTTAATATACATGATTTGTCTTATGTTCCTGAAGACCGGGAATATGAAAATAAACTCAGACCCACGAGTTTTGGTGAATTTACGGGACAGGCCGGTGTCATTGAAAATCTAAAAGTATTTGTTCAGGCAGCTGCCATGCGCGAAGAAGCTTTGGATCATGTATTGTTTCACGGGCCACCCGGATTGGGTAAAACCACCCTCGCACGAATCGTGGCCAATGAATTACATGTTAATATTAAAACCACTTCCGGTCCGGTTTTGGATAAACCGGGAGATCTGGCCGGGTTATTGACATCTCTTGAGGTAAACGATGTTTTGTTTATTGATGAAATACACCGTTTATCACCTGTAGTAGAGGAATATTTGTATTCTGCTATGGAAGATTATAAAATCGACATAATGATCGATAAGGGACCCAGCGCTCGCAGTGTTCGCCTGAGTCTAAACCCCTTTACTCTTGTGGGTGCAACAACGCGTAGCGGCTTGCTGACAAATCCGCTGCGTGAAAGATTTGGCATTACCTTTCATCTCGAATATTATGATAAAGAAGTTATTCGGAATATAATCATACGTTCTGCAGGTATTTTAAAAATAAAAATTCACGGGGATGCCGCCGACGAAATTGCGTCACGCAGCCGTGGAACACCCAGGGTTGCCAATGCTCTTCTCAGAAGAGTAAGAGACTTTGCCCAGGTGAAAGGAAATGGTATCATTGATATGGAAATTACAAAGTATGCCCTGGAAGCATTGAACATAGACAGACATGGGCTCGATGAAATGGATAATAAAATTCTCCGTACCATATTGGATAAATTCAAGGGAGGTCCGGTAGGACTGAATACGATAGCTACCGCGGTGGGAGAAGATGCCGGAACCATAGAAGAAGTATATGAGCCGTTTCTGATTAAAGAAGGATTTGTAAAGAGAACCCCCAGGGGTAGAGAATTAACAGAACTGGCATATCATCATTTTGGGAAAGATTTTCTGTCAGGAACAGGAGTTTTATTTTAAACCCGGATTACGCATTAGGAAGACGAGAAACAACTGAACGAATACGATTAGCCGGGTTAATCCTTTGCTCTGTTAATACCGGTCTTGTCCGAATGATTACGTCAGGATCTGACTGTCTGTAGATTTACTTTCAACCCGGATTGCGCAATAGAGATTTCAAAAAAATCTTCTATTGCACACAGGTAGTAGGCTGTACCGGGTAAATTTGGGTTCAAATAAAGTTTTGGACGAGCTGTAATAAAGAAATTTCTTTATTGTTAGGACAAAATTATTTTTTATATATTTATTTCCAGAAAATTACAGTAATATATTAAGTAAACAGGTTGATTATGAATGAATTATTAAAACAACTCGGCCTCATTATCATGCTGATAGGTGTTGTTCTTATCATTTTTGCCATGGGCAAAAGCGGAAATCACAATACTATTCTATTGTGGAGTTTGGTGATAATTCTTGTGGGTCTGATCACATATATTACCACGAATCATTTCGTCGAAGACTGACAAACCATTATGGAAAAGCGTTACTGATATGTTTTAATCCATTCATATCAAGGATCTTTATTTTACGACCCTGAAGATCAATAAGGCCGGAGTGTTTAAAATCAGATAAAAGACGAATCACCGATTCTGTAGCTGTACCTACAATATTTGCCAGTTCTTCGCGTGTTAAAGAGATTTTCAGGTTATTCTCTCCGTCTATTCCGAATTTTTCTACAAGATGAAGTAATATTTCTGCCAGACGTTCACGAACCGATTTTTGTGCCAGGTCCGTGATATATTGGTTGGCATCTCCCAGTTCCTTACAGGCCAGTTTCATGATTTCATAACTGAAACCCGGACTTTCCTTGACAAACTGAAGTAATAGATTGGCAGGAATAAAGCAGAGCAATCCTTCCTCAATAATTTTAGCTGTGGTACAGGCAAGTTCATTGGCCAGAACAGAACGGTATCCTATAATATCTCCTCCTTTGCCGAACATAATAATCTGTTCCTTCCCGTCAAAACCGGTTTTGAAAATCTTAACAATACCGCTTTCTATACAATAAACGCCGTTTATGCGTCGACCTTCGTGATAAAGCGTCTCGCCTTTTTCATAAATGCGGGGGGTGGTTGTATAGGAAAGTAAATCCATCTGTTCGGGCGTAAGATGCCGGAATATGGAGTTGATATTTTTAAAACAATAATCGCAAGTAGGTGTTTCGTCCTGCTTTTTCATATATTGATTCCGGTTAAAAAAACATAAGTACGGAACGAAGTCCCGCAATTTACAATTAAAAATTATATTTTTGCAGCTCCAAACTTGAAATTTTTTTATGAGATTAATGTAACATGATGTATAGTACATTAAAACGGTTTGGAACGGTATTAACAATTAAAAAAAAATGAAAAGATGAAAGATGGCATAAGTGTTTCCTGGATTGACGGACTGGCTTTTGAAACAGAATTAAACGGACACAAAATCATTCTAGATGCTGAGGATAATGTGGGTGGAAAAGATCGTGGACCACGGCCCAAACCTTTAATGATGGTGTCTCTGGCCGGATGTACAGGGATGGATGTAGTTTCCATACTGCAGAAAATGCGTGTGGAGATTAACAAATTCAACGTGAAAATTGAAGCCGAGGTTACCGAAGAACATCCTAAGCATTATTCGAAAATGCATCTTATTTATGAGTTCTGGGGACATGATCTCCCGATGGATAAGCTTGAAAAAGCGGTAAATCTAAGTCAGGACAGGTATTGTGGAGTCAGCTATCTGTATCGTAAAGCGATGGAGCTGACGCACGAGATAAAGGTATATGACGAATAAAAAAAGGGATGTTGTGATCTGCATCCCCTTTTATTATTTTGTTTATGACGGTTTGTCTAAAAATCAGCGGAAAATTGCTCCAGAAACCTCAGATCGTTTTCAAAATAAAGCCGCAGGTCGTTGATCTGATATTTTAGCATGGCAATGCGTTCGATGCCCATACCAAACGCAAATCCCGTATATTTTTCACTGTCAATACCATTAAATTCGAGTACATTCGGATCCACCATACCGCACCCCAATATTTCCAGCCATCCTGTGTATTTACATACATTACATCCTTTTCCTCCACACAGCATGCAGGTTATGTCCATTTCAGCAGAAGGCTCGGTAAATGGAAAATAGGACGGCCTGAAACGAACATTGGTTTCCGGACCAAAAAATGCCCGTGAGAAATAGTAAAGCGTTTGTTTCAGTTGGGCAAAAGAAACATCGGTATCGATATATAGCCCTTCAATCTGGTGGAAAATACAGTGAGCACGTGGCGAGATGGCTTCGTTACGAAACACCCGGCCGGGAGAGATTGTTCGGATAGGGGGTTTCTGATTTTCCATTACTCGTACCTGTACGGAAGAAGTGTGGGTGCGAAGTAAAACATCATGCCGGGATTCTCCATCCGGATCTTTTTCAATGAAAAATGTATCCTGCATATCCCGTGCCGGATGATCGGGCGGAAAATTAAGTTTGGAAAAAACATGTGTGTCATCTTCAATTTCAGGCCCCTCCGATACAGTAAAGCCTATCCTGGAAAAAATGGAAATGATTTCATTACGTACAATGGATAAAGGATGGCGGCTTCCCGGGACAAAGGGATCTCCCGGCAAGGTAAGATCGGTATAATGATGTTTGGTCTGGTGTTTTTTTAATGAATGACGCAGCGTATTAACCCGTTCCTGGACCAGTTGTTTGAGTTGATTTATGTGTTGTCCGAACTCCTTCTTTTGTTCGGGAGGAACTTCTTTGAACTGTTTGAAAAATTCCGGAACAATACCCTTTTTTCCCAGAAATCTGATCCTGAATTGTTCTAGGTCTTCGGGATTTTTCGCTTTGAATTCATGTACTTCCCGTATATATTTTTCAATCTCTGGAATTAAATTCATTGTGTCTGTTATTTTCTGGTTACTTTAACATTCAATATTTTTATATCCTCAAGAGGACGGTCGTTCTTATCCGTTGCGGCAGAAGCGATTTTATCCACAATGTCCATACTACTGACCACCTCTCCGAAAACAGTATATCCTCCGTCAAGATGAGGGGCCCCCCCGGTGGTTTTATATACATTCCGTTGTGTATCACTAAAACGGAAAGGAATATATTTATCCAATGAATCGGTAGCGCGGATCATGGCTTCCTGATTGATCTGTTGCCGGTTAACAGGTTTGGAGGATTTTTCCATTTCGGCAGCAACTTTTTTCTGATAATAATAATAGATATTATTCCGGTTGGTCTGATTGATCCTTTTTTCTATCTGATCCAGTTCGGCATCTGTAAAAGTTTTGCCCTGAACGATGTAAAACTGTGATCCGGAGGAGGCCCGTTCCGGATTTGTCCGGTCTCCCATCCTGGCGGCTGCAAGAGCACCTTTTTTGTGAAAAAGGTCCTTATGAATCTCAGCGGGGATGGTATATCCGGGGCCCCCATTCCCCAGAAGCTTGCCTTTCGGTGCATTTTTCGAGTCCGGATCCCCCGACTGGATCATGAAATTCTGAATCACACGGTGAAACAATACACCGTTAAAATAACCCTCTTTGGCAAATTTTACAAAGTTGTCACGATGCCGTGGGGTCTCATTGTAAAGTTTCACGGCAATATCCCCGGCAGTAGTATGAAAAGTAACATAATAATGCTTTGAAGGAGAAATGTCTTTGTCCGTGTTTGAGGATTTGGGACCTTTACACCCAGGTAATAAAAACAGGAGCGTAAGTATGGTGAAAGCGTATGTAATATATTTCATGATGAAAAGGGAATATTATGATTAAAATAGGTCAGTAATTCGTTCTTTAGAATCGTTTCTATCTGATCCGGATCAGCGGGCAGGAATTTTTCTTCTTCCGGAATAAACAGAGGATCCCTGTCAGCCACTTCAATTTTTTGAAAATAACCGGCAAACGTTAACAAAGTATACTTGGCCAGCTTTACAAGTCCGGTTTTTTCATCCTGGGTGTACGCACGGAAACCGGTTCCGGCTTCATGAATACCGACGAGAAACAATACCGATAAAAGATCTCCCTTTATGGAAAAAGTATTTTTAAGATAACCGGTAAGCTGCTCCCAGTCTGACCACATAGAGATTTTTTTTGCAAAATTAAGATAATCCAGGATTGTACCATAGAAATAGAGCAAGAAACTCTTATCCATTATCAAAAAAGAACGGTGGAAAATTTAGAAATATATGCGATATTTACAAAATGATTCATGGTAAATTCATGACAAAGTGAACGGGATAAAGAAGGGAATGATCGTCGTATGGGTATCTTTTGGCGTAAATATTATTTTATTTGTGTTGAAAGTTTGGGCCGGACATGTGACCGATTCTCTGGCATTGCGGGCAGACGGATGGCACACATTGTCAGATTGTATTTCCACCGTTATTGTTATGGCAGGTATGCAATGGAGCAGAAAGCCTGCTGACCGGGAGCACCCCTTCGGACATGGGAGGGCCGAAACCGTTGCAGCTATTTTTGTTGGATTTTTTCTGATTATGATCTCTTTTGAGTTCGGACAGGAAGCAGCTCACCGGCTGGTAAGTCATAAGGGTGCTCTTTTCGGAAAGACGGGTGTTATCGTAATGTCAATATCTGTCGTGGTAAAAGAAATTATGTCACAATTATCGATACGTACCGGGAAAAAGATAAAATCAGACGCTTTAATTGCCGATGGTTGGCACCACCGTTCGGATGCGATCTCATCGCTCATTATTTTGATAGGTATTTTCTTTAGTGGCAAGATATGGTGGATGGACGGCCTGCTGACCGCTATGCTTTCCGTTTATCTGGTTTACGTTTCTTACAAGATCATAAAAAATGCGGTTTTACCTTTGCTCGGCGAGGCAGTGGATGAAGAAACCATGAAAACGGTAAAAAAAATAGGAGAAAAATTATATGGAGATAATTTACATATGCATCATTTCCATATTCATAAATACGGCAGACATACCGAAATGACGTTTCATATCGTTTTACCCGAACAAATTACCCTGAAGGAATCTACGGAGCTGACCGGCAAATTATTTAATGAGATAAAAAAAGAAACGGGTATCATAGCCACCATACATGTTGATACGAAAAGCAAATACGTAAGTAATAATCTAAGGTGAAACAAGAAAGAAACCCCATAAAAGAACTGGCCGGTCAGACTGTTTTGTACGGACTTAGCACCATTGTACCCAGGTTTTTAAACTATGCAATCCTAACCCCGTTTTATACAAGGGTGCTGGGTTTGACATCGTATGGAATTGTTACGGAGTTATATGCCTGGATGGCTGTGTTGCTTGTTGTACTAACCTATGGGATGGAAACGGCTTATTTCAGGTATGCCAGTCATGCCGAAGAAAAAGACAATATCTATTCAACTTCGGTGTTAACACTGGGTTTTACTTCTGTGTTTTTTCTGATAGGAATTATAATTTTTCTCAGGCCGGTTGCCGGGATCATGGAATATGCAAATCACCCTGAGTATATATTGTTTTTCAGCCTTATCGTTGCCATCGATGCCTTTTCTGCAGTCCCGTTTGCCCGGTTGCGCCTGGAAAACAAAGGACTAAAATTCGGACTCATTAAGTTGATCAATGTAGGGATTATAATAGTACTGGTATTTTTATACCTCTATTTTATTCCGGAATTACTGAAAAAGAATCCAGCAAGTTTCGTGAAATATATCTACAGCGAAAAAATCGGAGTAGGTTATGTTTTTATTGCAAACCTTGCAGGAAGCCTTGTCAGCCTTATACTGGTCATGATTGAAAATAAAGGAATCAGGCTACATTACAATAAGGAGGTAGTAAGAAAAATGCTTCTCTATGGCCTCCCTTTAATGGTTGCGGGATTGTTTGGCATTTTGAATGATTCGCTGGATAAGATCATACTGAAAAGATTTTATACAGGGAATGAAGGATTGAAACTTCTAGGAATTTACGGCGCTAACTACAAAGTGGCGGTATTGATGACGTTGTTTATCCAAATGTTTAGATATGCTGTCGAACCTTTTTTTTTCAGGCATGCCCGTACAAAAAATGCGAAACCGCTGTATGCAACCGTAATGCGGTATTATATACTGTTTGGTTTCATTATTTACCTCGGTATTATTATAAACCTTGATATAGTGAAATATCTGATTGGACCTGATTATTGGGTAGGATTGAGAATTGTTCCTGTAGTTCTGGCGGCAAATCTCTTGTTTGGAATATTTATTAATCTTTCGGTATGGTATAAGATCAACGATCTTACTCGTTTTGCCATAGTACTCAATGGTGCCGGCCTGATCATGACGATAGCGATAAATATATTGTTTATCCCCGATTACGGATATGTTGCATCGGCGTGGGGACATGTTGGAGCTTATGTGGTCATGGTCTCGCTGTCATGGTATATAGGCAGTAAAAAATATTATATTTCCTATCAAATAAAGAAAATATTCATTCATACCGCTATCTTTGTGGTCTTTGTAACTACGGTATTGTATTTTTCACCAAATGGGAATGTTTTGCGAATATTATTATATGATACAATACTAGCAGGACTGATAGCAGTACTTGTGAAAAGGGAAATGAACAACATAAAAAAGAGAACATGGGAGGAAAAGAACTTATAGTAAAAATTGTAAATACATCGAAAAATCCTGACCCGGAGTATGGATCGGAACATGCCGCCGGTATGGATATTCGTGCCGACCTGGAAGAGAGCATCGCCCTTAAACCGGGTGATATCAGGTTGATACCTACAGGAATATACATCGAATTACCGGTCGGGTTTGAAGCGCAAATTCGGCCGAGAAGTGGTCTGGCCTTAAAACATGGCATTACGGTTTTGAATTCACCGGGAACCATTGATGCTGATTACCGCGGAGAAGTGGGTATAATTATGATCAATCACGGAAAAGAGGAGTTTGCCATAAAAAACGGAGACAGAATTTGCCAGATGGTTGTAGCCAGGCATGAAAAAGTTGTATGGAGAAAAGTCGAAACCCTGAATGAAACGGCCCGTGGAAAAGGAGGGTTCGGCCACACCGGAAAAAAATGAAAGAAGGAAAGCAATGAAAAAAACAAATAAATACCGATATTTTATAGTGACGGTTTTGGTCGTCTTAGGAATAATTATATTAGATGGGGGTTGTTCCGGAAAGGTCGTTCCTGAAAAATCGACAAATCAAAATAAGACACTTCCAGCCACCGAAAGTGCAGAAAAAATCCAAAACTTCAATTACCTATTTACCGAAGCATTAAAACAAAAAATTTTCGGGAACTATAAAAACGCTATGAAATATTTTCTCGAATGTGAGAAAATAAAACCCGATGATGCGGTGGAGTATCAAATTAGCGGAATATTCGCCATTAGCGGACAAGGACCGCTTGCTGTCAAGTATGGAGAAATGGCACTGCAGAAGGATCCTGGAAATATCTGGTATTATTATCAACTGGCAAGTGAATTTCAGATGCTGGGTGAAACAGATAGCCTGATCAGCCTATATGAAAGGATCGTAAATAGGTTTCCGGAGCTGGTTAAAGAAAAAATGACTTTGGGAGATTTATATCTGCAAAATAAACAACCCGAAAAGGCACTGAAGGTTTATATGGAAATTGAGAAAAAATACGGAAAATCAATAGAGCTGGAAAAGAAAATGATTCGCGCATATGCGAACAATAAAAAATATGAAAAAGCACTTGGTGAAATTAGAAGTGCCGAAAAACTGGTTGGGGAGGATAAGGAGTTATGGCTCATGAAGGCAGGCATAATGCAAAGCATGCAGAAGAGTGATGAAGCTGAGGAAATTTTTGATACATTAATTAGGAGATACCCATCGGAGCCGCAGGTTGTCATGGCTGCATATGGAAGATATATGCAGAAGAAAAACTATGAAAAAGCTCTGCAGTTATTGGAAAAAATAATTAATAATGATCAGATAGCCCAAAACAGGAAACTGGATTATATGTTTGAATTGATATCAAATGAAGACCCTTTATTAAATGCACATGAACATGAAATTAGAAAATTAGTAAAGGAAATATACGAAAAGGGGAAGGACGATTTAAGAACACAGTTGTTCTTGGTGGATTACTATTCAAGGAAAGAAGAGAATGAAAAAGCAATGGATGTGCTAAGAAAAATGATAGTTAAGTTTCCGGGATTCAAAATCGGGTGGCAACAAATATTATACATTTCAGAAAAAATGCAAAAACCGGACACTGTCCTTTATTATGCTGAGCAAGGGATGAAGATATTTAAGGATGATCCTTTGTTTTATGTGTATATGTGTTCGGCGTATATCGGGAAAAACAAGAATGAAAAGGTTACTCAGTACGCGGAAAACGGACTTAAACTGGCTTTGCTAAAGGGCGTGGATTATGTGGAAAAGGAAACCGGCGTAGATTATAAAACCATAATTATACAGTTGTACGGATATCTTGGTGAAGCATATAAAAATCTGAAACAATTTAAAAAGTCTGATCAGGCCTTTGAGGAGGGTTTGAAAGTTGATCCTGAAAACTCGTATTTATTGAATAACTACAGCTATTATTTGTCGTTACGCAAAGAAAAACTTAAGAAGGCCCTGCGAATGAGTGGTATAACGTTAAAAAAGGAACCAAATAACGATACATATCTGGATACATATGGTTGGATACTTTATAATATGGGAAAAGTAAGAGAAGCTAAGAAATACATCAGAAAGGCACTGGAAAACGGAGGAGCTTCAAGTCCTGATATACTAGAACATTACGGAGACATTCTGTATAAAAACGGAGATAAGCATGAAGCTGTAAAGTATTGGAAATTAGCCATTGAAAAAAAAGGAAACAAGAAGAAGCTGGAAAAGAAAATTGAATCGGCAAGAAGTGAATAAATATTATAAATTATTGGTACTTATTTTTCTGAATATCGCAATGCTGCAAAGTTGTTCGATATTCAGAAATACTCAAAAGATAAAAGGGAAAGATGGGAAACGTACACTATGGATAAAGAAAACCGATCTGTATGCCTGTAATAAAGACCGGAAACTAGGCAAATTGGATATACGGTATATCGAAGATTCGGTTATGGTGATTATTATCCGAAACAACGCGGGTATGGAAGGTGGAAGGCTTTATCTTTACAAAGACAGGATGTTTCTTTTTAACAGGGTCAGGAAGACATATTTTATGACGAAAATAAACGAAACGGATGAAGGTAAATATAATTCAGGAATGACTTTAAATTCAATGGGTAATATTTTACTGCAGACGCATAGTAAAATAACAAACCGGCAGGTTGTTTTAAAAGAAATAGGAGGAAAAGCGAGATTTGAGATTTTGAAGTTTTATGAGCAGAACCGGAAAGGGAATATACCTGAGAAAATTAAAGTTTATGTTCTTCTAAGAAAACAACGGTTTTGTATATACTGTACTGCAGAAAACATCGTGACAGATCAATATGTTCCGGTAACATTATTGAAATACCAGGGAAGATACAAAAGGGTAAAAAAGATAAATGATATTATATAAAAAAATATTGATTATCTTCTTTTTACTCATTCTTTCAATATCAGGGATGGGACAAGAATCCCTGCAGGATCTCAGGAAAAAACAGGATGAACTCAATCAAACGATTGAGGAAACCAGTAAAGCGCTTAGTCTGACCCAAAAAAAGAGGGTTAGAACGATAAACCAACTTTATTTGTTGAACCGACAAATACGTAAAAGAAAACAATTGATCGGTGAATATAATGCTGAAATTAATATTATAAATAGAAGTATTGAGATTAATGAGCAAAAAATGGATTCGATACAAAAAAGAATCAGGCAGTTGAAAAACGAATATGCAAAAATAATAAGACAGTATTATTCGGTTTATAAAGAGAGGGGAAACATTCTGGCATACATCGTATCCTCAAAAAGTGTTAATCAGGCCTATAAAAGGTTGAAATATTTTCAGCAATATATAGGATACATCCATAAAATCTTTAATGAACTTACAAAGGCAGAAGAACTACTGAAACAGGAAAACAGAAAACTTGAAGACAATAAAAGAACAAAAGTGCAGGCGCTGAATAGATTGAAAAAAGAGGAACAAAAATACAGAACTGAAAAATTATTAAAGAATAATTATGTGATTTCCCTCCGGAAGAAAGAAAGGCAGTTAAGAAAAGAACTTAGAAATAAGGAAAAGGTCAGGAAAAAACTCGCGGACACAATGAGGAAAATGATGGAGGAAGAGCGGAAGAGAAATAAAGGGATGATGCTAACTCCTGAGGAGAAATTAATCGCGGGTAAATTCGATGCAAACAAAGGGAAACTCCCCTGGCCTGCAGCAAAGGGAATTATTATCGAGACTTATGGATCGCACCGACATCCGGTTTTAAGAAATGTTACGGTAAAAAATGACGGCATCGATATTATGACAGAAAAAAATGCATATGCCCGTTCGGTTTTTGACGGAGAAGTCAGAAAAATTGTTGCAATACCCGGGGCCAATGAAACGGTAATAATAAAGCATGGAAATTATTATACGGTATATCAGAATGTGTACAAAGTAAGTGTCAAGGTTGGACAAAAGGTTAAGGCGAAAGATAAAATTGGAATTGTGTTCACTGATCCTGCAAATCAGGAAACGGTGTTACATTTTGAAATATGGAGAGGAACGCAGAAAATGAATCCAGAGATATGGTTGGCAAAAAGTAAATAAAAAATACCTCTATAGTGTAACAAATATACCGGAACCGTAGTATAAATGTTCTACGAGGAACAAATAGGAATTATGCAAAAAAACCTTCAGATAACTTCAGATCCGGAAAATCTGAGAATCGTCGAAAATCTGATCGATCAATTGTCGGAAGAACATAAAATTGAATCGGATTTGTACGGAAAAATTCTTGTAGCTACCGTAGAAGCTGTAAATAATGCTATAATCCATGGTAATAAATCGGATAAGAACAAAAAGATTGATATCTGGGTCTCAACGGATCTGAAAAAAGTTAAAGTACGGGTCAGGGATGAAGGAGAGGGTTTTGAGTATGATAACGTACCGGATCCGACAGCCCCTGAAAATATTGAAAATATTCACGGCAGAGGCGTGTTTCTCATGAGGCAACTTAGTGACAACATTAAGTTCCGTAACAAAGGCTCGGAAGTGGAATTAACCTTCAAACTTTAGAAAGCGTGGCCGTAAACTTCCACGAAAAAGCCCCCTCTTTTCACCTTAAGAATAAAAAAAAGCTAAAACAATGGATAAAAGAATCTGTTGTTCGTGAACATTATATTCCGGGAGATATTAATTTTGTATTCGAAACGGATAAAAACGTATACGGTGCAAACAGAAAATACCTTAATCATGACTGGTATACCGATGTGATTTCGTTTGATTACAAGGAAGGAAGAAGAATTAACGGAGATATTTTGATAAGTGTGAATCGTGTTGCAGAGAATGCTGTAAAATTTGGAGTTTCCGAAGAAACCGAGATGCAAAGGGTTATGATACACGGCGTTTTGCACCTTTGCGGATATGAGGATGCAACAAAGAAAGAGAAAGAAAAGATGAGAAAGTTGGAAGACAGATATCTTCGGTTGATAAAGAAGATAATGCTGGAGGAATAAGAGCATGGAGGAATATGATGTAATTGTGGTAGGCGCAGGACATGCCGGAAGCGAGGCTGCCGCCGCCGCCGCCAATATGGGAGCAAAAACACTCCTGATCACTATGGACATGACAAAGATCGCACAGATGTCTTGCAACCCTGCTATGGGGGGAATCGCAAAAGGACAGATTGTTCGGGAAATTGATGCGTTGGGAGGATATTCCGGAATCGTTAGCGATCGGAGTTCCATACAATTCAGAATGCTCAATAAATCAAAAGGTCCGGCCATGTGGAGTCCCCGCGCACAGTGCGACAGAATAAAATTCAGTATTTTCTGGCGGGAAGAGCTGGAAAATATCAGAAATCTGGATTTTTGGCAGGATAGTGTCGTGAAGGTGCTTATAAAGCGGGAGAAGGCAGTAGGAGTGGAAACAAAAATGGGCGTCAAAATATATGGGAATGAAATTATCCTGACCACGGGGACCTTTATGAACGGCTTAATTCACATCGGCAGTAAAAGGGCAGAGGGGGGGAGGATTTCCGAACCAAGATCTACCGGCCTTAGCGAACAAATGAAAGAGCTGGGATTCAGGGTGGGAAGAATGAAAACAGGGACTCCGGCACGCCTTGATGGAAGAAGTATTGATTTTTCAAAGTTTGTGGAACAAAAAGAAGACCCTGAAAGCGGACAATTTTCATACATGCCAGTGAAAGGAAAAAAGCTTAAGCGCAGAAGCTGCTATATCGTTTATACAAATCCGGAGGTACACCAGGTGTTGGTCCAAAGTCTGGACGAATCCCCCCTGTTTAACGGGACCATTCAAAGCATCGGTCCAAGGTATTGTCCCAGCATAGAAGATAAAATCGTTACGTTTGCGGACAAAGGCAAGCACCAGTTATTCCTTGAACCAGAGGGAGAATATACGAATGAATATTATTTGAACGGCTTTTCTTCCTCGCTACCCTGGAAAGCGCAATGGGATGCCATGAGGAGAATTCCGGGATTTGAGAAAGTGAAAATATTCAGACCCGGGTATGCCATAGAATACGATTACTTTGATCCTACACAATTGTCTCGGACCCTGGAAACAAAAATCATCAAAGATCTTTATTTTGCCGGGCAGATAAACGGAACTACGGGTTACGAGGAAGCTGCCGCACAAGGGATCATGGCAGGAATTAACGCTGCACTGAAGGTTATGGAGAGGGAACCATTTGTACTGAAGAGGGACGAGGCCTATACAGGGGTGCTGATCGACGATCTGATACTGAAAGGGGTCAATGAGCCCTACCGGATGTTTACTTCTAGGGCTGAATACCGGATGTTACTTCGGCAGGACAACGCAGACTACAGACTGACGGAAAAGGGATATAAGCTCGGTCTGGTTAAAGAAGAGCGATACAAAAGGATGGTGGAGAAATATAACAAAAGAGATGAGATCTTAAAAATGATTGAAGAGTATAGTGTTTCCCCGGATCAGATCAATGACCTGCTTGAAAAGAAAGAAACCTCAAGATTGCGACAGAAGGTCAAATTAAAGGATGTGCTGTTAAGACCCCAAGTTACTTTAAAAGAACTGTTGAAAAACATTGATACTGTCCGGGATAAAATAGAAGAAGATGAAATTATCAATCAGGATGAATTAATCAGCGCCATTGAAATCGCCATTAAGTACGGAGGGTATATCAACCGGGAAAAGATGATGGCGGACAAGCTTAAAAGGCTTGAAAACCTTAAACTTAGAAAAAATATTGAGTATACAAAAATGAAATCCCTCTCCACGGAAGCCCGCCAGAAGCTGGATAAAATAAGACCTGCAACCATCGCTGAAGCTTCGAGAATTAGTGGAGTTTCTCCGTCAGATATTAGTGTTTTATTGATACATATGGGTCGCTGATGTTCCACGTGGAACAATGGGTAAGGGGAGGTGCTTTTCTCCGGTCGTCTCGATACACTTTTCGCTTCGCTCAAAGCACTCGACGACCGGTATTGATGTACGTAAAACCGCACCCTGAGTGGTCCGCCACCTGGCGGATTGTATCGAAGAGCCCGGAAGTCTTGCTGGTCATTTCTACACACTCCTCGCTTTGCTCAAAGTACTCGACGACCGGTGGTGCGAAGTGAAGTATAAAAAATTATCTAACTTTATAGGGTAAATAAAAGAGATGATTATGGAACTATCAGGAAAAATTGTAGATGTTCTTAATAAAAAGATATATTCCGGAAAACTTTTTATTGAAAAAGGGATTATAAAAAAGATCATTCCTGTAAAAAAGGCGCCTGATCAATATATACTGCCCGGATGCATAGATGCACATGTTCATATAGAAAGTTCTATGCTCACCCCGCAACAGTTTGCCCGGTTGGCCATCAGGCAGGGAACGGTAGGGGTCGTTACGGATCCCCATGAAATTGCCAATGTCCTGGGTGTGGAAGGAATAAGATACATGATGAAGGATGCAGAAAAAACCCCACTGAAAATAAAATTCGGAGTACCATCCTGCGTACCGGCAACCTCCTTTGAAACTACGGGGGCAGTGGTGGGTGCCGAAGAAATAGAAACCTTGTTTAGAGAGAGGGATGACCTGCATCTGGCTGAGATGATGAATTATCCGGGGGTTATCTTTAAAGATCCGGAGGTAATGAAAAAGATTGCTGTAGCCCGGAAATATAACCGGATTATTGACGGTCATGCACCCGGTCTGCGGGGTGAGGAGCTAAAAAAATATGCAGCCGCCGGTATCACCACCGACCATGAATGTACCGACCTGGCCGAAGCGGAGGAAAAAATCCAAAGAGGCATGAAAATCCTGGTTCGTGAAGGTAGCGCTGCAAAGAATTTTGAATCCCTGATGCCATTGTTAGAAAACCATCCGGAAGCGTTGATGTTTTGTACCGACGATGCTCATCCGGATGATTTGTCCGAAAAACATATACTGGACATGGTACGACGGGCTGTGGCCAAGGGGTATGACTTATGGAACGTCCTGCGAGCAGCCACCGTAAATCCGGTCAGGTTTTACGGCCTTCGGGTCGGGCTGCTTCAACCGGGTGATGCGGGCGATTTTATCATATGCCGTGATCTGAAAGATTGGAATTTGCAGGCCGTATTTCTGGATGGGAAAAAGGTATTCGACGGGGTACATGTGCTGACGGAAAATATTGAAAGCCAGAAGGTGAATCGTTTCGAGGCAAACGTGGTACGGGAAGAAGACATACGGGTTAAAGTTGTTCCGGACAAGAAAATACGGGTGATCACAGCGCAGGAAGGAAGCCTGCTTACCGGTGAAAAGATTGAAAAACCGCTGATACGGGATGGACTCGTAGTGTCCGATCCGGGAAGGGATATCCTGAAAATCGTGGTAAAGAACCGTTATAATAAAATGGCTCCGCCGGCAATAGGTTTTATTTCCGGTTTCGGCCTTCAAAATGGAGCATTGGCTTCGAGCATTGCTCATGACAGTCATAATCTGATCGCCACAGGCACTGATGACCGGGAGATCATCAATGCCCTGAATGCAGTGATCCGCGAAAAGGGAGGGATTGCCGTATCCCGTGAAGACGAGGTTCAGGTTCTGCCTCTGCCTGTGGCTGGACTCATGAGTACGGAAGAGGGGGTCATCGTGGCAAAGAAATATCAGGATATTAATAAGATAGCAAGCCTTACCGGAACTTCTTTACGGGCTCCTTTCATGACCCTTTCCTTCATGGCGCTGTTGGTGATTCCGGAACTGAAGATCGGAGATCGCGGCCTCTTTGATGTCCGGAAATTCGAATTTTCTGAGTTGTGGCTGTAATGATGGTCGTCTCGACACGCTTTTCGCTATGCTCAAAGCACTCGACAACCGGTAACGGGATCATATTCCGGTCATTTCGATACACTCCTTGCTGATGCTCGGAGCACTCGAAGACCGGTAACACTTTTGACTTTCGCCTTTTCGACTTCTTTTTCCTACATATTTCGTAATTTTACCGATGTGGAAAAAGAAGAAATATACAGTTCTTTATCCGACCAGGTGCGCGATCTTCCCGGCACTCCCGGCGTATATCTTTTCCTCGACAAGGAGGGGAAGGTGATCTATGTGGGCAAAGCCAAAAACCTGCGTAAAAGGGTGGCTTCTTATTTTACCGGGAAGGTTACGGGAAAGACAAAAGTGCTGGTCAGCCGTATCGCTTCATTGGACCACGTGGTGGTGGAAAGCGAATCGGATGCCTTGTTGCTTGAGAACAACCTTATAAAAAAATATCAGCCCCGCTATAACATCCTCCTGAAAGACGATAAGAGCTATCCCTGGATTGTCATCAAAAACGAACATTTTCCACGTGTTTTCCTGACACGCAATGTGGTGCGGGACGGTTCCGAATATTTTGGTCCCTATACCTCGGTACGGATGGTACACACGCTCCTGGATCTGATCCGGCAACTCTATCCCTTGCGTACCTGTAAACTGAACCTGAATCCTGAAAATATTTCCGGCGGAAAATACAAGGTATGTCTGGAATATCACCTGGGGAAGTGTATGGCCCCCTGTGTGGGAAAACAGACGGAAGAAGAATACAACAGGGATATTCAGAGTGTACGGATGATTCTGAAAGGTCATATTCGCGAGGTGACCGGACACCTGAAAGGCCTGATGAAAGAGTATGCCCGTGATCTTTTGTTTGAAAAGGCGCAGATGGTAAAAGAGAAACTTGAGATCCTCGAGAAATACCGTGCCCGTTCTGTGGTGGTGACGCCCAACATCCGTGAAGCGGATGTTTTTTCTGTGATCGACCGGGAGAAATTTGCTGTGATCAATTTTCTGAAGATTGTGAACGGGGCTGTGGTACAGTCACATACGGTTGAGGTGAAAAAGGTTTTGGGAGAAAAGAAAGAAGATATTCTCCCTTTGATCGTTAGCGATATACGACAAAGATTTTCAAGTAACTCTCCGGAAACGATCGTGCCTTTCCGGCCTGCGGAAGAAGTGGCAGGTACCAAATGGACCGTTCCCGTGAGGGGAGATAAGAAAAAGTTGCTGGAGCTATCCGAACGCAATGCAAAGTATTATGTGCTGGAGAAAGAGAAAAGGGAAGAAGGGTATTTGAAAAGACACAGCTCCGACCGGCGGCTGGAGCAGCTCCGGAAAGATCTGCACCTGCAGGAGCTCCCGCAACACATAGAATGTTTTGACAACTCAAACCTGCAGGGCACCCATCCGGTCGCTTCCTGCGTGGTGTTCAGGGATGCACGACCCAGTAAAAAGGATTACCGGCATTTCAACATCAAGACCGTCATGGGCCCCGACGACTACGCCTCCATGGAAGAAGTGGTTTACAGGCGCTATAAAAGACTGCTCGGGGAAGGGAAAGAGCTGCCGCAACTGGTGGTAATTGACGGAGGAAAAGGACAGTTGAATGCAGCGCTGAAAAGCCTGGAAAAGATGGGCCTGGAAAAAAAAATCGCGCTGATAGGCATTGCCAAACGGCTCGAAGAAATTTATTTTCCTCATGATCCCGTCCCGCTGTACCTGGATAAAAACTCCGATTCGCTGAAAATCATTCAGCAATTGCGTGATGAAGCGCATCGCTTTGGTATCACCTTTCACCGAAAGAAACGGTCGAAAGACCTTCTGAAAAGCGAACTGGACGGGATTCCCGGGATCGGACCGAAAACGGCACAAAAGCTTCTGGAACACTTTGGTTCGGTGGCCAAAATCAAAGAACAAAATACCGGGGCGCTGGAACCCGTGATAGGGAAGGCAAAAGCGAAGGTTCTACGTAGGGAGCTACGTAGGAAAAAAGCGGAGGAGAATACGGACCGACAAGCAGGGAATGCCGGATGACAAGGTGGGGAAAATGAACCGGGTAGTGTAAAATCTTTATCTTTGTCCTATGGAAAAAATCAACAAAGCCCTCGCCGTAAAGATCGGCCTGCCCGGAGATACCATCATTCCCGGCGTATATACCAATGGTTTCGTTAGTTTTACGATCATGAAGATCGTGGAAAAGAATGTGCTGTTGTACGCCAATGCAGATATTCCGTATTTGAATATTTCGGAGGATGATTCATTGGAAATTGCCGAACATGACCTGTATGAAATGTTCGGGGATATTCTTTCGGATTTCAGATTGACCCATGCCGGGAAAAACCTTTGAGGAAGCGTTGATTCACAGTATCCCGGACACTTGGATGGATGGTTTGGCTTTTCATTTACGGGAAAAGCATGGTGGGATAATACATAAAACGGAAGATTTTTATAATTTCACATTTCAAAAAGATCCGTTTTTAAAAAATAAAAATAAAACCTTAGAGATATGAGAAGATGTTTACTTTTAACAATCGGATTGATCTTTATTTCCGGATTTGCCTTTTGTCAGGAAGCGGTTTTTCCAGTAGAAAACGGCGGTTTTGAAAACTGGGAGATCCCTGCCGGTCTGGATTCTTCTATGATGGAACCTGTTGACTGGAGTTCCCTGAAAACCTCGGACAATACCAGCCTGAACAATGTGGCTCCGGTGGTCTGGAAGAAATCAACCGATGCACATAGCGGGAATTTTTCGGTGTATCTGACAAATATTTCCACCTTTGGAATAGTGGCTACCGGGACCATCACCAACGGACGCGTACACTCTGATATGAATCCCGACAATGCATATGTCTTTACGGATACTACCGACGCTCGCTGGAATTCCCGCATAGATTCAAGACCGGACAGTCTGGTGGGGTGGTATAAGTACAATTCGACGGGAAATGACAAAGGGGTCGTGGAAGTAGATCTTCATGTGGGATATTATCAAAAACCCGGTTCGGCCGACGACTCTACCCGGCTGATTGGAAAAGCGATTTTCAAAACACCACCGGAAACCGTTACGGAATGGACCCGCTTTGCTGTACCTTTCGAATATTTTAACGATCGTAAACCCGAATTTTATCTTTTTATTCTGAATTCGGGAGAAGGAAAGGCTGCGGTGGAGGGGAGTGAAATCTGGTTTGATGACATTTCTTTTGTCTATAATGAGTCACCGGCACTTAATAAACCGGTCCGTCAGGAGACGTTCAACGCATATTCGTCTTTCGGAAACATTCATATCCGGATGAATTCGGATATCGGTTCCGGATATCAGATGGTTATCACCGATATCCTGGGCCGGAGAATTTTCCGGGGAAAGGTCTCTGCAGGGAAAGAGGTAACCCTGAATCCGGGGCAAAAAGGCATTTATATCGTGCGGATTTATAACGGGAACGAGGCGTTTACCCGGAAAGTAATGGTAAGATAATTTCATAGCGTTTTGAGCAAACAGAAGATACCTGCCCGTAAGAGATATTTTTGGATATTCAGCGGAATCTTTCTGCTGTTCCTGGCTTGTCCGTCCTTTGCCCAAAAAGGAGTAATCATGGGTTTGATCACGGACAAGAATACCAAAGAGCCTTTGGTAGGGGCCAATATTTATATTAAACACAACATGACAGTAGGCACGGTCAGCGACCTCAACGGACATTATCTCCTGAGGTGTCAACCGGGTCACTATACTTTTGTTTTCTCATATACGGGTATGAAAACGGTGGAAAAAGAAGCTACAATCTATGCCGATTCGACCGTCAACGTGGATGTTCCCATGGAGATCTTTAGCGAACAATTTAAGGAAGTCGTGATAAAAGCCGGAAAATTTGATAAAAATCTTGAAGATCAAACCGTATCCATGGAGGTCCTGAAACCCCGTTTGATGGATTCCAGGAATACTACATCCATTGAGACGGCTTTGAATATGACACCCGGGTTGACAATCCTGGATGAAGAACCCCAAATCCGGGGGGGCAGTGGGTTTACATTCGGGGTCGGCAGTAAAGTGGCCGTATTTATCGATGACCTCCCGGTTATGTCGGGAGATAACGGGAAACCCGACTGGTCACTGATTCCGATAGAAAATATTAAACAGGTCGAAGTGGTGAAGGGTGCGTCATCGGTACTGTCGGGATCGGCAGCACTGAGTGGAGCCATATACATCCGTACCGCTTATCCCGGGCTCACGCCGAAAACAAAGGTAAAAGTATTTACCAGTATGTATGACCGTCCTCCCGCGCCGGCAGCCAAATGGTGGAAAGGAATAAATGCCGGCATGGGTGCCAGTTTCCTGCATGCGCGTAAGATCAACGACGGGTATACCGACCTTGTGATAGGAGGCTTTGTGCTGAAAGAAAAAAATTATATAGGTGCCCCTAAGCCGGGACCGCTGGTAGTGGACACGACCGGTATTGAGGACAAGGATATGGTCAACGACAAAGCTCGTTTTAATTTCAATTTTAAGCACCGCTCCAGGCAGGTCGGAGGACTGTCCTTTGGGATGAACGGAAACTTCATGTATTCGAAAAGCAGCACGGCCCTGGCCTGGCTGGATGATACCACCCATTTCTACAGAGCCTATCCCGGAGCTGTGTTGCTGGGGACCCACCTGACCTGGTACCTCGATCCTTTTATTAGTTACTATACCGGCATGGGAAGCAAACATTCCTTTACCAACAGAATCTTTGTTTCCGATAATGATTTGATCAACGATCAGTCCAACAAAGTGTTTATGCTGTATAATCAATATCAATACTCCAAGAACTTTTCCAACCTGGGTGATCTGGAGTTCATAGGGGGGGCTGTCAGTAGTTTTACACGCAGTAATGCCAATATGTATGCTGCTTCCGGGTCGCCGGTGAATGATCTGTGGAACATGTCACTGTTCATAGAGCTTGAGAAAAAGTTTGCCAACGACCTTACTTTATCCGGAGGGACGAGGATCGAACATTTTGTGCTGAATGACACCATTTTGGACACAAAACCCATCTTCCGTTTCGGAGCCAACCTGAAACTCGGTCAGGAAACCTACCTGCGGATGTCAATGGGACAGGGCTACCGATTTCCTACGATCACCGAGCGCTTTATCCGTACCAACGTAGGTAGTTTCGGCGTCTTTAACAACCCGGACTTGAAACCGGAGACAAGCTGGAATGCAGAAATTGGCGTTAAGCAGGGGTTCAAATTAAGCCGCTTTTACGGGTATCTGGATGGCGCTTATTTTTATCAGGAGTATAACAACACCATTGAATATCTGTTTGGTTTCTGGGATCCCACTTATACCTTTGCACTGGCCGGATTTAAATTTGTCAATACCGGAAAATCCAGGATCACGGGGGTCGATCTTTCTTTGAACGGGATCGCTAAAATTACCAAAGATTTTAGCATGATCATCCTGATGGGATATACCTACGTCATCCCGGTTACGTTACAACCGGATTATGTTTTCGCACATGACTACAATCCCGGCGGCAGCACAGACTTCAGTTACAACTCCACGAGCGTGGATCCTTCCGGAAAAATACTGAAATACCGGTTTAAACATACTGCAAAGATGGATCTGGAACTTGATTATAAGAAGTTCAGTATCGGAGGAAGTATGAAATACTTCAGCAAAACGGAAAATCTGGATAAAGCTATTTTTGATTTTGAAGACGCTACCCTGTCTGCCGGAGGAACGCTGCAACCGGTATTATACCGTAAATATTACTACCATCACAATCATGGAAATATCATCCTGGATGCCCGCATCAATTGTGGGTTCGGGGAACATCATAAGATTGGGTTTATCGTGAATAATCTGTTGAATCGCTGGTATTCTCTGAGACCCCTGAAAGCTGAACCCATGCGGAAGTTTATGCTACAATACAGATTGGAATTTTAAAACAAGAGGGGAAGTATTGTTGCTTGCCGTAGAGATCTTTATTTTTTCCTTCTCACGGCATACTCTGCCAGCTGCATCAGGCTGTTCCTGGCTTCGTTGTCCGGAAAGTCTTTGAGAATAGCCAGCGCTTGTTGCTTGTATTCTTCCATCACGGTGCCGGCATAATCTATTCCCCCTTTTTTATTCACCGTGTCTATAATTTCATGAATGGCCCGCCGGTCTTTTCCGGCCCGCCGGATGGCAGAGCGTAGTTTCATCCTTTCTGCCGGAGAAGATTGCGACAAAGTATAGATAAGAGGTAACGTAAGTTTTTTTTCTTTCAGGTCGTTTCCCATCGGCTTCCCGGTGATGCCGTTATACTGATAATCGAAGATGTCATCCCGGATCTGAAAAGCAATACCCAGGGCTTCCCCGAAACGCCGCATGGCCTCGATTACGCTACGATCGTTGGTAACGGCCCGGGCTCCACATTCCGTACAGGCAGAGAAGAGAGAGGCTGTCTTCATCCGGATGATTGAGAAATAATCTTTTTCCGTGATATTCAGCTTTCGGGTTTTCTGTATCTGATTCAGTTCTCCCTCACTCATATCTTTGACAGCACGTGAGACAATCTCCAGCATATCATAGTCCTTGTTTTTCACGGTCAGCAACAACCCTTTGGCCAGCAGATAGTCTCCGGTAAGGACCGCTACCTTTGATTTCCAGAGAGCATTGATCGTAAAAAACCCCCGTCTTTCAAAAGAATCATCCACCACATCATCGTGAATGAGGGTGGCGGTATGCAATAACTCAATCAGAGTGGCAGCCGTATACGTGCGTGGATTGATCCCTCCCAGCATATCCGAAGTCAGAAAAACAAACATGGGCCGCATTTGCTTTCCTTTTTTCCGGAGAATAAAATGCGTGACAATATTGAGCAAAGAACTGGATCCTTGGACTGAAGACGAAAAGTAAGCATCAAACTCTCTTAACTCTTTGGCAATGGGCTTTTTAATATCTTCCAGGGTTACGGATGTCATGGTTAACAGCGGTTGTATAAAGTAAAATTAAAAATTATGCCTAATAACATGTAATATTTTAACGGGAATATGATAAAAATCTTACTCTCCCTGTTAACATATTTATATATTTGCATTTATAATCAAAGAAAATAATGACAAAGAGGAAATTATCATTGGAGCAACTGGACCGGGCGTCAAATATCCTGAAAGCAATTGCTCATCCTATGCGGATTTCCATATTGAATTACCTGGAGGAAAAAGGATCGTTAACGGTAACGGAAATACATAATTTGCTGGGAATAGAACAATCCACCACCTCACATCATCTGGGAATATTGAAGGATAAAGGAGTTCTTGGATCCAAACGGGAAGGGAAAAACACTTACTATTTCCTGAAATATGATAACATAAACCAGATCCTGGATTGTATAAGTAAGAATGCATAAAGGACCTGCGGTTCTGTTTGGATGGTTATCAAAAAGGGGTTAGGTGTGTGAACGTGCCCCGGCAATTAATAACTTTTAACTTTTATCTCTCCCCTTTTTGCTTTAATTCTCCTATCTTTGTATGGACAGTAACACATACGGTGCATGGAGAAGATAAGAATCACAAAAAAATTTGATTTTGAAATGGCACATGCGCTCTGGAACTATGACGGAGCCTGTAAAAACATCCATGGCCATTCCTATAAACTTTTTGTTACGGTCCGGGGCGTGCCTGTGCAGGATGAGCAGAATGTGAAAAACGGAATGGTGATGGATTTCGGCGATCTGAAAAAGATCGTAAACAGAAACATTGTTAAAAGATTTGACCATTGTGTGGTGGTAAGCCGGGAAGCCCCTCATGGTTTTCTTACCCGGGTAGAACAGATGTTTGATAAGTATGAACTAACTCCCTTCCAGCCTACCAGTGAGAACCTGTTGTCGTATTTTGTGGAGATCCTGAAAAAGGAACTGCCGGATAAAACAGAACTGGTGAAATTACTACTCTATGAAACCGAGTCCAGCTATGCGGAATGGCTCCTGGAAGATAACCGCTGAAACGATATGAACAAGACCCCTGAAAACGAAAAAAAGGAGCTTTACCTGCTGGATGCCTATGCCTTGATTTTCAGGGCTTACTTTGCATTTATCCGCAATCCGCGAATCACCTCAACCGGATTAAATACTTCGGCTGTATTTGGCTTTGTTACCACCCTTGAAGAATTACTTAAAAAATATCACCCGACCCATCTTGCGATCGTGTTTGATCCTCCCCGTCCTACGTTCCGTCATAAGCTGTATCCCGAATACAAAGCCAACCGCGATACAACCCCCGAAGACATCAGGATCGCCGTTCCTTATATAAAAAAACTCGCGGAAGCCTACCGGATACCGGTGTTGGAACAGCCCGGGTATGAGGCGGATGATGTGATCGGCACACTGTCTCACCAGGCGGAAGATAAGGGATACAGAACATTTATGGTAACTCCGGATAAGGATTATCTGCAGTTACTTTCCGAGAAAGTTTTTCTGCTCAAACCGCGTACCAGGAAAAATGAAATTGAGCAGGTGGGAGCCAAAGATCTGCCGGAATATTTTCACGTGGAACATCCCCGGCAGGTGATAGATGTGTTGGCGCTCTGGGGCGACGCGGCCGACAATATACCCGGCGCCCCCGGTATCGGTGAGAAAACGGCCAAAAAACTGATCAACCGGTACGGTTCTCTGGAGAACCTCTATGATCATATAGACGAACTGTCCGGAAAGCTTAAGGAGACACTGATCCAAAACAAGGATCAGATCTTTCTTTCACGCGACCTGGTTACCATACGTACCGATGTGCCCGTCTCTTTCGATGAAAAACTGTTTGAGAATTCTGGACTGGATGAAGAAGCCATCCGGAATTTGTTCAGGGAACTGGAATTTAAAACCCTTCTGCAACGGGTGATACCACCTAAGGAACAAGAGGCGGCCGGAGCCGGATCCCCCGTTCAGGGTAATCTTTTTGACCAGCCGGTTCCCGGCAACGACAATGCATCTGATGACAAAGAAACCATTGACAGTGTCACTCACAACTATCATTTGCTGGAAACGGACGATGAGATAAAAGAACTGACGGAAACCCTTTTGGGACTGAAAGAGTTTTGTTTCGATACCGAAACCACCGGACTGAACTTCCTGGACGCGGAAATTGTGGGCCTTTCTTTTTCTTTCAAAGCCCACGAAGGGTTCTATATTCCCCTGCCCGGGGAAAGAAATGCCGCGACCCAAAGGGTGATGCTGTTGAAGCAGGCTTTTGAAGCCCCCCACATACGCAAGGTGGGACAAAACATGAAATTCGATATGCATATGCTGGAAAATTACGGGATTCATGTGCGGGGGGCGCTTTTTGATACCATGCTGGCACATTATCTGCTCTATCCCGAGCAACGGCACAATCTGAACGATATGTCCGAGAACTTATTGGGCTACAGGCCGGTGTCTATTGAAACCCTTATCGGGAAAAAAGGGAAAAACCAGCTTAGCATGCGTATGGTTGAAACGGAAACCATCAAAGAGTATGCAGCCGAGGACGCTGACCTGACCTGGCAACTGAAGGAACTGCTCGAACCGGAACTTAAAAAAAACGGACAGGACAAACTGGCCGGGGAGATAGAAATGCCTCTGGTGCATGTGTTGCTGGAAATGGAACGCACCGGTATGCGACTCGACCCGGAGGTGTTGAAACAATATGAAAAAACCCTGAAGGAGGAGCTGCGGAAACTGGAGAAAGAAATCTATGAAATGGCCGGGGTGGAATTTAATATTTCTTCGCCTAAACAGCTGGGGGAAATCTTGTTTGAGAAGATGAAGATCGTGGACAATGCCAAAAAAACCAAAACGAAACAATACTCTACAAGTGAAGAGGTGTTGACCCAGATGAAAGGAAAACACCCCATCATTGAAAAAGTACTTGATTACAGGTCGATCCGTAAGCTTTTATCTTCATATGTTGAAACCCTGCCAGGACTGGTACACCCTCAGACAGGGCGCATACATACGGAGTTTAATCAGGCGATTGCCGTTACAGGCCGGCTGAGTTCTGCCAATCCTAACCTGCAAAACATCCCGGTGCGTGAAGAGCGCGGACGGGAAATACGGAAGGCATTTGTTTCTTCCGGTGAACAATATCTGATCTTATCCGCGGATTATTCACAGATTGAATTACGACTGATGGCACATCTCAGCCAGGACGAAAGCATGATACAGGCTTTTCTGGATAATCAGGATATTCATGCAGCAACCGCGGCAAAGATTTATAATGTGCCTTTGGAAGAAGTGACCCGTGAGATGCGTAGTCATGCCAAGACGGCCAATTTCGGAATCATTTACGGGATTTCTTCTTTCGGCCTGGCACAGCGGCTGAATATATCCCGCACCAAAGCAAAAGAGTTGATAGACGGCTATTTTCAGTCGTTCCCCGGTGTGAAAAAATACATGGAGGCCAGTATCCAAAAAGCCCGCGAGAAAGGATTTGCAGAAACCATCATGGGGCGCAGGCGTTATTTGCGCGATATCAATTCGGGCAATTCTTTTATCCGGAGCATGGCTGAACGGAATGCCATAAATGCTCCCATCCAGGGTTCTGCCGCCGACATCATCAAAGGGGCTATGATACGTATCCAGAAGTTATTGGAAGAAAAAAGGCTGAAAACAAAAATGATCCTGCAGGTACATGACGAACTGTTGTTTGATATGTATATCCCTGAAAAAAAGGATGTGATCGAACAGGTAGTCTACGAGATGGAACATGTGGTACAATTGAAAGTGCCGTTGACCGTAGATTACGGTACCGGCCGGAACTGGCTGGAAGCACATTGAGAAGGGAAAAAGGCAGAAGATGAAAGATGAAACAAGGAAAAGGGATGTTGGAATGTTGGAATAGTGGAATGTTAAGAGATTTAATTCAGATATATAACAACTTAATTTCGCTGCGAGCTTGCGAGCAGCTAATTACGTTCGCGAAACGAACTAATTTCCACTTAATTTCCCCTTCATCCCGGGCCCCTCGATACAACCGTCACTTCGTTCCGCCCACTCGGGGACCGGGGAATGGCGGGTATAACTACCAAATGATTACTGAATTACAACCTAATTTCGCTCCCGCAGGGAGCAAGTTTCGCGGCGTTAGCCGCAAATTACTATTTAGTTACAATGCTTTAATGCTTGAAACAACTGAATGACTATCGTATGACCACCGAATGACTATCGAATGACTACTTAATTTCGCTGCGAGCCCGCGAGCAGCTAATAACCGCGAGCGAAGCGAGCTAATTTCTACTTAATTTCGGCTGCATAGCAGCCTAATAACTATTGAATGACCACTGAAAGACTATTGAATGACCACTGAATTACAACCTAATTTCGCTCTCGCAGGGAGCAAGTTTCGCGGCGTTAGCCGCAAATTACTATTTAGTTACAATGCTTGAATGCTTGAAACAACTGAATGACTATCGTATGACTACTGTATGACAACTGAATCACTACTGAATAACAACTTAATTCCGCTGCAAGCTTGCGAGCAGCTAATTTCTACTTAATTTCGGCTGCGTAGCAGCCTAATAATTATTGAATGACCACCGAATGACCACTGAATGACCATTGTATGACAACCGTTAGACAATTAATGGCAGAAGATAAGTGATAAAGAGCGTTTAATTTTATTAATATGGAAAATAATAAATACGTAGGGGCGCATGTAAGCGCTTCGGGCGGAGTAGAAAATGCTCCGGTAAATGCCCATGAAATCGGGGCAAAAGCATTTGCCCTGTTTACCAAGAACCAACGGCAATGGGTGGCCAAGCCCCTGACGAAGGAAAGTATTCATGCTTTCCGCAAAAATCTGGATAAGTACGATTATCATCCCGATCACATCCTGCCTCATGACAGCTACCTGATTAATCTGGGACACCCGGAAAAAGAAGGACTGGAAAAATCCAGAAAAGCTTTCCTAGACGAGATGCAACGGTGTGAACAACTGGGTTTGAATCGCCTGAACTTTCATCCTGGCAGCCACCTCAAAAAAATCTCCGAAGAACAGTGTCTGAAAACCATCGCCGAATCCATCAACATTACCCTTGACAAAACCCGGGGCGTGACTGCCGTCATTGAGAATACAGCCGGCCAGGGAACCAATCTGGGGTTTACTTTTGAACAGTTGCGTTTTATTATCGATGATGTGGAAGATAAAAGCAGGGTAGGTGTTTGTATTGATACTTGCCATGCTTATGCGGCCGGCTATGATATCAAAACGGAGGAAGGATATAATGAAACATTTAAACGATTTGATGAGATAATCGGAATCTCTTTTCTGAAAGGCATGCATTTAAATGACTCAAAGAAAGGTCTTGGATCGAGGGTTGACCGGCACGAAAGTTTGGGAAAAGGTTTGCTGGGTCCGGAGGTATTTAAACGCATTATGAATGATCCCCGGTTTGATGATATCCCGCTAATCCTCGAAACGCCTGATGATACGTTCTGGGCGGAAGAAATAAAATGGCTGTATTCGCTGATGGATTAAATCGTTGTTGTTTTTAAAGAAAATACACTTTTTTATAACACTTCTATACTCCCCGACAAAAAACCCGGATGGATTACTTGATTAAGTTATACTTAAAATAATCAAAAAAAAATACCTATAAAACAATTATATAAGTGTTTAATATGTGACTTTTTGTTCTCCCAGACAGCCTTCTTTCCCTCCGGCCTGTCCCGGAGCAGGGGAAAATAACCAAAGGGGAAAGATAAAACGTTAAAGAATACAATTTTTAATTGGGAGGAAAAAGTAATTTTGGTTGAGA
>JANTHB010000040.1 GCA_024762655.1 Bacteroidales bacterium
CCGGCAAAAAATTATTAAGATGCCGTCAGAACGAGCGGATGGCCCGTACACGGGCGGCGTAGGATTTATAGTAATGCGCAACTTGTCCTGTAGTCAGGTTCATCTTCCAGGCCTGTTCTTTACTATATTCCGTAGAGCTCCAGTAATATTCGCTTTCACAGACGGTCCCTTTGGCAGCCGTGGCTGCGGCATTGATGGTGGCGATATTCCTGTATATCAGCATCAGCTCCTCTTTCGAGGGCAGGTACCAGTCACCGTAGCTCTTGTCGCCGTCTTTCACGACCAGCTTTGAGCAGAGGTAAGCGGCATAGTCGCCGCCGTCATCCCCTATGGCCACCTGTGAAGAGATGATGATGGAAGTATTCATAAAACCTGCATAGGGGCCGTCGCCGACGGCCCGTGTGCGGCCGTTCGTGCCGGCATACCACCGGATGCCCGTGCTCAGATCTTCCTTGCTGCACACCAGACCGTGCCGGCCGCTGCCGTCCACCCAGATAACGATGCCGCCGAAAGCGATGTCCCCGACCTTGTAGGAACGTACACTGATGGTATTGTCTGCGGAGATCTCAATGTCTTTCCCCGCCTTATAGACATTCACACTGTCGGTGAAACTGCCTCCGTCCTTGCTCAGGGTGACCGTAAGGCCGTGGCGTGAGATGGTCTGTATCTCATTGGTCACCGACCCGTCCACTTCGGCATCCAGTTTGTGGTTCCAGTACGCGGTGTCCTGTTCTGTGATTCCCCTGGCGACGGAAGTGCTAAAGAAAGGATCGGTTTCCGTGTAGCTATCCAGTTTCTGGTTCCATCTGACGGTATCTTCCGCAGTGATTCCTTTGGCTATCGATACATCAAACAGGGGGTCTTTTTCATTGTCCGGAACGACCATGGGCAAAGTAGATATCTGTACATAGCCGGACAGGTCCTGATCTCCGGTATTTACTCCCGAGAGATTATTCAGTTTGGTAATGTCTTCACCGGTGATATTGACTGCGGCGCTGTTTGAGAATAAAGGATCCGTTTCTTCGGTAAGGAAACCGGAAAGGTCCGGTGCGTTGACCAGGTCGTTGTAGTCTCCACTGAAGGCATTTGCTGCTTTTGCCGAGAAAAGAGCATAAGGAACGCTTAGTAATTGGGAGACCCCTTGCATGGTGTAGTCGGTGCCTCCGCCGGGATCCACTTCGGTTTTCAGAAAGAAGGGACCATTCATCCAGTCGATACTTCCCAGATCCCCCGAAACAACGTCTCCTCCTCCGATCTCAAGGGTTACCAAACCATTCTCGTTGGTGAACAGATTGTGTGTTTCCACAAACACCGGAGTGCCGTCCACCGAACCCTGCAGGATACTAATCCGTATTCCCACCCGGGTGTCAGGAATCAACTGATTGTTGCTGTTGCGGAGGATCGCCTGGTAGTTTATCTTTAAAGGGACCTGCGCAAATACAAAGGGGGAAGACATCAGGAAAAAAGCCAGAGTGATAAGGATGTATAGCCGGTGATTGAAGGGATGCGTTTTAAGAGCGTAAACTTGTTTCATTTTTTGATGATTTTAAAAGTTTTCAGGATTTTCTGATTATCGGTCACCTTCAGCAAATAAGTGCCGGGAGTGACTTTGTCCAGGGGGATGGAGATTTCTTGGGCATTGATTTCCCGGTTAGTGATTAGTTTCCCGTTGAGATCAAATAACGCCGCCGTAAGGTTTCCCGGCGGGACATTTTTCAGTTTCAACGTCAGATGGTCTGCTGCCGGATTAGGATAAACGGTGCAGGTCAGCGTAATGCCGGGATATTCTTTTTTCCCCGTGACCACATAGATCTCATAAGGGATCTGAACTCCCTGCAGGACGGTTGTCCCATTGCCGGAAAGCGTTTCCTGGGTAACCTGTCCCACCGTAAAGGTTACGGAACCTCCGGAACCTTCGCCTTTTCCGCCGGCTGCCGGCAGTGTCTGCTGTGCCAGGACGGGAAGGCCGGCAATCCCCAAAAACAAAATGATTAAAAACGGATGGATACGTTTCATAATGAAATGATTTTATAACTAGAATCTTTATCGTACATGACGCGTGAAGTTCAATAGAAGATGGTACAGCTTATCATTATCACCGTACCCGTCTTAAAAACAATATTAAGAAAAATTTTTCTGGATGTCAACCTGTATTTGATAAAAACGCAAATGTTTTCCGCTAAAAACAATGATTTTCTGCGGAGGGATCAGAGTAAAATTGTTACTTTTAAGGTTTTGAAACAACCGGGAACCATGCATCATCCCAGAAAATCACTCAGTCAGAATTATCTGCAAGATAAGAATATAGCCCGTAAGATCACCGGAATGTTGGATGCCGGGAACGCCGGCCGGGTCTATGAAATAGGTCCGGGTCACGGTATTTTAACGGAGTTTTTGGCGGAGAGATTCGGGGAAAAGCTTTTTCCGGTAGAGATTGATGAGGATTCGGTGGCGTGGCTGCGGGAAAGGTTTCCGGAGATGCGGGAAAGAATCATTGCCGGTGATTTTTTAAAGATTGAGTTACAATCCGGGAAAGATGAAAAAATAGCGATCATCGGCAATTTCCCTTATCATATCACCAGTCCGATATTTTTCCGGATTCTGGAGCACAAGGACCGGGTTTCGGAGGTGGTGGCTATGATACAGAAAGAGGTGGCTGATCGGCTGGCAAGTCTGCCCGGATCCAAAACCTACGGCTTGCTGAGTGTATTACTACAGACATTCTATCAAGTGGATTATTTGTTTACCGTTCCGGGGCAGGTCTTTTATCCGCGGCCCAGGGTGAATTCGGCGGTGATCCGGCTGGTACGCAACGAAAGAAATGCGTTGCCTTGCCGGGAAGAAACTTATTTTTCTTTGGTAAAAAGGGCTTTCAACCAACGGAGGAAGACCCTTCGGAATGCCCTGAAAGGCTTTCTGCCGGAGGAGATGGCCTCCTTGAATATTCTGGACAAGCGGGCTGAGCAGCTGAGTGTGGAGGCGTTTGTGGAATTGTGCGGAAGGGTGAACGTTCCATAGCTCTATGCTCATCGACCGTTGTTCATAAATTACGGTTAAAACGTTGATGCCATGGCTTCCACGGGATTTAACCGGGACGCCCTAAAAGCCGGGGTGTATCCGGAGAGAATGCCTATAATCCCCGAGATGGAAAGTCCCAGAATGATATTCTTCAGGGTAAGGGTGATGGTGAGGTCCTGCGAATGGTTAATGATCAGGGTGCCAAAGTAGATGATCACCAGGCCCAGGATCCCTCCCATAAGGGATAAAATAACCGATTCGTAGAGGAATTGCTGGAGGATAAAACTGTTTTTTGCTCCCAGGGATTTCTGTATGCCGATGATACGCGTACGTTCTTTGACAGAGACAAACATGATATTGGCTATCCCAAAGCCTCCCACCAGTATGGAGAAGCCCCCGATAATCCAGCCTGCCAGGTTGACCATGCTGAAAATGGATTTCATCCCCTGGGACAGCATGCTGGCCTGGTTGATGGAGAAATTATCCGGTGCAGAAGGTTTCAGTCTGCGGACACTGCGGAGGATGCCGGTGACCTCGTCCTCCAGTTCGAGGAGGGAAACACCCGGTTTGGCTTTGATCATAATGAGCGGGTTCAGCGATTGGCTGCGCAGGTTGACCACATTACGGACATAATTGATAGGAACAAAGGCAACCTTATCCAACCCCTGATCTCCGATACCTCCGGCTCCTTCTTTTTTGAAAACGCCAATGACTACAAGCTTTTTGCCCCTTATCGTCACTCTTTTTCCGATAGGATCAATATTGTCAAACAGGCTCTTTGCAATATCATGGCCAAGAACGACCCGGTTTTTCCCGCTTTGGTCTTCAAAATCGGAGAAGAACCGTCCTTTTTCAATATCAAACGATCGTATATCCCCAAAATCTTTTGTAGCGCTTACAAAAGCAATATCCTTTGCCGTATTGCTGTGGTAAGAGATATTTGCACTGGCGGATACCATAAAACACATGCCTTCGGCACGTTTGGAACGGCGTTTGAGTTTTTGATATTCTTCCAGGGTCGGCACGGGCCATCGCATAATCTCCCACCACTTTACATCCGGGTTGAATACCCAGGGCCATTTTTGTACGTAGATAATATCATTTCCCAGAGAAGAAATGCTGGTGCGGATGGAATTTTCCATCCAGTCAAGCACGGTAAAAACGGAAATAATAGCGAAGATGCCAATGGTAATACCCAACAGTGTCAGGAAGGTACGTAGTTTATTTACCCGGATGGCCTGCATCGAAAAAATAAAACTTTCCCGTATTAACCTAAAAAAGATCATGACATTTTATTTTGGCAGGGAAATTACATAAACATTGCAATACTACAAAACTCTTTTTTACTTGAAAATATTGTAATTAGTCAGGGCTATCTGGATAAATTTATCTAATTTTACGACCAATAAATTTTTTGAAGCAGAATTTTTATAAACAATTGTTATTTAATACGATAGTATATTCTTGATTCTATGGAAAAAAAAGTTGAGGCTGCGCTTATATCCGTTTTTTACAAAGAAGGCCTGGAAAATATTGTCCGGAAGCTGGATGAAATGCATGTACGGATCTATTCTACCGGCGGGACACAAAAATTTATCAGTGAGCTGGGAATCTCTGTAACCCCGGTAGAGGACATTACTTCCTATCCTTCTATTCTGGGAGGGCGGGTGAAGACCCTGCATCCCCGGATTTTCGGCGGAATACTGGCGCGTCGTGAACTTTCCGGAGACAGGCAGGATATGCAGGAGTATGAGATTCCTTCCATAGATCTGGTGGTGGTGGATCTTTATCCTTTTGAGGAGACGGTGAAGTCGGGGGCCGATGAGGCTTCTGTGATTGAGAAAATAGATATCGGAGGGATATCCCTGATTCGTGCTGCTGCAAAAAATTTTAAGGATGTGCTGGTTGTTTCACAAAAAAGTCAGTATGCGGGTCTGCTGGACATCCTGGAAAACAGGCAGGGGATAACCTCCCTGGAAGAACGCCGCCGCTTTGCCGCTCAGGCATTCGAGGTGAGCTCTCATTATGATACGCAGATATTCAACTGGTTTAACCGGGACGAAAAGATTCCTGCCTTCAAACAGAGTATTTCCTCCGGTAACAAATTGCGCTACGGGGAGAATCCTCATCAGGAGGCTTATTTCTACGGTAACTTTGAAGCGTGGTTTGATCAGATCCATGGGAAAGAGATCTCCTATAATAACCTGCTGGACATCGATGCAGCCGAGGGTTTGATCGCTGAATTTTCCGACACGGCCTTTGCCGTTTTTAAACACAACAATGCCTGTGGCGCCGCTATACGCAGTAATTTGTTTGAGGCCTGGAAAGATGCACTGGCCGGTGATCCTGTTTCGGCGTTCGGGGGGATCCTGGCAACCAACAGGGAGGTGGATGAAGAAACGGCAGCGGATATCAATAAACTCTTTTTTGAAGTGATCATGGCTCCAGGTTATACACCACGGGCCCTTGATGTACTGAAAACCAGGAAGAAAAGAATTATTCTGAAGAGAAAAAAAGCAGCGTTTCCCGCACAGGTGTTTCGTACGGCACTCAACGGGGTGCTGGTACAGGACCGGGACAATAAAACGGAATCACCCGCGGACCTGAAAGCGGTTACGCAACGGAAACCTACGGCTGCAGAAGTGGAAGATCTGTTGTTTGCCAACATTCTGGTTAAGCATTCCAAATCCAATGCGATCGTGCTGGTAAAAAACAAACAGTTGCTGGGCCATGGCATAGGGCAGACTTCAAGGATTGATGCCCTGAAGCAGGCCGTGGAGAAAGCAAAACGTTTTGGTTTTGATCTGCATGGCGCCGTGATGGCTTCCGATGCCTTTTTCCCTTTTCCCGACTCGGTGCAGGTAGCCCATGAAGCAGGGGTTAGTGCTGTAATACAACCGGGGGGATCTATCCGGGATCAGGAGTCTGTCGATTATTGTAATGACCATGATATCGCTATGGTTTTTACCGGGATAAGACATTTTAAACATTGAAAAACAATAAAACACAGGAATATCTATGGGACTATTTTCATTATTGATGCAGGAAATTGCGATTGATTTGGGTACTGCCAATACCATTATCATTCATAATGATAAGATTGTGGTGGATCAACCTTCCATTGTAGCGTTGGATAAGAGTACCGGGAAGTTAATTGCGATCGGAGGCAGAGCCAGGCAGATGCAGGGGAAGACGCATGAGAATATCAAGACCATACGTCCTTTGCGGGATGGAGTTATCGCCGATTTTGATGCGGCCGAGTTGATGATACGGGGGATGATCAAACTGATCAATAACAAACCCCGTTTGTTTAATCCGGCCTTGCGTATGGTGGTTTGCATCCCGTCGGGCAGTACCGAGGTGGAGATAAGGGCTGTACGGGATTCCTCCGAGCATGCCGGCGGACGGGATGTATATATGATCTACGAACCGATGGCAGCAGCCATTGGTATCGGGATCGATGTGGAGGCCCCCGAGGGAAGCATGGTCGTGGATATTGGCGGAGGCACCACGGAAATAGCCGTTATAGCCCTGGGAGGTATTGTGACCAATAAATCCATCCGGGTGGCAGGAGATGGTTTTACAGCCGATATCCAGGCATATATGAGACATCAGCATAACATAAAAGTGGGCGAGCGTACCGCGGAAGATATCAAAATCAATGTCGGGTCTGCTTTGCCCGACCTGGATGAGCCGCCCCAGGATTATATTGTGCGCGGACCGAACCTGATGACGGCCCTGCCTATCGAAGTGCCGGTGTCTTATCAGGAAGTGGCCCATTGCCTGGATAAATCCATATCGAAGATAGAAACAGCTATTCTCGGGGTGCTGGAACAAACCCCGCCCGAGCTGTATGCCGACATTGTTTCCCATGGCATCTATCTGGCCGGCGGCGGAGCCCTGCTGAGAGGGCTGGACAAGAGATTGACGGATAAGATCAATATCCCGTTTCATATTGCGGAAGATCCCCTGCATGCCGTTGCCAGAGGAACCGGCATCGCTCTGAAGAACGTGGATAAATTTTCGTTCCTGATGAGATAACCCTTAAACAGTTGCTTGATGAATGAGGAATCTTTTAAGATTTTTATATAAATATTATTTTTTTCTGCTTTTTCTCATTCTGGAAGTGATTGCTGTTGCTATGGGGATTCAATATAACCTATACCAGCGGGCCCGTTTTGTATCAGTAACTGAAAATATTTCTGCCTTTTTCAACGAATCGATCAGTTCTTTTTCCGATTATTTTCATCTGGTGGAGACCAACCGGAAACTATCCCTTGAGAATACCCGCTTAAAAAACCAATTGCAAAGGATTTACCGGTCAGATGATCTGTTTTTCTTTGGAGAAAAGGATACCCTTCACCGTCAGAAATATTTTTTCACCTCGGCACGAGTCATAAACAACAGTGTTAACCGGATGCATAATTATCTGACACTGGATAAGGGAAGAGCACAGGGTATCCGTCCTGAAATGGGAGTGGTATGTCCGGATGGGATTGTGGGCATAACAGCCGGGGTCACGAAAAACTTCTCTTCGGTGATTTCACTTCTGAACACCAATTTTCATGTGAGCGCAAAACTGAAGAAAAACGATTATTTTGGGACCCTCTCCTGGGATGGGCAGGATTACCGGAGAGCTTTACTGAGTGATATTCCCTATCATGTGCCGATAGAAACAGGAGATACGGTCGTTACCAGTGGCTTCTCTGCTGTTTTCCCGGAAGGGATATTGATTGGGATTGTTGAAAAAGCCGAAGTGGAAAACGGCAATTTTTATACGGCTACAATCCGATTAACCACGGATTTTAAACATTTGGTTTATGTGGATGTGATCAGTAATCTGGAGAAAAAAGAACAGAAAAAACTGGAAAACTATGATTAATCAATTGTTCCGGTATATATTGTTATTTATTGTCCTGGTGTTTGTCCAGGTCCTGATACTGGATAATCTTCAAATCAGCAGTTTTGCCGTTCCTTTTCTCTATGTTCTGTTTATCCTGATGCTCCCTTTTGAAACCCCCGGGTGGTTTCTCCTTCTTGTGGCTTTTTTCACGGGGTTTGTCATGGATTTGTTTGAACATACCTACGGAATCCATACGGCGGCAACATTGCTGATGGCATGGCTTCGTCCCGGTGTATTAAAACTTATTGCCCCGCAGGATGGCTATGTTCCCAACAGTGAGCCGATGATTCGTGATTATGGCTTTGCCTGGTATATGAAATATTCGGTCATCCTTGTTTTTCTGCATCATGCGTTCTTGTTTTATTTTGAGGTATTCACATTTCATCATTTTTTCACTACCTTGTTCAGGGTCTTTATCAGTTCTTTTTTTACGATATTTCTGATAATTCTAAGTCAGTTTTCGGTTTATAAGTCAAAAGGTGTTGGCAGAGGATGAAAGAATTTGATCAGTTTGCAGGGCGAAAGTATATTGTAGGCGGTTTGGTGATTTTACTGGCTTTCATCTATGTCGTAAAACTATTTGTAATACAGGTTGTTGATGAGTCCTATCAATTAAGTGCTAGCAACAATGTATTGCGTTATGTCCCCCAATATCCGGCCAGGGGTCTGATCTATGACAGAAATCACAAGTTGGTTGTCTCTAATGAAGCTGCTTATGATCTGATGGTGATTCCGTCGCAGGTGGCGTCCTTTGATACGGCAGAATTTTGCAGGATACTGGATGTTCCGGTGGAAGAGGTGAGAAACGGGATCCGGAAAGCTGCCGGTTATTCCCGTCTGAAAGCATCCGTATTGGTAAAACAGCTATCAGCGCGTACGTATGCACAACTGTCAGAAAAAATGTTCAAGTTCCCCGGCTTTTATGTTCAACCCCGGACCATTAGACATTATAATACTCCGGTTGCTGCACATATGCTGGGGTATGTGGGAGAAGTAACCGAGCGGATCATCAAAAGAGATCCCTATTACAAAATGGGGGATTACATCGGCATCAGCGGAATAGAAAAATCTTATGAGAAGCAGCTTCGTGGTGAAAAAGGAGTGAAAATCTACCTGGTTGATGTACATAACCGGATCAAAGGATCCTATAAAAACGGGAAGTATGACACGGCGGCTGTGGTTGGGAAAAACCTGATTGCCTGTTTCGACAAGGATCTTCAACAATACGGAGAATACCTGATGCATAACAAGGTAGGAAGTATTGTGGCCATTGAACCGAAAACGGGAGAAGTTTTATGTGAGGTGTCTTCACCGGGATATGACCCGGCGTTGCTGATAGGACGCAATCGCTCCAAATATTTTCCGGCTTTAACGCAAGATACTTTGAAGCCTTTGTTCAACCGGGCTATTATGGCCAGTTATCCACCCGGGTCCACTTTCAAAGTAGTAAATGCTCTGATCGGTTTGCAGGAAGGCGTACTCTTTCCTTCTTCGACCTATTCCTGTGCGCCGGGGTATTATGCCCGGGGAGTGTATGTGGGATGTCACATTCACCATACGCCCCTGAACCTGGAAGGAGCCATCCAGAATTCCTGTAATGCTTATTTTTGTCATGTGTTCCGGAATATCCTGGACAACCCCAGATATCCTTCGGTATATCAGTCGTTTGATGCATGGAAGCATTACCTGGAGCAGTTTGGTTTCGGGCATAAGCTGGGGGTAGATCTTCCCAATGAACTCAACGGTTTTTTACCGGATACTTCCTATTATGACCGGTATTATCATAAAAACGGATGGAGCTCGCTAACCCTGATCTCCATGGCCATAGGCCAGGGAGAATTAGGTCTGACACCTTTACAGATGGCTAATCTGGCAGCTACTGTTGCCAACAGAGGTTATTATTATACCCCTCATGTGGTGAAAGAAATAGAAGGGTCTGCTTCCATAGATAAGAAATATCATATTAAACACAAGGTGGGCATAGATTCTGTGAATTTTGCCATAGTAGTCGATGGGATGGATCTGGTAGTCAACGGAGCACCCGGTACCGGTTCTACGGCTCGTATTGCTCATATCGACGGAATACGTGTTTGTGGAAAGACAGGGACCGCCCAGAATCCGCACGGGAAAGACCATTCTATTTTTATGGCTTTTGCCCCTAGGGATAATCCCGAAATTGCCGTCTCGGTGTACGTGGAAAACGGAGGTTTCGGTTCAACCTATGCAGCCCCCATCGCCTCTTTGATGATTGAAAAATATTTACGCGGGAAAATAACCCGGAAATGGCTGGAAGAGAGAATGCGCAATACAGACCTTATACATGGAGTACAGGAGAAGTAAAATACTGGGCAGGATCGACTGGTTGACCGTGCTGATGTATCTGGCATTGGTGATCTTCGGCTTTGTAAATATCTATTCTTCGGCTTTTCGTGAAGATCATCCCGGGATCCTGGATTTCTCACAGCGTTACGGAAAACAATTTTACTGGATTGTGGCCGCTTTTATCCTGGCTGTTATGGGTTTTATGATTAATACCCGGTTCTATTACTTTTTTGCTTATCCTCTGTATTTTCTTTCTCTTCTTTCCCTGCTGGCAGTACTGGTGGTCGGGGCGACGATTCACGGCTCCAGGTCCTGGATCCCGGTAGGTGCCTTTCATATTCAGCCTGCAGAATTTGCCAAAGTAGCCACATCCCTGGCACTGGCAAAATACCTTAGTTATTATAACCGTTCTCTGGATCAATTTAAGACCCTGCTGAACACCAGCCTGATGATTATTGCTCCGGCTTTCCTGATTTTGCTGCAACCGGACATGGGCTCTACCCTGGTTTATGTAGCTTTCGTTTTGGTGTTGTTCAGGGAAGGGCTGCCGGCCAGTGTATTGATTGTGGGTTTTCTTTTTGCTTTATTGTTTTTCATGACACTTGTGCTGGATAAAACCATTGTGATCATCGGGTTATTTGTATTAACCGCCGTAATCCATCTTTTTCTGGAGAAAAAGGTGAACTTTACCCTGAAAGGAATCGCCATGATTCTGCTTACCGGTATTCTGTTCTGGGCCGCTTCTGAATTAACGGGAAAAAATTTCTCAGTATATACCATTATTTTTCTCTCCCTGATTGTTGCAGGGATCGTGTTTATCCCGTTTTTTTACCGGTACAAACTGAAAAAATCGGCCATTCTGTATGCCGTATTGCTGGGTTCCGTATTTTTTGCCTTTTCGGTCAATTATGTCTTTAATAATATTCTGGAAGAGCATCAGCGTACAAGGATCAACATTGTTTTGGGCATTGAATCGGATCCGTATGGGAGTGGCTATAATGTAAATCAATCAAAAATTGCCATCGGGTCGGGAGGCTTCTCAGGGAAAGGCTTTTTACACGGGACCCAGACAAAATTTAATTTTGTGCCCGAACAAAGTACTGACTTTATTTTTTGTACCGTGGGAGAAGAATGGGGCTTTGTCGGGACCTTCCTTGTCATTGCCTTTTACCTGTTGTTTCTGTTGAGAATTTTAATGTTGGCAGAACGACAACGATCTTCCTTTAATCGCATTTACGGCTATTCCGTTTTTTCACTGCTGAGCTTCCATGTGCTTGTCAATATAGGTATGACCATCGGCCTGTTTCCGGTGATCGGGATCCCTCTGCCCTTTTTTAGTTACGGGGGATCTTCTCTGTGGGCTTTTACCATCCTCTTGTTTATCTTTCTGCGGATGGACGCCGACAGAATGGAAATTGCCTTTTAAGTGTACGGGGAGTTAAAGATTGCTATTCATTTCCGGCAGGCAGGCCATGTTTATTTTTCCTTTTCAGCTTCTTTTTTTTTCGGCTTCGGAGAATTCCAGAATAAAGCTTTCGGAAAGATACAAATGAACGTCGAACGTAGTGGTAACGTAATGGACGATATCCGGGAAAAATTCAAAAAACTCTTCCCTGAACTTATCGTAATACAAAATCATGGTGTTGATGGCCTCATCCGTAAAATCAGGTAAGGTGGTGACGGTGCTCATTTTTCTCAATACCTGCTCAATCCCTTCCACGGTATTATACGCTTCAAGCCACCGGTTAAAGATAAAGGAAGGAACTACTCTTCTGATAGCCTCCGGGAGAATATCATAGTTGTCATGCAGGTTCCGGTACGTGATTTTAGCCAGTTCTTTTAAGGGTATAGACGAAATAAAATCCCAGTTGGCCGAAAGGAAATGGTCATAAAAAATATCAATAATCACTCCCGCATACTTATGATAAAAAGGGATGAGCCTGGCTTTGCTCTCCTGAACCACAGGATGATTGTCCGTAAAATAATCAATGTGCCGATGCAGAATAATCCCTTTTTTAATTCCCTCAGGATAAGCGTTAAAATCACTCCCCTTTACATAATCCCCAATAAAATTTCCTATCCTGACCTGATCAGAATCACCGGATAAGAAAGTATGGGCCAAATAATTCATAAAAAATGTTTCTTATAATTAAGACGAAAATTGTGCCAAAATGGTTGCTAAAAAGAAAAAATATTTGTGTTTCATACTGTCTTGTAAAATATTTGTTTACAGACCGTAACGGGAACTATTCCCGAACCGGTTCATCCTTTCCTTCAAAACGTTTTTTTTAATTAATTATTATAATGTATATTTATACGATTATTGTATATTGTTTTTATCTTAAATTTTTTAATGTTATGGCAAGAAGAAGAGTTATCATCATCGGAGCAGCGGGAAGGGATTTTCATAATTTCAACACCTTTTTCCGTGACAATGAACAGTACGAAGTTATGGCTTTTACGGCAGCACAGATCCCGGATATAGACGGGCGCATGTACCCGCCTGAGTTATCCGGATCTTTGTATCCTGACGGGATTCCTATCTATGCCGAAGTAGATCTGCCGCGGTTGATCAGGGAGATGAAAATTACGGATTGTGTATTTTCCTATAGTGATGTTCCTTATCAGAAGGTCATGGCCACAAGTGCTATTGTCAATGCAAGCGGGGCTTCTTTCTGGTTGCTGGGGCCGGATGATACCATGATTAAAAGCACCAAGCCGGTCATAGCGGTGGGGGCCGTACGTACGGGATGCGGAAAGAGCCAGACATCACGGCGGGTGATTGAAATATTGATGAACAAGGGATTAAAGGTGGTAGCCATACGGCATCCGATGCCCTATGGTGATCTGGCCGCACAAAAAGTACAACGGTTTGCCCGCCTGGAGGATCTGGAGAAACATCATTGCACCATTGAAGAGATGGAGGAATATGAACCGCACATTGTACGAGGCAACGTAATCTATGCAGGGGTGGACTACGAGGCGATTCTCCGGGCTGCCGAACATGATCCTGACGGCTGCGATGTGATCCTGTGGGATGGAGGCAACAATGATTTTCCATTTTACAGGCCTGATCTTACCATTACGGTTACAGATCCGCACAGAGCAGGTCATGAACGTTCTTATTATCCGGGAGAGGTAACCCTTCGCATGGCCGATGTGGTGGTCATCAATAAAATGGATACCGCCAGGCCGGAAGACATAGAATTGGTCAGAAAAAACATCAGGGAACTGGTCCCGGGGGCCAGGGTTATTGATGCGGCTTCGCCGATACGTGTTGACAACCCGGAAGTGATCAGGGGAAAGAGAGTATTGGTTGTGGAAGACGGCCCCACCCTGACACATGGGGGGATGAAACTGGGGGCCGGTATGGTCGCAGCCCGTAAGTACGGGGCGGCAGAAACGGTGGACCCCCGTCCTTTTCTGGCCGGGAAGCTGCAACAAACCTTCGAGACGTATCCGGGCATAGGTACACTCCTTCCGGCCATGGGTTATGGAGATGAACAGTTACACGACCTGGAGAAAACCATTGAAAATACAAATTGCGATGCCGTGGTGATCGGTACGCCGATCGACCTGAACAGGATTATTAAGATTAATAAACCCAATACGCGGGTTTATTATGATTTGCAGGAGATAGGGGATCCTACCCTGAAAAATATTCTGGACGAGTTTGTTGAGAAAGTGAAAAAGGAAGCATAACCGTCCTGTTGGCCTGTCCGGCCCATTTATTACAAGCCGGACAGGCCGGCATCCTCCGGGCAGGGAATCGCCGGTCAGGGATGGGATTTTTAGAAATTAGGGTGAAAATTCCTGCGATAGATGACTATTGTTTGCCGTAGGATGTCAAAAGTTTGTTCACCCATTGTTTCCCAAGGGTGATAAGAATAACACCGGTAACGGTAAGAACCCCTCCCCAGATCTGCCATACGGTGGGCACAAGGTGAAAATAGAACAAGGCTCCGAGAAGTACGAAAAAACCTTTTGAACTGGTGATAATGGAAGTGCGGGAGGCTTCCAGATATTTAATGGCTGAATACTGTGCCAGGGCAGTGAGAAATGGTCCGAGGAAAGACCCCAGTGCTATGTTTCTCAGCGCAGGACCAGGAATCAGAAAGGACATGCCGGAAACAATGAGAGCTAACAGCATGAATATCCCGAGGAAAACCACTCTGTTGATCGTCAGTATTAAAGGGTTGAGCTTTGTAATATATTTTTTTGCCAGGATAAAAGCAACCGAATAGATCAGAGAGGATAAAAAGACCCATTCGGTACCTTTGCGCAGCCACCCCGTACCGGAACCCGGTTTCTGGTAACTGATCATAAAAGCACCCCCAATGGTCAGGATAATGCCCAGGATCTCTATGTGTTTATATCTTTCCTGCAGGAAAAGGATCCCTAACAAAGTAATAAGTAACGGTGTCATATTGGCCAGGAAGGAGACCATGGCCGGATTTTCCATGGTTTTTATGGCTATAAAGAAAAAAACTGTGCCTGCCAGTTCAAGAATACCGATCAGGGATAATTTCATAAGATAAGATCGTGGTATACTCAGGGAAGAACGGGCTTTTTTGTTGACCAAAAGGTATAAAATAAGCCAGATCAGAGCCATTCCATACCAGTAAAAGCCAAACTGGAATAAATGCACATCATTCAGTGCGGCTTTACTGAAAATATATACGTTCGCCATGGCCAGGGTAGAGACCAATGCCAGGAAATATCCTTTGGTTTTGTCTTGTATGTTAAAACTACGGGCCATAGCTGTGGCAAAGGTACAGGTTTTTGTCAATGCAGAAAAAAATCTATATTTGCGGGACAAAAAAACAGCCGAGGGAACTTTTACACACAGGCCGGTTCCCATCAAGAGGTTAAAAAACAAAACTGTATGAAGAACTTCAAAATCATTGTATTGGCCAAACAGGTGCCGGACACACGCAATGTGGGAAAAGATGCCATGAAAGAAGACGGGACCGTGAACAGAGCGGTTTTACCGGCTATTTTCAATCCGGAAGATCTGAATGCACTGGAGCAGGCATTGCGTATTAAAGACAAATATCCCGGAAGTACGGTAACGCTCTTGACCATGGGGCCTCCGCGTGCGGCGGAAATTATCCGGGAAGGGTTGTACCGTGGTGCCGATAACGGATATCTCCTGACAGACAGGGCTTTCGCTGGCTCGGATACCCTGGCTACATCCTATGCTCTCTCACGGGCGATTATGAAAATAGGTGATTTTGATTTTATTCTTGCAGGACGACAGGCTATTGACGGAGATACGGCACAGGTAGGGCCGCAGGTGGCCGAAAAGCTGGGAGTTCCGCAGGTAACCTATGCGGAAGAAATCGTGGATATTAAGAAAAACAAAGCAGTGGTCAGGAGACGCCTCGAGAAAGGCGTGGAAACGGTGGAATCTGTTTTTCCACTCCTGATTACGGTTACGGGAACGGCACCGGCCTGCCGTCCCAGAAATGCCAAGCTGATCATGAAATACAAACGTGCCACTACGATCAGTGAAAGACAGAACGTTTCTGAAGATTATATTTTTATGTATGATGACCGGCCGTTCCTGAATCTTCCGGAATGGAACGTGGGAGATATAGAGGCCGAACCGGAGAGACTCGGACTGTCGGGTTCTCCTACCAAAGTGAAGAAAGTTGAGAATGTTGTGTTCCAGGCGAAGGAAGCCAAGGTGCTGGAAGCAGACAACCAGAGTATTGAGTGGTTAATGAAAGAATTGATCAGCAATCATACATTGGGATAATACATTTGTTAATCATCCGAACCTAAAATTGCAAACCTCAAAATCAGGAGAAAGTGGATAATTTATTTGTTATATGTGAACTGGAAAACGGCACGATCGCGGACATCAGCCTGGAACTGCTGACCAAAGGACGAAAACTGGCAGATCAGCTTGGCTGTAAACAGGAGGCGCTGATAATCGGACACAAGCTTAAAGGACTGGAAAAAGAAGCTTTTGATTATGGGGCCGATGTGGTCTGGCTGGCCGACGATGCTCGTTTGGAGCATTATACCACATTGCCTTATACCAGCATTGCCGTAGAACTGTTCAGGCAGGAAAAACCGCAGGTGGCTTTGTTGGGAGCTACCAGCTATGGACGGGACCTGGGCCCTCGTGTCTCTTCCGCGTTAAGCAGCGGTCTTACCGCTGATTGTACCGCCCTGGAAATCGGGGAACATACCGACAAGAGAGCGGGAAAAACCTATAAAAACCTGTTGTTGCAAATAAGACCTGCTTTCGGAGGAAATATTATTGCTACGATTATTAATCCGGAACACAAACCCCAGATGGCTACGGTACGTGAAGGGGTTATGAAAATGGAGAAATGTAAGGAGCCACGCAGCGGAGAAGTGAAAAAGGTAGATGTTGACAAATTTGTCAGGCCGGAAGATTTTGTAGTGAACGTGATTGAGCGACACATGGAAGAGTCGGGGGTAAACCTGAAAGGTGCTCCGGTGATTATTTCCGGCGGATACGGGGTGGGATCGAAGGAGAACTTTGAAATGCTATACCAGTTCGCCGAACTAATCGGAGCTGAAGTGGGAGCTTCCCGGGCAGCCGTGGATGCTGGTTTTGCAGAACACGATCGCCAGATCGGACAGACAGGCGTGACGGTGCGCCCGAAACTCTATATTGCCTGCGGTATTTCCGGACAGGTGCAGCATATTGCGGGGATGCAGGAGTCAGCTATGGTTATCTCTGTCAACAATGATCAGGAAGCACCGATCAATAAGATCGCAGATTATGCAATCCTGGGAAATGTTGAAGATGTAATTCCTAAAATGATCAAGTATTATAAAGAGAATTCCAAATAACGGCCTTGTAAGATCCAGAAAATTAAAAAAACAGAACCATGTCAAATTTTTTTACAGATAATCCCGACCTGAAATTTCATCTGAACCATCCTTTAATGAAGAAGATCGTTGCATTGAAGGAGCGCAACTTTGCTGACAGGGATAAATATGATTATGCTCCTGTGGATTTTGAAGACACCATGGACAGCTATGAGAGAGTGTTGGAAGTGGTAGGGGAGATTTGCGGAGATATTATTGCCCCGAATGCGGAAGATATCGATGCCGAGGGTCCGGAGGTCAGGGATAACCATGTAAAATATGCCAAAGGCACGGAGATCAACCTGGAAGCCATACGTAAAGCAGGATTGATGGGCATCACGTTGCCTCGCAAATACGGGGGGCTGAACTTTTCTATTGTGCCTTACACCATGGCAGCAGATATGGTCTCCCGCGCAGATGCCGCTTTTGTTAATATCTGGGGGCTGCAGGATTGTGCCGAGACCATTCATGAGTTTGCTTCGGAGGAGCAGAAAGACAGATATCTGCCGCGTTTTTGCCAGGGAGAGACCGGGGCGATGGCTCTTACAGAACCCGATGCAGGTTCAGACCTGCAGTCGGTGCAGCTGAAAGCTGCGTATGACGAAGAGAAGGATCAATGGTACCTGAATGGTGTTAAACGATTTATTACCAATGGGGACGGGGACATTTCGCTGGTCCTGGCCCGTTCGGAAGAAGGGACAAAAGATGGCCGGGGACTGTCCATGTTCATTTATGATAATAAAAAATACCACACCACAAAAGTAAGACGTATCGAACATAAACTGGGGATTATCGGCTCACCTACCTGTGAATTGGTTTACCGTAATACACCGGCCGAGTTGGTAGGTTCGCGTCGTATGGGGCTGATACGATATGTCATGTCGCTGATGAACGGGGCTCGTCTGGGTATTGCAGCGCAGTCGGTGGGTATTGCCGAAGCAGCTTACCGTGAAGCACTGGCTTTTGCCAAAGAAAGAGAGCAATTCGGGAGGCCGGTCATACAGTTCCCCGCCGTGTACGAAATGCTCTCTGTCATGAAGTCCAAACTGGATGCCAGCCGTTCCCTGCTGTATGAAACAGCCCGGTTTGTAGATGTGTATAAAGCCTGGTTTCATATCTCCAATGAAAGACCCCTGGAGAAGGAAGAAAGGCAGGAAATGAAGAAATATCAACAACTGGCAGATGCCTATACCCCTCTGGCCAAGGGACTGGCCTCGGAGATATGCAACCGCATTGCTTATGATGCCCTGCAGATCCACGGAGGCTCCGGCTTTATGAAAGACTACCCCATTGAACGTATTTACCGGGATGCCCGTATCACATCCATTTATGAAGGGACCACCCAGTTGCAGGTGGTAGCAGCCATTGCTGGTATTGCCAGAGGAACGCTGCTGAAACAGATCAGGGAATATGAAGAAACTAAAATCAAACCCGAATTGCATACATACCGGCGGGTGCTTGTCAGCATGACCGAAGAATTTGAGCATGCTGCCGAAAAAGTACATGAAACGGAAAACAAGGAGTTTATTGATTTCCATGCCCGGCGTTTGGTGGAGATGGCAGGGAATATTATTATGGGTTACCTGCTTTTGCTGGACACAAACCGGGAATCCCGCTTCTGGAAATCATTGGAAGTATTTGTCCGAAATGCCCGGGCTGAGAACAGAGAAAGGGCCGAGTTTATCATGATCTCTTCCATCAATGACCTGGGCAGGTTCAAACAGGAAGAGAACTAAACCCGGAAATATAGCGGGTAAGGGATTGTTAAAGTGGTGATTTTTTCGTAAATTTGTACGACTAAATAACAATAAAAATGTCCTCATTACCCAGTTTTTTCAGTCCTGCGAAACCCAGGAGATTTCATTACACGCCGTTGTATTATGATCCGGAGAAGGAGGCTTTGCAACAGAAGATTGCTATGATTGAGAAGGAGCTTGGTCTTCGTGAAGGAGAAGCCTATGTGCCTAAGATAAGAAGAGGACAGATGGCCACCTATTTCAGGAGAAAATCACAGCGCCGGGAGAAAGCATCCAATTTACGGTTGCTGGTTATTCTGGCGATTTTGTTCCTCCTGTCCTATATCTTACTATACAGTTAACCCTTCGGTACGCATGAGTGATATCATCCGATTGCTTCCTGATTCGGTAGCAAACCAGATCGCGGCAGGGGAGGTGATACAGCGTCCGGCGTCGGTGGTGAAGGAGTTGATGGAGAACGCCCTTGATGCCGGGAGTAGTCGTATTACCGTTCATGTGGTCAACGCGGGAAAAACCCTGATACGTGTGGTCGATGATGGTTGCGGTATGTCGGAGACAGACGCCCGCCTGGCTTTTGAACGACATGCTACCTCCAAGATACGTAAAGCGGAAGATCTGTTTTCCATACGTACGATGGGTTTTCGTGGAGAAGCCCTGGCTTCTATTGCAGCCGTGGCTCAGGTGGAATTGAAAACAAAGAGAAAAGCAGACGATCTGGGTACACATATCGTCATTGCAGCTTCCACCGTGGAGAGCCAGGAACCGGTAGCCTGTTCCGAAGGAAGTAACTTCGCCGTGAAAAATCTGTTTTATAATATCCCTGCCAGAAGAAAATTTCTAAAGACCAACACCACGGAGTTAAAACATATTGTGGTGGAATTCCAGCGTATTGTGCTGACACATCCCGGGATAGCCTTTACCCTTCGTCATAATGAAACGGATGTGTATCAGTTGCCGGCGGTATCCAATCTGCGCCAGCGTATTGTCAACGTTTTCGGGAAAGCGATAAACCCCCATCTCATACCTATTCAGACAGATACTTCTGTGGTAAACGTTCATGGCTTTGTCGGTAAGCCGGAGTTTGCAAAGAAAACGTTCGGCGAACAGTTCTTCTTTACCAATGGACGTTTTATGAAACATCCTTATTTTCACAGGGCTATCTCGGAGGCATATATGAACATTCTTCCTCAGGAAGCAGTACCTTCCTATTTTATCTATTTCGAGACAGATCCGGAGAAGATAGATATCAATATTCATCCAACAAAAACGGAAATCAAATTTGAAGATGAGCGATCGGTCTGGCAGATCCTGCATGCTTCGGTAAAGGAAGCATTGGGGAAATTCAACATTGTCCCTTCTCTGGATTTTGACAGCCCTTCACCCATTGAGATCCCGGTGGCACGTCGTGGAGAAGAGCCAACGCCGCCGGAAGTGCCGGTGAATCCCGATTTTAATCCTTTTGAACAGGAGAAAAACACGCGGAGTTCTTCATTTCAAGGGGATTTCCGGACCAGGACACAGGCAGAGGCCTTAAAGCAATGGGAAAAAATGTATGAAGGACTGGAGCAGGAACCCCGGACAGGCCAGCAGGAGATAAAGCATGAAGACGGAGATGTTCAGGCAGGAGGGATTCCTTTTCTGCAGTTTAAGCAGAGATATATTTTGTTTGCAGTGAAGTCGGGCTTAATGATCGTAAACCAGAAAAGAGCACATGAGCGCATACTGTTCGAAGCGTTCCTGGAGCGTCTTGGTTCTAAAGACAGCACTTCCCAGCAACAACTTTTTCCGGTGTCTGTAAGTCTGGATCCTGCTGACCTGATGGTGCTGGAAGAGATCAGACCGGATATTGAGAAACTGGGCGTATCGTGGGAAAAAGAAGAGGATAACACCATACGTATTACCGGAGTTCCCGGGAGCGATGTGTTCGCAGACCCGGCGGAAATGATACGTGCCTTTATTGTTGAATATAAAATCTCAGAGTCGGATCCTACCGTCAATGCCCGCGAAAGGGTCGCCCGTGCTTTGGCACAGGCCACCTCTATCTCTTCCGGAAAAACCCTTACCACCGAGGAAATGAGAGACCTGACGGACCGGTTGTTTGCTTGTAAAGAACCCCGCTATACCCCTGGCGGTAAACCGGTGTTCTATATACTTCCGTTGACAGATATCGAAAAACAATTTGAATAACAGAGAATCGTGACATTATGTCGTGCTTCTTTCTTTATCCGGTGCTTTTTATAACTTTGGCGTACCGATTGTAAGAAAGCAGGAAACATTAAACAACTATGAACGGATACCAAAGACCGGCCAATACCAATTTCCCGCCGGTAGTAAAAAATATTATTATTATCACTTCCCTGATGTGGCTGATCACCCTGGTGGTACAGCAAAGTTTCGGGATAGACCTGAGCCGCTGGCTGGCATTGTATTATCCGAAGTCCCAATATTTTCATCCTTATCAGTTTGTTACACACCTGTTCATGCATGCCGGACTGGCCCACTTGTTTTTTAATATGTTTGCTTTCTGGATGTTCGGCCGGGTGTTGGAAAACGTATGGGGAGGCAAGAGGTTTTTTATCTTTTATTTTGTGACAGGAATAGGAGCAGCCGGATTTTATACATTGGTACATTGGCTGGAATACAGGGCACTGCTCTCACACATGACGGTTCAGGAAGCCCAGCTTGTTTTTGAAAAAGGTGCCGATATTTTGAATCATCTTCAGAATTTTACAAATCCCAATATGGCCAAGCTTAATCTATTGCTGAATACTCCGGTGGTAGGCGCATCGGGAGCGGTATTCGGAGTGTTACTGGGTTTTGGCATGCTCTTTCCGAATACGCAGCTGATGCTTCTGTTTCCACCCATACCCATTAAAGCTAAATATTTCGTTATAGGTTACGGTGCGCTTGAACTGTACCTGGCCCTGGCCCAGCCGGGAAGTAATATCGCCCATGTGGCCCACCTGGGTGGCATGCTTTTTGGTTATATTATGGTGAAATACTGGAATAAAAAAAGAACTTATTTTTATTGAGCGGATGACTGTCTGGGAAGGAATTAAGGACTCGTTTAAAGAAGGCTCGGCCCTTATCAAATTGATCTATGTTAACGTGGGGGTATGGCTAGTGGTGAGCATAGCCTATATCCTGCTGTTCCTTTTTTCAGTACCCGATCCCTCGGGGAAAATTCTGGCGTGGCTGGCAGTACCGGCATATCTGCCCTCATTACTTACACATCCATGGACCGTGTTTACCTATATGTTTACCCACCAGGGGTTCCTGCATATTCTTTTTAACCTGTTATGGCTTTATTGGTTTGGTATTATCTTTCTTCAATACTTTGATCCTAAAAAGCTGGTCGGAGTATATCTGCTGGGAGGATTGAGCGGGGCTCTGTTGTATATTCTTGTCTTCAACCTTTTTCCGGCGTTTCATCAGGTTCTGCCCTATTCCATGGCCATCGGGGCCTCTGCCTCTATCATGGCCATCATTGTGGCTACTGCGGTCTATGTGCCTGATTATACCGTATATATTTTTCTGATTGGCCCTGTCAAGATCAAATGGGTGGCTCTGGTCGCTTTTATTTTGACCACGCTGGTGGATTTTCCTACAAACGCCGGAGGCAAGCTGGCACATCTGGGAGGGGCGCTTTATGGTTATCTCTTTACGGTTCAGTACCGTCGTGGTAAAGATATGACCCGGTCGTTTAACCGGATGCTCGATACGTTCTTCTCCTGGTTCAAACCGCGGAAAAAAAAATTGCATGTCCAGTACCGCAAACCGGCAGACGATTTTGAATACAATCGCCAAAAAGCAGAGGAGCAAAAGGAGATAGACAGAATCCTGGATAAAATATCCAAGGGTGGCTATGACAGCCTGACAAAAAAAGAAAAGGAGACGCTTTTCAGAATGAGTAATAAACATTAATCCTGAAAGATTGACACGGACTGTTAAATATGTATTGCTGGGTGTGACGTATGCATTGTCGGGGGCCTTACTTATTTCTTATCTGTCGGTGTGGATTCCTCCTGATAAATGGTGGATCCCTTCTTTTTTCGGACTGGCTTTTCCTTATCTTTTTTTGGTCAACGTAATCCTTTTTGCGTATTGGCTTCTGCGCCTGAAGAAGATAAGCGGGGTTATTTTACTGGTGATGTTACTGGGATGGAATAACGTCAGGCACTATTACCGGCTGCCGGTAAAAAACAAAAGAGACAGGGAGAAAACCAGCCTGAACGCCGGGTTTACCCTTACCACCTTTAATGTCCGTTCATTTAATGTAAATGCCTGGTCTGCCGATGTTGGAAAAGACGAACAGATCATCCGTTTTTTAAAAAAAATCAAACCGGATATCCTGTGCCTGCAGGAATTTTATACGGATGAGAAACGCTTCCCTGAACAGAAAATCGTAAAAGAACTGGACTACCCGTATCAATATATATCGTATATTAAACAGTATCATAGTCGTTCCCATTACGGGCTGGCGGTTTTCAGCCGTTTCCCGTTATTGCATAAAAACAATATTCGTTTTGATGAATCGTCAAACCAAAGCCAGCGGTGTGATGTGATCATAGGAAACGATACCTTGCGGCTTTTCAACAACCATCTGCAATCGACCAACCTGAACAAACAAAAAACCCCGCTGAACTATCTTAATGATGAGGGGGAAGCCTTGCGGGAAGTTAAAGACATCTCCCTGCATCTCAGGGGCGCTTTTATGAAAAGGGCAAAACAGGCTAAAATGTTGAAACAATATATCGAGAAGTCCCCTTATCCGTTAATAGTATGTGGAGATTTCAATGACACGCCGGTATCTTACACCTATCGTGTTTTGTCTGACGGGTTGAAAGATGCTTTTGTGGAAAGCGGAGAAGGTCTTGGGAAAACCTATCATGGCATTTTCCCTTCTTTCAGGATAGATTATCTCCTGCATGACCCGCGCTGGAAAGCGGTACAGTATAAAACCTATCATAACGGGTTGTCGGATCACTATCCGGTTTCCTGCCTGATCGTGAAAAAAGGAACCGGAGATCAGAACGGAAGATGATCCAGATCTGCATTTCCTCCGGATAAGATCATTGCCACGGTTTTGTTCCTGAAATTTTCAGTATGTTCCATCACCACGGCAAGAGGAACGGCTGCCGAAGGCTCGACAATGATCTTCATGCGTTCCCAGATCATGCGCATAGCGTGGATAATGGTCTCTTCCCGTGCTGTGAGAATTTCATCAACATTCTTCCTGATGATGGAGAACGTTCGTTCACTCAGCGATGTCAAAAGACCGTCAGCGATGGTTACGGGGTTTACGGAAGGGACCAGTTTTCCGGAATAAAAAGAACGGGCAGCATCATCGGCACCAGCAGGTTCTGCCCCGAAAATTTTGGTGGAAGGGGACAGGTGTTTTACGGTAATGGCTGTGCCGCTTAGCAGTCCTCCGCCGCCCACAGGGGCTATCACTATATCAGGAGCAGGGATCTGATCCAGTAATTCCAGAGCTGCCGTCCCCTGGCCGGCGATGACCTTGTCGTTGTCATACGGATGGATGAAAACAGCGCCGGTCTTGTTTACAACCTGTTCCAGCGTTTGTTCTCTCGCTTCCAGGGTAGGTTTGCAAAAATAGATTTTTGCCCCATATCCGGCTACGGCCCGTTTCTTTATTTCCGGTGCGTTCTCGGGCATGACGATATAAGAGGGAATCATATGCATCGAAGCAGCCAGGGCCAGTGCCGCCGCATGATTTCCTGAACTGTGGGTGGCCACACCTTTTCTCTTCGATACATTATCGAGGCCCAAAACTGCATTCGTTGCTCCCCTGAACTTGAAAGCACCAACTTTCTGAAAATTCTCACATTTGAAGTAAATTCCGGCACCCAGTATGGTGTTGATGGAACCGGATGTGAACACCGGTGTTTTATGAACAAGCAAACGGATACGCCCGGCAGCTTCTGCAATGTCCTGGTAGCAGAGAGCGCTCATGGTTATTTAATCTCTTTGTCCTGGAGTAATTTATAATTTTCGTACAGCTCTTTTACCCGCACCAGGATATCATATTCCGGAGCATTCAGAATAAAATCCTCGGGCAACTGGCAGTAGCGCATAAACTTTTCGAGCTCGCTTCCCTGCAAGCCGGTAAGCTGGCTGATAATGGCTTTGTTGAATTTGGAAGCGATGACATCCTGTCTTTTTTGTTCGGCCTGTACCTTAGCCAGTTTCCGGAGACTACGTTCTTCCGGGGTACGCAGGGAGAAAGAGAAGCCGGTAGACACTTTCTGGTATTTTATCGCTTCGTCGGTGAGCAATTTATCATAATAATTCTGCATTTTGATTACTTTGTCTTTGGAGAGATCCAGGGAAAGGACTTTTTGCTTGAATTGTTCGTACGTTCCCAATCCGTGTACGGTGACTCCTTCAATATGATAAATCTTTTCTTTGACATAGATAACCCCCGAATAATGATTGGAAGGCCAGAACCCGGGCAGTGAAAAGCGGGTGTCTTCGTATCCGATGGCCGTAATAAAAAGGGTGTCTGTTTTATGCATGGGAATCGTAAAAAAACCCAGCGTGTCAGAAACGGTAGCCCGGTTGAATTTATAGTTGATAATGTGTGCATAGGGAATAGGTTCACCGGTAACCATATCACGCAACTGACCCTGCATGATAATCAGTGAATCAAGAGATAAGGTGGCCGTCTGTCCCTGTAGCGACAAAGGGCTGAATAAAAGTATCCCGCTAAGTAGTATTAATAATCCTTTTATTCTCATATTTACCTGAAAATATTTGCAAATGTCCGGCTTTTTTCGGACAATTCAAAGAAATGATTTATTTGATAGATACAATATTCCGGAATTTATTAGGTTATTAAATTATTGTAGAGTTTAATAAGATCATGGGAGGTGATTTCAGGTGAAAATTTTTTCACTGCATAGGAATATCCTTCTCGAATCATTTTTTCTTTTAGGGATGGTGATTCAAGAATCTTACGGATCGCTCCGGCAACTTCCTCTGGATCGTCTGGATTGATATATAAAGAACCGGGGCCTCCTGCTTCCGGCATTGAAGATACATTTGATGTAATTACCGGTATCCTGCATAATAATGCTTCAACAACAGGCAGTCCGAAACCCTCGTATAAAGAAGGGTAGACCAACATCTCTGCATTTTGGTATATACTCTGTAGATCATGAATATCTTCAATTTGTGATATCCATATGACCTTATTTTCAAGATGATAGGATTTTATCAGTTCGATAACTTCTTTAATATATTTTTTTGCTTTTCCGACAACCACCAGAGGAAGTGTCATTTCAGGAGAAAGATGTTGGTAGGATTTGATGATCAGTCCCAGATTTTTGCGTTTTTCTATAGTACCTACCGATAAAATATATTCATGTGGCAGATGATATTTTTTGCGAATGGTTTCGGTATTATATTGGTTTTCGTTTTTATAAAATAAAGGGTTACAGCTCTGATATACAACGGAAATCTTTTCAGGATCAACATCGTAAAATTTTATAATGTCATTTTTTGTATTGTTGCTAATAGCAATTATTGTGTCAGCATTTCTGCAACTGTATCTGGCTTTAAGATTGTATATCTTTCGGTCAATAAATGGATAGGTTTGAGGAATAATCCTGAATATCAGGTCGTGAATAGTTACAACACTTTTTATATTTGCTTTCCGGATATTGGCTGGTAATTCATTGCTTAGGCCATGATATATCTGTATGCGGTCCTGTTTCAATTGGTTTGTGATTCCATGACTCCTCCAGAAAAGCTTTTTATTTTCTGGAGAAAAAGTATGAAAACCTGATCCGGAAAGGAAATAATCCGTTTGGGGGTTTATCCTGATCTCAGGGGTGTATAAATGATATTCGTGTTCAGGAAAAAAATCCTTCAGATTTTTTAATATTGTTCGGCTATAGTTTCCCAGACCGGTAAAGTTGCAATACAATCTTTTTGCATCAAATCCTATTCTCATTATTTCCAGTTTTTTGAACTCTTTTGGTTCCCGACAGGATTTTGACGACCTATTATGGAGAAATGGATTCTTTTAATTTTGTTCAGGATATCATCCAGTAAGTTCGTGGAAGGATCCTTCAGAGGATAATGGTATGGTTGGCCCAGGTAAATATATTTTGAAGTAAACGTTCTCGATGTAATCCCCCATTTTAACAGGAAAGTTTTTCTCCCTTTGTTTTTTTTGATTCTTGTTGTTGTTTTGTTTCCGAAATGATAAACGAAACTATTCCCCAAGCCTTTAAAAATCCTGATACCGGCAAAATATAATTTCAATGTAAAATCAGGATCGGAATACATCCCCGGACTGAATTCAACGCTTAATCCTCCAACAAGGTCCCATACATCAACATGAACAATATTAGGAGGCCACATACTACCGCTCCAGTTACTAAAACGAAATCCGTGGAAATCTTTTAACAAAGATTCTTCTCTAAAGGTTTCCACACTGTCTCCATAGTCTTTTACCAGTACACTTGAACACTTTCTGTCAAAAGGCTCAATTACCGTTGAAGAAAACATAAAATATTTAGTTCCGGCTTTTTCAATTTCATTGTATAAGGCAAGATCCCAATCAGGAAGAACATACATATCATCATTCATGTAGATAATATAGTCGGATTTTACAAGAGACCGGGATATGTTTAATCCGAAACATATCCCTATGTTTTCATCAGCATGTAAATAGTCAATCTCATCTTGTTTTTTTACCCAGTCCAATGTTCCGTCTTTCCCTTCATTGATAAATATTATGATTTGTAGTTTGAAATGGGAGTTTTTTCTAAGGCTGGAGATACATAGTTTCAAAAAACCCAGATTATTCCATGTCGGAATTAATATAGAAAACGTATATTTGTCTCCCTGAGATTTTTGAGATTTCCTGATGTTCATAAAAAAGAGACTTATTGAGGTTTGAAACTGACAGTAATTATTAATACTTGTTTTTAATTGTGTACTTATTTTACTCTTAGGACATGAATTATTGCAAAACTAAACATTTATTTGTTAGTTGTCAAAATACAAATATATAGATACTTCTTCTTGGATATATAGAATAAATGGTTATCTATAGCAATTGAAAAACAAATTATTTTATATGTGTTTGAGTATTTTTTCTCCTCGTTGAGTTGTTTATAAGTAAAAATTTCAAGTCTTGCATGTGATAGGCCGGAATTAATACAAGTTATTTCTGGTATGTTAATTTATTATGATAAAAGTAGAGATTATTTTTGTAGTGCGAGATATGAAATGATTGAACACTTGCCTGAAAATGTAAAGACTATATTTGATTTAGGTTGTGGTAACAACAAAGTTGCTTCCTATTATTACGGTAAATTATGGAGTTGAAGTTTGGAGAATTGAACTAAAGGAGGGACTGGGGATGATTGTAAGAAAAAATTCGGATAAATATTTTATCGGAGCTTGTGAAGATATTATTTATAAGCTTCCTGACGATTATTTAGGGGTCATTTATTTTAATGATGTTTTGGAGCATTTAACTGATTCCTACTCAGTGTTGGCAAATATTAAGGGAAAGCATTCAAGGAAAGGAGCGATCATAAGTGCATTTCCAAATATAGATACCATAGGATATTCAAGAATTTGATAATGAATAAATGGAAATATACAGCGGATGCTGTTTTAGATAAAACTCACTTGAAGTATTTTATAAGAAAGAGAATTAATAAAATGTATAAAAATCTGGTATATAGAAATATAGTACACGATGGGATAAGGAAAACAAAATCACTTAAATCATATTTATATAATATTTTTTTATTGTTTACTGTAATGGATATATATTACTTGGAATATGCAACAGTTGTGAAAAAAAATGACGCTGCGTTTTAAGAAATATTGCCATAGTTACAGATTACAGATGCTATGTATAGAATATTTATCATTG
>JANTHB010000041.1 GCA_024762655.1 Bacteroidales bacterium
ATAACATTTTTTTTTGCAAAGAGGATGATTCGTTTTTTTGTGAACGAGCCATCCGGAAGTTTTTTTCTTTTCACGATCCTGTAATCTACGGGGGAAGTTAATTTGATGAGCTTCAAAACCTCATCCAGGGACTCGTACTGGAAAGTTGCATGATAACGATAGTCCTGCAGATTTCTTTCCTGTAAAAGGAATTTTACATTATACCACCGGCCCAATTTTTTAATAACCTGAACCATGGGATCATTCCTAAAGATCAGTTTTCCCTCTATCCAGGCAGCATAGCATTGCGCATCCGGCACATTTGTTTTAGAGAAACGGTAATCCACATTTCGTATCCGCATTTGTTGTCCAGGCTCAAGGACTGTCAAAGGATGGGGTTTCCCTTTTTGCATCTCTCCGGATATCCGCACTTTTCCATTGATAAGTGTTACTTCCGTTTCATCCTCTTCCGGATAGGCATTTACGTCAAACTTCGTACCCAAAGCCTGTACTTCCAGATTTCCTGTTTTTACGATAAAAGGCCTGTGCTCATTCTTTGCAACCTCAAAATATCCTTCCCCGGTTAAAGTAACAGTCCTGTTTTTCCCATTAAACGACACCGGATACTGCAATGAACTTTCCGAATTCAGCCAGCCCTGTGATCCGTCGGGTAGCACAAAATGAATCCTGGCTCCTCTCGGTGCATACAGTTCGGCAGTGCTCGCTGCCTTAGGAACAGGTGGATACTTCGTATAATACCACCCGGTCAATAATGATAACGGTAAAAACAAGATCGCAGCCATTTTTCCAAAATACTGAAAAAGATTTTTCAGCGATAAACCATTCTCTCTTTTATAGGACCTGACATTCAGGCGGTGATGGATCCTGTCCAACACCTGTTGTACCTCCTTTGGTTCCGTTTGTTTGTCATCCCGGTCTATAACCTCGCTATATTGTTTTGCCCAGACATATTTCAGAGAGGAATTGTATTTTTCTTCCGTAAACCATTTTATCACTTCCGTTCTCTCCGCCCCGGAACATTCGCCTTCGAAAAATTTATTTAAAAGTCCCCTGTCGATTTTCTCCATGTTTCTTTTTATTCTTTTTTCTTTCCCTGAAAGCAAGGCAGGGAAAAAGTTTTCGCTTTTTCCCTACCGGCCCTCATTATTAACCTAAAACCTACAGTACCGTTACCCAAGGTACTGCATCTATTATAGACTATCCCAAAAAGGGAAGTATCCCCCAGAAAAAAAATATTTTTTTTCAGTAGTGTCCGGTAAAAAAGATAAATGATTAAATAGTATGTGGAATAAAGCATTTTTTATTTATTACCCCCTCCTGCCATCAGTAAAAAAATAGCACCGGGGAAAACTCCCTCTCCGCCAGCTGGCGGAGGAGGGTTGTTGAGGGGGTTAAACAAAAAACAGTGGATAGGGACAGGTATTCTTTAATAACCGAATATCAATTTTTGAATATACAGCCTCTCTTTGTAACACATCCATCTAACACACTATTATACATTGCTATATAAATGGTTGTAATATTTATCCCGGACACTAGTGTTTTTTTTATGAGAGAAGGTATAAGGTCTTAATTCAATCAGAGAAACAATGCCCCAAAAAGTACAAAATACAGATCCAGTTTTCCCAGGTGCTTACGGATCCTTTTCATGGCCTCATGCAGATGATTCTCGACTGTTTTGGGCTGAAGTGAAAGGATTCTGGCTATTTCCTTATGGGACAATCCTTCTTCCCGGCTGAGTTTATAGATCTGCTTTTGCCGGCGGGGTAACTTTTCAACGGCAAGATCCACCTGCTCCAGCAATTCAATATATTCTATCTGTACGGAAACCTGATCCGTCAACTCAGGATAATCGTTCAGAAACTCCTTCAGAAACTCCTGTTCTTTGTATTTGGCCCTGAAATATTTCCGGATCGCATTATACGTGATCGTAAAAAGATAAGACCTGAATGAGAGATGTTCCTTGATATTTCTCCGGTTTTCCCATATTTTTATAAAGACCTCCTGCACCAACCCTTCCGCTTCTTCCCTGGAACCCAGAAACCCTTTTGCCAGATAAAATATTTTGCCCCCATATTTGGTAAACAAGCGGTCAAAAGCGCTTATATCTCCTTTCTGAAGAGACCTGACCAATTCCATATCCGGGTGTAGCTTGTCATCCATATTGCCTGATTGGACAAATAATATTTTAGGTAAAAGTATAAAAATATTCCCGTTAAAGAAATATTTTGGGGATTATGCGTTGATAGGTCACTTCCCTATGAGAAATATAGATTTTTTTTTACATCTTACCCTCAACTTTCTCTGGAGTTTTGACCTCTTCTCAGGATAGGATATTCCCAAAATCTACGTAGGGGCCTACGTAGGTGACTTGGTATTTCGTTTTGTATTTCACACAATCAGGATCAACCATGAAGAGTTGCAGGAGCAGACCTTTCCGGTAATTTCTCCCTGAAAGGGAAAGCATCTCATCCTGGTCCTTTCAAACAACCTACGAGGAAAAATTCGCAGGTAAGCGTCAGGAGGTACATTTCTCTGATCATTTATGACCATGGGTGCTTGTTTCACGTCCTTCCCACCCGCTTTTTCCTTTATCGATAAATATCTCATTTACGGTTCTGGGCACCCGTTCATCCACTTCTTCCACCAGTCTTATTCTCAAAGGATTTTTCAATCGTTTTTCCCAATAAAAAACCGGTTCATACGGTTTATCCCCCTTCTCTATTTCATACGTCAGATAGGCCCACTTCTCTGCAAAAAAATTACCTTTAAGGGCCGGAATAACCTGTTGCATGTTTGAGGCCAGGAAACTTAACGATAAGGCTCTGGACCAGTATATCCACGGTCCGGCGGTAATATACATATAGGGATTAAGCAATCGCGGCCTGTTCTCCAGTCCTGCATTGGAATAACTGAGTTGTATACCACAAAATCCGATGCCTGTTTGTTCATTGTAGAAGGTAATCCACGGAACATCCTCTTCGAGAAAGATATCCGCCAGGTCAGGCATATCCTTCACATTATAAATGATCACACTGTCTCTGAGGGCATCATACCAGGCGGCGTGAGTCATCAGCTCCCGTTTAAAAACGATTTCCGCATTTCTCAGGGCGATACAGTCCACCCGTTTATTGATTCTCATGGTAGTGGCGCTGATGAAATAGGGAACATGGGGGAAGAACATATAACGAACGGAAGCATCCACTTCGGGAAGTTCTCTTAAAGAGCCCCACATTTCGGCGGTAGAAAGCACCGGGCCGGCCATCCATTTCACATGCTGCGGGGGCTTCCAGTCGGCGGTATGCGTCCAGGGTCTGGGCGGCACATAAATGCCTGGATTCCAGTGTATGGCTCCATTGGTCTCCATCCGGTGATACAAAGGAACATCCGGTTTGCTTTTCAGTGTGATCTGGTCCAGATGGCCGGAGTTGGGGTGTAAGACAAGGGTCATCATATCATTATCTATCCTCAGCCCCGGCGCTTCGCCCTGCACACGCAGATCGGTTTTGTACATCCGGGCCATAGCGTTTTCGTTGTCATAGTAGACAAGGAAGACCCTGCTGGTTTTCGCAGGCACATCAGCCAGAAAAGACACACGTGCTGTTACGGTAGGCATCCAATAAGGAATCGTGCGGGTAGGTTTTCCGTTGGCATCCGGGTCGAGATCATCCTTTTTCATATATTTCATAATATCATATACCTGGCTGGGCACTTCCGTCAAAGCATGGGTTACCGGATCTACAGACACCACCCTTACATCTCTCTTGAGATGCAGGGCTTCGTCCGGATAGAAAGAGAGCAAGACCTCCACCGGCTCAGCCTTGCGGTCTATTCCCGCTGTTTCCGATAAGACAACAGATTTATATTTTTTCCAGGCCTGATCGAAGACTGCAACTCCGGCAGGGGCTTTCAACTTTCTGGTAGCTGTTAAAAAGAGATCATCCGCGGATTTCTGAATCTCCTTTTTCACCCTGATTTTAATCGTTATGGTATATTCTTTCCCGGGTTCCCATTTCATCCATCCCACAATATGCGGATTTTTATACAGGGTTCCATCCAGGGACAATCCGTAACCGGACGGGGGACGATGGCTAAGCGCGGGCTTTCCCATATCTGTTATTTCATTGGCCTTATGAAGATCTGTAAATCGCAGCCATTTCCCATTCACGGCAGTCTCTACCTCTATGATTGAAGGATAGGGCAATTCCACCTCTGCTATAAAATGATAGAAAGGAAAGGCAGGATTCGGGTAATCCAAGGTAATTTTGTGAACAGTGAGTTCATTTGTTTTGTTATTTTTCCCGTATCCCGGAAAAGAGCAAAACACAAAAAGGCTGATAATCACGAAAAGAAACGGATACTTTTTCATAGCAGTAGATTTTATGTATTAGCGGTTTTTATCAATCGTTGTAATCAGGTTCCTTTCTCTGAGCCATTTCACTCCATGCTCCCACGGTCCACCGGCGCCCCATAAATAATAGGTAAAATACATGGTGCTTTTCTGAAAGACAGGCACCCAGGGCTGAAACTCCGCATAATAGTAATGGGAATCCCCATTGTCCGGATGATTCTGCCACATATGCAGAAACAGAGGCTGGTCCACCGGAAAAGCCCCGACAAAGGAGATATCCTCTTTTGTATCGTAACCGGCATTCCATCCTTCTTTCAGGAAAAAGGCCTGACCAAAATATTTCTCCGGTTTCATACGGAATTCATGTATTCCCGTCTTTTCCGGAACAAAAAACGCATCTTCCGTCCAGTGTTTTTTCCCAAGGGCAAGCATAGGTTGCGGGCCTATCACGTTAGCCTCCGGATTCTTGAAGGTCAGGGCAAATCTCACCTCCAGCAAAGGGGAATCCCCATACAGCGTAAAGGTTTTCTCCAAACGGTTCCCGTAATAATCCGTCCACATCTTCACGCGTACATAATCGCCCTCTTTTTTTACGATCTCTGCATTATATATCCGGTGTGTTTCCATGCTGGCCTGTCCCAGGAAGTCTTCAAACCCTCCATAAGGATAATAATTTCTTTTGCGAAAAGGACGTTTGTCATCCACTGGTTTTTCAGGCCAAAGCTTAAACAAAACATTGTCGTTTCTGCTTTTTACGATGTATTCAATCACCCTGGCTCCGGTAGTCAGTAAAGTAACCTGAACGCTGTCGTTTTCCATGCGGTATTCATCGATCCCGTCGCCATTAATATCTGTCTTATACAAATAGGGCCGGCCTTCTGCTTTTCCCACGCCCAGTTGCGAAGTGTATTCCTGTCCCAGCGCGGTAACTTTCACCGTATAGTTTCCTGCAGGCAACTTTAACGTAAACAACATATCCCGGAAGGTCCCCTGCCGGGCATCACAATTCCGGCTGGTAGCAAATACCACTTTTTTTTCATCCCGGACATCCGCTACCTGCACTTTTACCGGAAATTTTTTCCTGGTGGTAAAATTATGGATCGTTACCGGATAGTTTACTTCGGGAGCATGGCCGTATAAAAGGCGGCAAACAGAGATCGCCGGAGGCAGATCCAGCATGGTTAGTACACTTTTCCCTCTCCCGTCCCACGTATAACGAACAGCTATGGGATTGGTGCGAGCCATGGCAGCAGCCCCCGGCTGCAAAGAGAAATGCAAGGTCCGGGCAGTTCCTGCAGGAAGAGTAATGGGTTTGGAGGTGCCGTTTGTTGTTTTGATCTGTTGCGGCAGGGTCAACGCGAGAGTCCCCGTTACCGGGTGGGCATAAGTATTGGAAAGGGTTACCTGCAGGTCATACCCCTGGGTCACCGCTTCCACATTGATGCGATCTCCGAAATATTCTTCGAGGAACACCCTGTCCAGAAACAACAGATTCAAAGGATCACGAAACCGGTCGGGTCCCATCATCTTTCCTTTTTCCAGGACACCCACCTCGCGCCGATCCAGAATGGCTTTCCACATGCTCTCCCGTGTAAGAGGCTCTCCTTTTTTAAGGAACAAGACCATGCCCGATAAAGCATTGTTTTCCAGTGGCCCGGTCTTCAGGATAAAAGGGACATTCTCCCGGTCAATCTGTTCTTTGTTTCCAGCGGTAGCAATATAACCGTCATAATGATACGGATCTGCCGCCGGCTCATAAACATTCCTGAAGACATACCCGTTTTTTTTCCGGGCATAATCAATCCAGTTTTCCGGGGCATACATCTGCTGAATCTGAAACCCCTCATAATCTTTACATCCGTAAATACGGGTGGCGCCCACGTCGGTAACCACAGGAAGGTGCACCTCCCCGACCCAGCGTGCAATATCCTCTTTCGATAAGAAATCCATATATCCGTCGAAAACAAACCAACTACATCCTTCATTCATCCCGTACCCCATAACTTCCAGCGGATGTCCCTGGGTGCAGGTTACACTATTTAAAAGGGTATAAGCCCCAAACCAGCCTTTCCTTAGATCATAAGCATTCACAATCCCGGCTGTGTTTTCAATCAAATTTTTCATATGTCTTTTTGCTTCGGCATGTTTGGAGCTGACCACAAAGATTTTTCTATCCCCATTCACTAGATAAAAGGCATAAATTCTCTGTATATCCGGAGACCCATATTGATGACATCCGAGTTTTTCGGGCCAGGTAAACATTTCTTCCGGCACTTTTGCCATCAGTTTTTTCCCTGTCTCCGATGCCGGATCAGTAAAGACCAAAACATTGCCGTTCTTTACCTTCTCCGCCAACCCGGAAACAGAAGGCTCTTCCAGCAAGATAAACTTTTGTCTGAGAAGTCCGTTTATAAATCCTTCCTGCATGATCAGACCGGGAATACCCATATCTTCCGCCACATCAATCTTGCTTTGCAAGATGGTTTTTTTAATATTGGGAGCTGCGACCTTAAAAAGATTTCCATAGCGGTACCAGTTGGTATAGGTATCATGCCAATACTGGGTATAACCGTTAAAGTCATTCTCATTTTCAACAATATTACTCTCCGGGTACTCTTTGGAAAGATACCTGAAATCATCAAGATTCTGTGCCTGCCCGTGCCCCAGGTTCAACACCAATCCTAAAAGTAAAACGCTTAAAAACTTCAGAGAATTCAACTTTTCCATCAGATGAATATTTAAATTATAGTTAAAGACAGTAAAGACTTTTTAATCTTTTCAAACACAAATGTTTGCTTCCTGTTTGATAAGTATCTTGTGAAGATAAGGATTTCCGGCTCATCTACAAAATAAATCAAACAGTTAATATATCATTTATCACTGATTGTCAATATCTTTTATCAGATTTTGCAGCTCTTTGATATGATCCGGAAAAAGGTCCCGGGGACGGATGTGGTATTTTTTGCACAGGGAGGCAGCGAGGCCCACTGCCACCCCCATTTGTCCGGTGGTATTCATTACCCTGGGTCCACCCAGTCCGACATGGGAGCAACTGAAATCCCTGCCTGCCATGAAGAGATTCCGGATATTTACCGAATACAACGACCGGTAAGGAATGGTATAGTGATCGACCCGGTAGTACAATGCTTCCGAAAGGAAATCGGGGACAGAGGGATCAAGCAGATATTGCTGATAATGCACATCCACAGGTCTGACGCCCAGGGCTACTGCATCCGGAAACTTTCTGAGTTCTTCCACATCCCTGAAGGTAAAGACATAATCTCCTTTCAGCCGTCTCGACTCGCGTTTACCCACCAGGTAAGAAACCCATTCCAACGTCAGTCCGGCATTCTCCGGTTTCTGTTTTGCGTTGAAAAAGGAGCCATAGATCGCCTTTAAAAAATGATCTCTGATCTCTTCGGCGTTTTCTATCTGATGCACATCGTCTCTGGAAAACTCCCATTTCCAGGTGCCGTGGGTAGCACTGTAATCCTTAGCCACCTCCATCGCCCAGGGAACGTCCGGAAAAGTAACATTCGTTTTTTTATCCACCGTTCTCCACAACACCGAGGCACCCATAACCCTGCGGTCTGCTTTTGCCGGGCTCCATAAATCCCCGTATTTTTTTAATCCCTCCCCATATGTTGCAGCACTTTCACGTCCGTACATGTATTGGGCTCCGGCCCAATACCCGATCCAACCGTCTCCGGTACAGTCGATGTAATACGGAGCTTTGAAACGAATCCTTTTGCCTGAAGAAGTATGACGGGCATCCACCGCGAGGATGGAATCCTGCAGGGTTTTTACAGCATAAGCACGCCAATTGAAGAAAAGAGAAAGATTTTTATATTTTCTAAGGTTTTTAAGTCTTTTTTCATCATCCCATCTGGCTTTGGGATCTCCGTTGGGCCAATGTTCCGTATTGATCATTCGCAGGATCCGGTCATCATGCCAGGTGATTCCCTCGGTATGGACCCTGATCTCACTGCTGGCATTTCCTCCCGGCACGGGACGATCGTGCACCAGCGCCACCTTCAATCCCTGTTCTGCCGCAGCGATAGAAGCCGCACATCCGGCAATGCCTCCGCCCACCACGACCATGTCAAAGGTTTTGGTAACGGAAGGGACCGTATCTTCACCGAGCATATTCCTGCGCCAGTCCGTCAGGGCCTCTTTGTTCTCCGGAGGCGGAGTGTCCCTCCTGCTCAAAAAGACAGCATCACAACGACCCTCAAAACCGGTCAGGTCATGGAGTTCAAGACGAAGAGATTTCCCCCTTAACCGGAAAGCCCCTGCATATTGCCATTGCCACGTATTTACCGGTAGTGTTCCCAGAACCGAATCAGAAGGCCTGCCATTCAGGACGATCCTGAATCTCCCCGGGGCTTTCCAGGGCCCCGGAGCCCAGTTTTTCGTCCGTAGCCAGACATGATACTTTCCAAAAACAGGTTTTCGTACCGTAGTGTGCGCATCGCCGACAGGCACTCCCAGGCCATGGGCCAGCAGATAGGGCGACCCCATCTGTTCAACGAATTGAGGATCCACCACCCAGCCACCTTTGTGCTGAAAGCTTTCTGCCTCCACAAAGATATCCGTAGCGACCTCACGCCGGCAGCCGGAGACAGCAACCGTTATGGAAACCAGAGAAAAAAGAAATACCCTCCATTTCATCTTCTTAGGATGTCATCGTTACTTTACAAATAATTATGTGAATTTAATAAAAAATTATTATCATATGAGCTTTCATTCCAAAACGTTTAAGAAAATCCTCAACCATAACCGCAGGGGTTGTTAAAATAAAATTTTCATAAAAAGAGCTATCCCTGAGGAATTCTTTGGGTAAAATAAGCCGTTTTAAAAATTTTCCGTAACAAGAAATGCCTGTTTTATCCGGTCGGCCATTCCGATGCCATCGCGTATGCTACCGGCCAGTATCAGTCCTTTGTTCACTTGCTCTATCCTGTCTATGGCTTCAAGTCTCTCTGCCGTATCCGTACCATATTGTGCAATAGCCAGAGGATGTCGGGTCACTTCGAACAGATCGGGGGAGAATCTGTGGATCCCCATCAACGATCTGAACTCTTGAGCCACACACTTCTCAATGTGTTCCGGATCTGATGCTGCCAGTTGAGGACGACGTGTCCCTCCCAAGAATATGGAAAGCAAAGCTCCTCCTTCGGGGGCCCGATGATTGAAAAGGGAGGATACGAAGAGTACACCGAGAATATCCCTTTTCTCACGCACAGGAATCAGTCCTCCGAACGCATCCAGCGGGATACCGTCCCATTTCCGGAACCCCACGCTCACATGTGCCACGGCAGCATATCTCAGACTGTTGATCCTCTCGGTATCTTTCGGGTCAAGGAAAGGGAAAACCTGCTCAATGGCCGGAGCCGGAACGGTACTTATGACATCGGTAAAAGAATAAGAATTTCCTCTTGTAAAGACCGTATAAGCACCGGATTTTTCTCTTTCCACCGTAAGATCGTCCGTACCGTAAACAAAGTTTTCTTCCCCGGCAAGCTGGGTGATCCTTTTTGTCAAGGAGCCCAGGCCTCCGGGAAAAGAGAATATTTGCTTTGTCACTTTTTCCCAGTGTACATCCCCTTTCCGTTCCTTTTTCAGGCGGGCGGCGCCACGTATAAAACTCCCGTACCTCTGTTCCAGATCATAAAGTTTAGGCAGGGCATGGCGGGTTACAAGATTTTCGGGATTGCCGGCATAGATTCCGGAGATAAAAGGATCCACAGCATAATCCAGAAAACTTTTCCCCAGTCTCCTTTTCACCATCTTCGCCACCGTCTCATCCGGATCATCCCCGCGGGTACGAAAAGGCTCCAGCAAAATCCGGAACTTATCGGATATGCTAAATAACGGAGTAGTGACCGCTGTCAACGGACCGGAAGGCAAAGGATGCCACTTCCCGTTTTTCAGGATGAGGCGCGCCCTGACAGCTTCACCGGCCGCCTCAGGCACGATATGGTCCCGTATAGATTCGAAAAAAGAAGCTGTTTCGGGATTGGAGATCACCCCACTGACGGGTCCGGTCTCATAGACAAAACCCTCTTTCGACAATGTATGTATTACTCCGCCGGAACGGTTTTTCTTCTCAAATACAGTAAAAGGGATTCCTTTCTTTTTCAGTTGAAAGGCAATAACCAGGCCGGTAATCCCGGCCCCTATAATGGCAACTTTTCTTTGTGTTTGTTTCATTTTTCAAAGCTTTTTTATACATAGTTATATTGACTGTGAAAACCGCTTTCCCTGCCGAGCCAGCAGCGGGTCGAAGGCTGCCGCTATATTCCTTATAAAGAACCTTCCGTTTTCGGTCACAACCACCTTTTTTTCATCAACCTCTATCAATCCGTCATTTTCCAAAGGCTTCAGCTTTTCTTCATCAAAGCCGATCATCTCCTTCAGCCGCCGGATATCCTTTTCCACGGCTTCTCCCAGAAGTTCCCAATCCAGTCGGAGATTACACATCAGTTCATCAATCAATCTTCCCAGCACCCATTCCTGATCATTCGGATAATAAGCCTTTACCACAGGCAAACGGCCTGCATCTATAGCAGAGAAATATTCAGGCAACACCTTTGTATTTTGCAAGAAGGCGCCGGTAAGCTGACTGATGGCACTTACCCCGAATGCATATACCTGACCGGTGGACCGGCGGGTACAATATCCCTGAAAATTCCGGTGCAACGTTTTGTTTTGCAGGGCCATGCTCAATTCATCTTCCGGTTTGGCATAATGATCCAGGCCGATAAAGACAAATCCGTTTTTTCGAAGATAATCATTGGCCAGGAAAAACATCTCCGCTTTTTGGTATTTGTCCGGCAGAGGGTATTGCTCCAGCACTTTCTGTGCTTTTTTGATCCAGGGTACGTGGGCATAGGAAAAAGTCACCAGCCGGTCGGGGGAAATATCAGCAGCTTCCCGTATTGTTTGGAGGAAGGAAGAAGTCGTCTGGTAGGGCAATCCATAGATAAAATCCAGATTTACGGATACCGTTCCCCTGCTCTTGATATAACGGACCAGATCCCTGACGGGGATAACGGGAGCATCCCTGTTTACTGTTTTCAGAACCTTCTCGTCGAAGTCCTGAATGCCGAGGCTCAAACGGTTAAATCCCAGGCGTATAAGCCGGTCTACATAATCAAAGGTCAGGTGCGCAGGATGACATTCCATGGCAATTTCAGGGTGCCCGGAAAAAGAAAATCTCTCATACAGCAGGGACATTATCTCTTCCACTTTTTCGGCCGGCAGATAATTGGGGGTTCCTCCTCCCCAGTGTACCTGAGAAACCTTTCGGCTTTTATCCAGGAGACCAGACACGATCACGATTTCTTTTTTCAACGCCTCTACATACCTTCCAATCAAGTCCTTATCATGTGTGATATGCGTATTGCAACCACAATAGCTGCAGAGTTTGGCACAAAAAGGAATATGCAGGTAAATCGAAATATTGGAAGGTTCTTTCAGATTAGAGAGCCTTATTCCCTCTAACGTACCGGCATCGTCCGTCACCTCCTTAAAATAATTGGCAGGAGGATAGCTGGTATAACGGGGTATAGGCTGATTATATTTATCAATCAGTTGTTTCGGTATATTCATTTTGTATTATCTTATCATTCTTAATCCTTAAATTTTCTCTGTAAGTATATGCAAGCAGAAGGACCACGGTCAGGGAAATAAACCCTTCTGTCAGGAAGAGTCCGCGGTAGGTAAACAGGTGGGTATATTTTCCGCTAGCCACAGCCAGGATCATGCTGCTAAGATGTGTCAACACAATCTGTATGGTAAAATCGGTGCCACTCCTGCCGGGGCGGACGATGTCCATAGAGATGGTATAGACCGCCACGCTGCTCATCGCGTATGCCCCCCATATCAGGGCTATGCCCAGGTATATTTCTCCTGTAGAGGGCGTATCCGAAGAAAGCAGGTAAAAATAGAAAGAAGCTGCCATGCCGGAGAGTGCAAAAAGATAAAGGCTTTTTCTCCGGCCTATTTTCCGGATCAGGAATCCTGCTGCCAGCGCCAGAACCACTCCTGTGGACGCTCCGAATACCCCGGACATGATCCCTATCTGTTTCATGTCATAGCCCAGGTCCACCAGCCAGGGTTTCATCATGGTGAGGACCCCGATAATGCCGGCATAGTATGTTGTAAGGAGAATTATTCGTCTTCCTATCCCTTCCTGCCGGAAAAACCCGGGCAGATCACGCATAGAGACAACAGGGCCTTCTTTTTCCACCGAAGGATGTTGTTCACAGGAATAAAACAAAACGGGCACTACGGCAATAAGAATAAAAAGGACGAGCCCCAGCAACAAATAAAAAGACCCAAAATAATAATAGATCACCAGGAGTATCCCACTGCCGGCGACGGTTCCCAGGAAACTCCCGGCCGACTGCATACTGTTTCCCACGCTCCTTTCCTGCCTTTTCAGGATCAGAACCGCGAAAGCATCCGTAGCAATATCCTGGGTAGCCGAAGCGGTAAAAGCAATCACCATAAGGAATACCACCCATCCAAAATCCACCTTAAAATCCAGAAAAGTTATTCCGAAAATAACCACAGCATAAAAGAGCTCCCCCGATACAATCCATTTCCGGTATCCTGCCGGTGTTTTACCCGACTTATCCACCCACGGAGCCCAAAGGAACTTCAGGATCCAGGGAAGTTTTACCAACTGGATATAGCCGATGGAGGTAAGCGAATAGTGTTCCATCCGCATAATAACCGGCAAGACCGTGGAGAAAAAGCTCATCGGTACAGACTGTGCCAGGTATAACGACAGCAGGGTAATATATTTATGGACCGGTTTGGCTTGCATCGGAATTAAAAATCATAGGAAAAAAAGATTCCGGCTTGCAAAGGATTTCCTTTTTGTAGGAAAGCATGTCCGAGTTCTTCAAAATAAAAGGTAGCATAATCGGTATTAAACAGGTTCTTCCCCCATATCCCCCACTGCATCTTTTTTGCAGAGATACTTACACGGCCGTTCAGGAGATCATATTTTTTCTGGCCGGCTTCATTTTCCACATTCCAGTAAATTTCACCTATTCTCTGATAATCGAGATTTACGGTAATTTTTCCGATGGCTGCTTCCTGAAAAACCCATGAATAGATAACCCCGGCATTCACGGTATAACGAGGAACATATGGAATATAATTTCCGTTGTAAATATGCAGGGAATCTTTTTCATATTTCAGAAATTTTGCCTGCGTAAAACCGGCATTTCCATACACCCGGAGGTTTTTCCCCGGTATGGCCTGTAACTCCAGCTCCAGCCCTTTGCTTTCCGAATGGCCTGCGTTTTTCAACATGGCCCCGTGGCCGCTGGGAACGGGTTGATAAACCTGCTGATTCCGCCAGTCGATATAAAACATGCTTACATTTGCAGTCAGACGATGTTTGAAAAAAGTTGATTTTATTCCCGTCTCATAGTTGATGCTGGTCTCCGGGGCAAAGGATTCATCTTCTTCTCTCTCGAACGTAGAATTAAAACCACCTGTTTTATATCCCTTGGCAACCGACGCATAAAAGGTAATACCCGAAACCGGACGATACGTAAGGGCTACTTTCGGAAGCCATTGGTTAAAACTCAGGCGGTGAGTAAATTGTTGATGGGTGGAGTCTCCCGAAAGAAGAAAAAGATCATAATCATATTTCAACTGCGACATTTCATGATCCAGTCTTAACCCTCCTGTGAATGAAAAGCGACCCAACGGGAGAGTTGCCTGCGCATATAAAGCGGTCCCGAAAACAGGCTGGTCATAGGTTTTATCTTTTCGATCGACATGATAACGGGCAGCATCGCTGCCATAATCCACCATAACATTTTTATCGGATAGCTGCTGAAAGGAAAAAACACCGGCTACCCAATTTATCCGGCTGTGCGTAACCGAGTGAAAGGTTAGTTCCTGGGCAAGATTATGATTGGTTCTGTCCTGCGTAACAAAAAACAGGGACAAAGGCATAAAATCCTGATCTACTTTTTGAAGATCGCTTAATTGTTGATAACTGGCAGCAAAATCCATCACGACTCTTTCCCCCGAATATTTTATGTTCAATCCCGATGTAAAGAGATCCCTGCTGTAGCTGCTTGGCTGATTGTAATTTACCTGATCTGCCACCCGTGAGGAATCATTATAGAGAGCATAGGGATATCCTCCCTGTATGTTTTTCTCAAAATCGGCGGAAAACACAACGACGAAATTACCGGACGGCAGATATTTGAGTTTGATCCTTCCGGTATAGGTGTTCATCCTGTCCACCCTATTGTTAGTATATTCATTGACAAAGAAACCGTCCCGGTGATATACGGAAGCATCACCGCGTAAAAACAAACTCCCGGAAAGAGGCTGGTTATAATAAACAGATCCTTTCAGACTATTATAATTCCCATAACCCAGATACGCCCCTCCTTTTCGCACAGGAGTCGGGTCCTCGGTGTAAACCTTTATCAAGCCCCCCATGGTATTTCTTCCGTACAGGGTCCCCTGCGGGCCTCTTAAGACTTCAATTTTCCGGATACCCATAAAATTAAAATCAAAAGCTCCCTTGTCCAGGTAAGGGACATTATCTACATAAAGACCCACCGAGGGACTATTGATCCTGGAACCTATCCCCCGGATATAAACCGGCGAAGTAAGACGTGTACCATAATCCGGCATATAATAATTAGGGATTCGCAGGGTAAGGTCTGTCAAAGACTCCAGTTGCTGTTCCTTTATTTCGCGAGCCGGGATCACGGAGGCTGACACCGGAATACGTTGCATTTTGCGATCCGTCTTTTCAGCCTGGATCGTTACTTCTTTCAATGCGATCGTAGAAGTGGTGTCCATAATTGTATATTTCTTTTTCTGCGAATAAGTATTCAGACTTATCAGAACAAATGATATTGTAATCAATACTATATTTTTCATAATTTCGGTTTTTCAGGTATGTGATTTGTGTTGCTGTTGAGAGAATCACGGTCCTGTCAGCGCCCCCGTATGATTACCTGTAAACCTACCCGATACATCCGTTTTTCAGGCAGAATAATTCAGGTATTTCATCCGGAATTTTATAAAGATATTTCTTGGAAATTCTTTATTGCACCTCGCGTGAACTTTCGTTGAAGTTATGGTCCACTACTTCATGGAAAGATCCAAGAGGCACCCCGGGAAATGCGTCCGGGCCCGTAAGAATCGATTCTTAGGCAAACGTACGGTCGTTCCAACGGGTTCTGATAAAAATATTACCGGATAAACGAGGAAATAAAATTGACAGGAAGATCACATGACCGGAGGAGCCCGGCAATGAAACGGCCTGATTTCATAAACCGCGTAATAAGAAGGATCATATCTATGACAGATACGGCTTACAGACCAGGGAAATTTTAAGGGAAACTCATAAGACAAAGCTTTCCGAAGCCTTTTCCCCGTTTTGTTTTTTTTGTATTCCGAAAATTGATAATCGTGCTTGTTCAGGGAGAAAGAAAAGCGTTGTTTTTCAAGATGGATCTCTTTGCGATCCAACGCATCTTCCCGTCCGAAAACATGGTGGATCTTATGTACACCGAATACCAGGATCTGGAGACCATAGTAAAGCAGCCCCAGAAACATGATTCCGTAAGAGATATTCGACGAAAAGATACCTGAAAAAAACATTCCTATCTCCTGTTAACTTTTCGGGGATTCGCAGGGAACCACCCTTTTTTCACCCTCTCCTCCTGTTGAATTATCTCAGGGATGCCCCAAAGATATGTAAATCCCAGTATTGATAACATGGCGGACAGATAAAAATTTTTCAACAACAAAGAAAGGGTCAGTGCCAGCACGCCCACGGCCAGGAATCCCAGCCAGAGTTTTTTGGAAAAATAATACTCACCGGCGATACAGGAATACCTGCCGGCCATAATTATCAAAAAGGCAAATCCTCCGATACCCACTCCTGCCAGATTAAGTCTCAAATCAAACAATTCTACTTCCATTTTTCTAATTTATTTTTCCGTGTTTACGTTCCAGTCCCCTCAGCATCACCCGTTTATGTTGTTCTATCAGTTCACGGGCGCTCCAGATCAGGGCAAACCCTAAAATCCCCAGTAAAACAGATACTGTATCATTCATAAAAAATAAAGAAATTACCGAGAGCAACACCCCCGGAAAAAACAGGATCCACCAAATCTTTTTACCAAAATGATATTCCAGTTTAATAACCACCGGATGGAACAATCCAATAACAATAAAAGAAAACAAACCGGTTAAAAAACCAAAAAAATTAAGCTCCTTCATTTCCCTGATCACGTCTTATGGAATTCACGCACAAAGGTAAAATATTTTAGATTAAGATCATCTGTTTGGGAGACACCTGGTCTATTTTTTTTGATCCGGGAACCCCATTTATACACTGTATAAAACTTCGAAAGAATAATTTCTTAAAACGAAATTTCTTTATTACACCTCCCCCAAAACTTTCAAAGAAAGTTTTGACCTCTTCTCAAGGAGAGGTACAGCGGAACCCCGGGGAAGCCCCGACCCCTGGACATTTGTCCGGATCGGCAGGAATGAATGAATTCGTTCAGCCGGGCGGAACTGTTCGACTGGCGTCAGCCAGGCGGGAGCCCCGGGTAATTCTTTGATTAAAGCTAACTGCATTATTTATTTTCAGCGGAAAGAACAAAAGAAGTCATTTCAAAGTCCTTGTCCCTGTAGGTTATATCATAGGGATTCTCTTCGGCTTGTCCGCCCAGCAGTTTACGCTCTATCTCCCGGGCTGTGGCCGTATCCTTCCGGAAAACAGCAGCTACCCACTTCAGGTATGGATTGCCGGGAGCGTCATTGATTCTTTCGTCCAGCAGGGTTTTCGCTTCCTGCTCCCGGCCCAGTTTTTGCAAAGCCAGCAGTTGAAAGATCAGTCCGGATCCTTCGTGTGCGCGTTGTGGCTTGCGGTAACCGGCCGTTTTTTCATACCACTTTTTGGATTCTTTCTTTTTTCCGGCTTTTTCCAGGACCAAGGCGATGAGATAGTTTTCCGTTCTCTCGTCCACCTCGTAGGGTTTTCCGGCCCCCAGGTTTTCCGGCCATTCCTTGGCTTTCTTCAGCAGTGCCACCGCGCCGGAGTATTTTTTCTTTTTCATCTGTGCCAATGCTTCCCGCAGGCAGGCTTCATGGAAAAGCACCCTGCCGCCTACCGCTCCTTCAAAAGGCAGCACATTGTAATGCTCCAGGAAATGTATGCTGCGACTGTATTCTCCGGCCTGTATGAGTGCTTTGGCATAATTGAGCCCTAAAGCCGGCCTTTCGGGGTTTTTGTCCGTAACCGTTTTGGCGAGTTTCACGATCTCTTTGGCCCGGTTATGATCTGTCATATATTTAATATATGCCAGGGCCGTGCGCCAGTCGTCCGGAGCAAGGGTATGCGCCCTGCTCACGCTCTCCAACACCACGGGATCATCTCCAACAAACAACCGGGCTTTGGCCAGCCAGAAAGACCCCTCTGCCGGCTCATTTCCACACCGTATAAAGAGCTTTTTGGCTTTTTCCTTCCTGCCTTTGTTCCAGTAGATCAACCCCAGATAATATTTCAGTTTCCAGTTATCGTGGTCCTCGAGAACCTTCTCCAGAATCTCAGCGGTTTCGGTTCGATAAGGATAAACCATGCTCACCGGTGCTTCCATCACTTTCTGCAGCCAGGCCTCCGTATGATCACGGTCTGTCCGGCTGCGCCACAACCATACGAGCGGGCCTTCCGGTGCCAGTTCCAGTACTTTCCCGGCTTCTTCGAGACATCCGGTATTGTAGTAAAAAAGAGACAGTTCCAGGAAAGACTGGACAGGCAGTTCATTATAAAAAGAAGTGAGAAATTCCTCTTTGGGAATGTCATTCCATAAATATTTCTCGAACCCGGTAAAATGCAGTGTCGGATCCAGACCGGTGAGTTTCCGCAACACTTTTTCCGCCTCTTTCTTCCGCTTTGTTTTCCGGTATATCAGTGCCTCCAGTTCCAGGGCAGTCGCATTGAATGTATTGTAGTCAAGGGCTTTCCGGGCATAGTGGAGGGCTTTGGCATAGTCTTTCTCCACAAAGAAAGATTTTGCCAGTTGGGTATAGGCAGCGTTACGATAAGCCACCGAAGCTGCCGCAATAGAAAAACCGCTTCGTGCATTGGCCGTCTCACCCAGTTTATTACAGCTCAGTCCGAAAACATAATTGGCCAGCGGGTCATAGGCATTCACCGCCAGGGATTTCCGAGCCAGGCTTTTGGCCGCCCCGTAATCCATTTTTTTATAGAGCAACAGTGCTTTTCTGTTGAGGGCCGGGGCAAAGGCTTTTTCCTTCTGCAGAGAGAGATCATAATCCTTCAGAGCTTCTTCATAACGCCGTTGCTTCTCAGCTTCAAATCCTTTCACATATAACCCATAGGCAGTGCTCCAGTCAAAGGCCGGGTTGGGATACAGCGGACGGTCCACGATCCGGCCGGCAGGACCGGAAGAATATTTCAGTTTTGATTTTCCCAATAGGACCGAAAAAGAATCCCCTCTTGGAATATCTGCCAGCAGGCTGTCCAGTTGCAGAGGGGTTAGGGATAATCTTTTTTTCACCACCACCTTTCCTCCCGAAATCACGGTCAGGGTATCATCCAGTTGTTGCAAGGCGCTGATCTTCATAACCTGCTTGTCCCCGCTGTCCTCTATGTTCAGCACAGCATATTCAGAGGCAGCCGCCATTCCTCCGGTACCTACCAGGGGGAACCATCTTTCCGTCATCACATCCGTATCGTACGGAGGAAATTCCTTGTGTTTGAAAGGGGTAAAAGTGCTGCTGTAAGCGGCCTGGTTGAACAGTTTACCCGCCTGAAATTCGATATACTGTCCATCGGTATCTGTCAGCAGGTCTTCCCAGATCATTCCCTGACGTGACAGGCCCCATATCCACAGTTTTTTACCGGGCTTATCATCATAGGTGGCCATGTGCCCGAAACCGAAATGGTCCCGGAGCCAGTACCCTCCGAAAAAATTGGCATATGCATTTAACACATGGTATGATTTGGGTCCCCCGAAATTATTGTTTTCATACCAGGACAGGTCCCGTCCGTTTTCCACCGGCCAGGTACCCACCTCCCCGCCATGTCCGATATAATGGTCTCCCGGATAGATAAAATGCAGATTTCCGTCTGCTTTGGCAGCAGCATTCATCCAATGGTAATAGGTGTTCGGCAGCGCGGTCATGTTCACCCAGGCCGTCCTGGTCTCAAAAAAGGCTTTGTCTTTTTCCAGCCTTATCTCCACTTTCCATTTGGTGCGCGAAGGCAGGTCAAGAGCACCTACCGTACAAGACACACTGCCGTCCGGATTTTCCTTCAGATAATAATCCACGGGCGTAGCACAGGTGGGTATATGACCGATATCCCCGAAATTGTATTCCAGACCGCCGGAGGTCCACGGGCCCCGCATGGCGACATCCCGGAACTTTACCACATGATTGTAATACAGAAAGGCCTTCCCGGTGGATTTCTCAATGGCGCCCCATACTTTTCCGCCAATATCCGGGCACACATACACTTTGATATACGGATTCTCCAGGATCACCATTTTCCAATCCTTCCGGACAGGCTGGTTCGTAAATCCGTCAAACCGGAAATAGGGGTAGATCCTGCCGATGTTGGGGACCGGATTGGGGTCGGAAAACATATAGGTTTTCATGGCAAGCGTTTCCTCCCGGATCGTGGCTTTCTGAGCAATAACGGTAGCAGGCAGGAAAATAATTAAAAAAATCAGATATCTTTTCATACTGTTGGGGATTTAATTCATTTTCTTTCTGAGCTGATTTCATGCGTTTTAGGTTACCGGTCGCCGGTTCCCAGGGCTCCTCATTCATTCTCGTCGTTCATGGATTATTAAAAGCAATCCTTTGCCAGCAGGAATTACCACCGACTCCGGAACATACTTCCCGGCTTCCTGAAATTTCTTTATGGGCAGCGCTTCCACAATGGCCTTTTCTTTTTTCACTCCGATTTTTTCCCAGTCGATATCAAGTGCTACCCTGACCTCTTCCGGCGCCCAACTGGCCAGTGCCACGATGGCAAATCCTTCTCTCATATAAACGGTAGCACGTATATCATCATGATCTGTCCTGACAGGGCATGCGGGGTCCCAGAAGCCGATCATACGGGTGGTTTCAATGTGAGTTTTGTCCCAAAACTTCCATAGAGCGCGGGGGTCGCCTGCCCACGGCATACGGGCTGTCATCCCGAAGACCATTCCCCGCCAGGGATTCCCCCCGTCCTGCAACATCTCGCCCATCAGGCCGTAGGGGATACCTGACATCTCCAGGAGGTAATAATCAGCAGGTGAATCTTTGTCAAAATATTCCCCGAACCACAGGCGGTTCAGATATGGAAAATGCTCCATATACAGGTTGGCACTGTTGATATAACCGTCGCGCGGGTTGAACTGGTTGGCCGAATGGAGGTCGATAAGCGCCTCCGGTCGGTTGCGGTCCAGCACCTTGCGCACTCTTTTCATGGTGGTACGGTCGAAAGCGATATCGTCAATGTAGATACCGTCGATCTGCATGTTTTCGGCCAGCCAGTTGAGCCCTTCCACGTAATAATTGTGCCAGCGGGACATGCCCGAGTTGATAATGGCCGCATCACGAAGTGCGGGTACAAACCACGCCGCGATATAATCCTCCCCGACATGTTCCTGCAGCCACGCCCAGCCGCCCCCCGGTCCGTGGGTATATATCTCGTGGTTCAGGCTACGGAAAGCAAACGTCTCCGGAGCATGGTTCGACAACTCACGGATGGTATTGTATATCTTCACCTTCAACCCCTTATTATGGGCTTCGGCGATGTAGCTCCGCATGGTATCCTGCCGGAGGAATGGATAGTTGATGTAAGGATTGATCTCCGTGGCATGATGCACGTTGATAACATTGGCCCCGGCTTGGATCACGGTATCCAACGGTTGAAAACTGTGAAAATACCGGTTTTTCCAGTGACTTTTCGTATCAATGGGTTTGAAAGGTGTAAGTAGCAGATTGACCTGGTAGCAGAGTGTATCTCCCGGAGACAAGGTACGTTCACCCGAATAAGCCCGTATCATCACTTGTCCGTTCTCCCCCCTGATACGGATTCCTCCCCTGCCGGAGTTATCCCAGGAAAGAGGCATGTTCAGGGGCCTGGAATGATAGAAATTGGTATTGAGAGGACGGGCATAATTGGCGCCCCGCAGGCTGAACTGAAAGCCGGCATTCACGTTCCCTATCCAGGCACCATCCTGGTTTTTCTGCACATCCCATTTCCAGTCCACCGGGCCGGGAAATTTCTGCCCCTTATAACCCAGTCCCATGAAATACGTTGCGGCAGCACTGTCCACCGGCATTTCCAGCATGATATCCTTCACCCCGGTTTTTTTCGTGGCGGTAATAAAAATCTTTATTTCCACGAAGCCGTCAAACTCCATTTTTCCTTTTACGCTGGCCTTCAAGTCCCCTATCGCCGGGTTTGCCGTCCATGAAGCCAGTCCCTGCGACCACCGGGTAAAGAGTCGCCGGCCGCCATGCATTTCCTGCCGGGCACCGCCGTGTGTCTCCACCACCATTCTGAAATCGCCGGCAAGTATTGTATGGGCAACGGGGGTGATGGCCGTATTGCTGCCGTTGTAATAACTGATCATCTGAGCCGGGAGGCCCGCCTCATTCAACACTAGTTTCCTGCCCAGTATGCTGACCGTATCTTTTTGGATCTGCACAGGCACAAACGGTTTTACCACCTTTTCGTCCACCGCCAGCAGCGAATTGAGCCAACGCAGTTTGGAATGCCGCCAGGACTCATGATCCCCGCGATCGGCCATCACGGAATCCGGCACTGTAAGATGTAAAACTATTTTCTGCGGCACCTTGCCTGCCGGAGCAACGATTACCCCTCCCGTATAATCGCCTGCAGCTATATTTTCCGGGATATCCACCCCGATCCACAGCGGTTGTACCGTTCCTTCCGGCACTGCCAGTTCTTTAACAAAAGGTCTTGCATCCCATCCCATGCCGGTCCGGTTGAAACAGGTAAATGCATCGGCGGACAACACTTCCTTCCCGTCCGCGTCGCGCAGGCCTTCAAAAGAAATATCTATACCTGTCAGGGAATCCCGTGCAGCAAATAGTCCGATCTGGAAGGCATAATATTCATTCCGGTATGCTTTCCCGGAAAAATCATGCGTAACACCTTTTTCAATCCACCGATATGGCAGGTCCTGCCTCATGCGGATGGGATATTTCCGGCTTTCCGGAAAAAGCAGAAAGTCTTCCGGGTTTCGGAGCAGCAGACGGGCCGTCTCTGCCTGTGTAGCGATTACCTCCATAGGGTAAAAACTGTTAAACTCATCCACTGCCTGCATCTCCGTCACCTCCACGGACGGCATCCTCCGGATCCTTTTCCGAATATGCATGCTGTCTGTCAGTTTATTTTTATCCATCCATGCCGGATCGGCCTTTTTTTCCGGTTTCAGGTAAGACACTTCCGGATAGTTCCGGGATCCTTTGACTTCAAAAGGCATATAATACAGATAATATTTCCCCGGTCCCTTCACCGGTTGAAAGATGATCTCTCCGTATTCCCTGTTTATCACTAAAGGGATCACATTTTGTATTTCCCGCCCGGAAGTATCTGTCAGGATGATTTTTTTCATTTCAGGATGTCTGTCCCTGCGTCTCCAGGGAATACGGGCATATACCGCATCTTTTGCTTTGTACACCTTCAACACCACCCGGTGATTTCCATATTTCAACTGATCCCAATGGGAGGTAGTATATGGCAATGACTGGGCGTATGAGCAGAGGAATAAACCTGAAAGCAATAAAAATACCGTAAGAAACCGAACCGACTGCTTCATGTGTTTTAGCCTAAAATTGAGATGAGCATTCTAAGATACGATTATTTGTCGAATGATTTCCTGTTGCCGGCCGGTTTTTGAAAACCGGGGTCTTCCAGCCACTGTTTCACCCTCGGGAAAAGAAGCTCCTCCGGCTGGATCATCCAGGACAGATCTTCCCGCTGGCTGGCAAAATGATAATATCTGTCCGGCACGTATCCGAGAGGATAGGCCAGGAAACGGGTTTTTCCATAGACCCGCTGCAATTGGTCCCAGGCCCTGTCAAATGCCTTGAGCGCCTGATACACATTCTCTTTTCCGGCCTGCCGGCGCATTTCATTTCCCGTATCACACTCCTGCAGGGCCAGTATCATCCGGGGCGCCGTGATCTGAAAATCGTTTATGGCAGCAAACAGCTTCCAGTGGTAACGATTCCTTAACGAGCACCGGCACAGAGAATCCAGCTTCTTCATATGCTTGATTATCAAAGCTCCCAAAACTATCCTCGGCGATAATTCCGGTCGTCCCATCCGTTTGTCCATTACTTCCAGATAGATCTCTGCAAACCGATCCCAAGGTAACAGTTTGCTCAATTTTACCCAGCGATTATTGGCTGATAACCCTTTTTGAAAGGGGGTCTTAAATTCTTCGATCGTTAATTGCCTTGTCGATTCATAACGTACCATATGCAAACTTTTTAAAGGCAATTTATCCTTTTCTTTGCATTTTTAACTCTTTTTTACCCCCGTTTTATTAACATATGATGCTGATTATCAACAATCAGAATACTTTATCAGCAAACCCTAATTAAACCACACGTAACCATGCGGCAGTATGCAGAGTGGAAGGTTGGGGAAGCGTTACCTGTTTTCAAAAAGAAAAAGTATTTATCTGCTATAAAATCACATCAGTCACTTTACCTTTTATTTCTATATTTCTGAACAAATGCAGCCAGAGAAATCCCCATATTGGGATAATTCAAATAGGGGTGTGGGTTGCCGGTCTGAACTGATATTTTATCCGTATTTGTACAATCAGAATAAGGTTTTGTGTAAACGGAATCTGCTGTAAAACGGAATCCACTATAGTTGTCGATAGCAATTCCTGCATCAACAATATAAATATTTTCATTTTCCCTGTTATCAAAATGCTCGATTATATTTCGTCTGACATGCCACATACACGCATTCTGGCGGGTAGTAAAATCGCCCGAAGTATTGTCTAAAATACCGCAGGTTGAAGAGGGAATCATGACCACAAATTTTCCATCCGGAACTGCTTTCAAATACGAGGCGGCAAGCTTTTCGAGTTGTGCATTCCATTTTGTGAAATCAATTTCAGAAGGAATAGGAGCATCCCTGAAATCATTCAACCCTAAAAATTCAGCAAGAATCGAAGGGGCTTTCAGGTTCCACATTGTAAGATACTTTTGATAATCAAAATTCCATTTAAAATCGTCATAGTCAACCCTGACCCATTTTTTGCCATTAAATTTCACATACGCATTCAATGAATTATCAAACATGATATCGTTAGCAGAGGGGTTCAGTTTGTAACCTGTGGTTTCATCGAATAACAATGAACAAGTTTGAAAGCGACCAGCATTATAAATCTCATCAAACGACCATTTTTTGTGGGGATTTTTACGGATATCGCCGGCTAATATCCAAAAGTGTGTTGCCCCCCAATACCTGTAGTTGCCTGTGGGCTGCCAAAAACCATTGTATGCATCGGTACGTTTATTGGTTACGCTAAAATATTTTCCCAAAGTCCATCCACCGCGACCTTCGTCAAATTGCCCGGGATAACCAATCACATCTCTTAATCCAATCATTTGCAATTTGGGCACATAATTTTTCGTCAGCAGTGCATCTTTAAAAAAGGCGCCCTGGGTAAAACTGTCGCCAATAATTGATATCACTACAGTACTATCGCCAATCCCTTTCGTTCCAACCACTATTTTTGAATGAATCGATTTAATCATGTCAAAGTTATCCAGATTAATTAAGTTGAGTGTTATACGTGCCGAGTCAACAGGGTTAGTAATGCTTGCCACGCGATGTAACCTTCTCTGAAATGTTGCGCTCCCTGAAAATCTGACCACATCCTTATAAGGCCGCCATCTTTTTACCAAGGGTTCCACAAATATGTCGTTTTGGGTGCCTGACAACATATAGAGGGTTGAAGGCAAACAAATGTCGTTTTTAAAATTTGTGGTTTTGGCCTGTGGTTTATTATTAAGGCTGTTTGCCATTAAAATAAAATCGATAATGGGCTGTGGGTTTGGCAGGCTATGTGGATGGTGGCCGATTCCGGGTTTGTGTATTACTTTAACAAATCCTCCTGCATCATTAATTTTTTGCGCAAAAGGTTCCGTATTTTCCGATACAGGAACAACATTATCGGCATCGCCAACAACATGCAACATGGGGATTCCTGTTTTTGCAATTTTACCGGCAAAATCCAGCGGATTGCCTTTAAAGGCAATTGCAGGTTCATCCGTATTAAAGTCAAAATCCTTTTTAAATATCTCCCAGTTTTGATCATTCTTTTCGCTCTTGCCTCTGCCCCCGGGCCAGCTTTTCATATCCAGCACCGGCGCATCAGCATAAATACATGACACCCTTTCCGGATATTTCTCTGCCCAGCGATAAATATACATTCCCCCCCGGCTCATTCCTTCCATCACCGCTTTGTGTGCCAGGCCTGCATTGGTCAGCATCTCATAAAAACCATTCCAGATAAACAGCGCTTCATTATTTCCAAACAGTTCGGCAACATCGCAGTAAGCAACATGAAATCCCCTTTCAAGTAAGGCGATATCGGTTTGTGGTTCGTGCCCCCAGAAACGGGCACGCCATACCCACGGATGGCCGGGGGCTGTTTCTTTTGGGGCTACAACTTTGGCATCCTTACCCCAAAAAGTAAAATCATAACCCTGAAAGCCATAAAAATTGAATAGCGTTGTCTCCGGTAACTCTCCTGACAAGTTAAACGATGACTCTGTTTTCATCTTGACAAATTCATACAACCGCCGGGCGATTACTTTGGCTCCGGCTGCGTTGGGATGAACTTTGTCAGGGAACATTCCCGGTGATTCGATAAAAAGGTTGTACAAATTTACTATTTCACAATTCGTTTCATAAGCTACCTGTCTTACCATGGGGATAATCTTTTTTGTCAGGACTGTCGATGTAATTCCGGTGGTATCGGTTGAAAAAACAGGAACAGGCACTAAAAGAACAACGCGTGGATTGGAAGGCAACTTTTTAAACGACGTTATTAAATCTTTATAGTCTTTAATAAATTCGTCATCGAGGTAAATGCGGTTTTGAGGTTTGGTATCATTCGTCCCCAATTTTATAAAAACCAGGTCGGGATTAAATGCAAGGGCACTTTTATATTCTTTGGTACTCCAATAAGGCAGGTCTCCTTTGTAAAGCAGGGTCGCCCCACTCCGGCCAAAGTTATGTACATCGAAATTTCTCCCCAGCATGGAGGCTAATTGGGCGGGATAACTATTTTGCTCCCGGTTTTCAATTCTTGCGCCGTAAGTAATACTGTTACCGACACAGGCAATTCTAACCTTTTCTTCCGGATAACCACGAAAACCGGTTAACTGAATTATGGCCAGTATTAAAAATATATTCCTCCTGATACTTAACAACTCATTTGATATTATACTGAATTTCATCTGTTTAAAATTTTTTGATTATTAATAATTTCCTTTAAATTCGGTTTATATGCTTATAACACTATATTGGTTTAATGTACTAATTCGTCTATATATGGACGTAGCGCATCGGCCCAGATTTGATAACCTTTATCGGTTGGATGGCAGAATCCGGAAGCGATCTTCTGAGAAAGGGTGCCGTCCGGGGCAAGCATTTTGGGCCCGATGTCCAAAAAGATTGCTTTTTGTTCTTTTGCCCAAATTCGAAGTAGCAGGTTGGTTTCATTTATTAATTTACGACGGGGATTATCAGGGTTTTGTTCCCTTGGAAATATCGCCATCAGGATAATTTTTGCCCCGGGAACTTTCGAATGAACTTTATTATAAACAGCCTCAACTCCTTCTGCAATTTCAGGGGCAGTATTCATTCGTGCATTTTCTGTTTCACTGGTGTTATTGGTTCCAATGTTTATAATAACCAACCGGGGGGTAAGCCCGTCAAGCTCTCCGTGATTGAGCCGCCAAAGTACATTCTGGGTACGGTCCCAGCCAAAGCCCAGATTTAGCACCCGGTGACTGCCAAACACCGAATCCCACGACTTTGGACCATTGGGCTTCCGGGGTGTCCCATCGGCATATCGAATTGTGGGTTTGCCTCCCCAGAAATGGGTGATGGAATTACCGATTAAAATAATTTCCGGGTCAATCGAATCCTTAATTTGTAATACTTCGGCATGGCGTGCCCACCAGTCGTAACTGTCATTCTCAAGTTTGGGGACCGGAATGACTGCTGTATTTTCTTTTAGAATATTGGCGATTACCTCCGTGATCCGGGTAGCGATCCTTTCATAGCCTTGTTTGTTATAATGTACATCCCCTTTTGAAGCGCTGTATTTTTCGATATCAGGTTCCATTAATCCGTACAGGTCGATGACAGGGATATGGTTCTCAGCCATGATTTTTCTTGCAATCCGGTTTCTTGCCAACACGATCTGGTTTCGTACGGGGTCTAATTTTACTCCTTCTTCTTTTGAAGGCACGGGGGTTGTTAAAGAATAAATCAGTTGACAACCACGAGCTTTGTGGGTTTTCAGAAATCTCACATATCTTCTTAATCCTTTTTCGTATGCTGCACTATCAAGATGCCAGCCATGTAAACCATTATTAAAATG
>JANTHB010000042.1 GCA_024762655.1 Bacteroidales bacterium
CGGTACCGGACAATCTGCGAGTTGCATTGTTCCTGCTGGAAAAAGTGGCTCCGAAGATGGACCTGCCGCTCGTGATCACCGGCAAAGATGCTCCACCCGCACTGAAAAAGGAGGCAAATGCTTCTCCGAATGTACGACTGCTGGAAAACCCGGATGAAGAAGAAATGGACCGTTTGATTCGCGAGGCTCACATGCATGTGCTATTGACTTATCAGAAAGCAGGTCTTAAGTTAAAGTTGTTGCTGGCCCTGTTCAGGGGAAGGCATATTGTTGTCAACAGCGATATGCTGACCATTCCCGGACTGGAACAGTGTGTGCAGTTAGCGGATAGTGCGGAGACAATGATACAAGCGATCCGGCATCTGAAAAACGAACCTTTCGGGGAGGAGCAAATCACCGGGAGAAAAAAATGTTTGCCCCCCCTGATTTTCAATGAGGAGAAGGGAAGATTGTTGTTAAAATACATTCACTAAAAGATACCGGGTAATTTCTTTATCTTTGCGGGAAAATATTTTGTCTATGAAAATGATAAAACCCGGATATATCCGAAAGACGGCTGTTTTGATGTTGTTCCTGGCGTTGGTTTATCCCGAGGCATTCTCTGCCAAAAAATACCGGGGCTTCTTTCGTACCTATGAAGAGGCCCGGCAGACAGCGCGGCAACAGCACCAGATTTTAATGATTGAGTTTACACGCAAAGGTTGTTTTCCCAGTAAACAACTCAACCAGGAAGTGTTCCGTAACCGGAAATTTCTCATATTAACGGACAGTATGGTTTGTGTCAGGGTGGATGGAGAAACAGGCCCGGGACGCCGGCTGATGGAGAAATATGAGATCCCGGGGTATCCGACGATCCTTTTCACGGATCCGGAGGGAAACGAACTGGAAAGGATTACCAGCGTGGTACCTCTCGATTTTTTCCTGACTACGGTACGTCGTATTTTTCAGGGGAAGGCCATCGCCCAGCTTGAAAAAAAATTCCCGGACCAAACAGATTACCATGAACTGTATACCTTATCCCTGTATTATGCCCGGAACGTTTTTGATAAGGAGAAGCTGGAGCTTTACTTTGAAGCTTTCAAAAAAGAGGATCCTGCCTACAAAAAAGATTCCACAGTAGTGTTATCACGTTATATCCTGCAGAAAGAACTAAGATCCGGAATATATAGTGCTGCCAGGGAAATCGAAGCATTTGTGTACGATGTTCCGGAAGGGAACTCTTACAAACTGGCTATCCTGCTTACCGATTATTATCTGAAAACAGGCCAAAAACGTGAAGCCTGGGATTTTTTTTCCGGATATTACATGCTGCGGGAGAACAAAGGGCCTATAGAAGCATATTATCAGAATTTGAAGAAGAAACTGGGGAAAGAGGATTAGTATAGTTTCAGAAATTCATAGGTGTTTCCAAGGGATTCCAGAAACCGGATAAAATCCTCAAAACGTACCACCAGTGTGGCGGTATTGACATTGGGATGAAAGCTGATCTTTGCAGATTGTTTCAGGTTTTCATCAATAAACAGGTGTACATGATGGCCGGTGTCGTTGATCAATCCGAACGGGGAGACGCTCCCCGGTGCAAGTCCCAGGTATTTCTGTAATCTTTTCTCTGAAGCCAGGGAGAGTTTGCCCTGGTGTAACATCTTTTCCAGATCATGGATGGCCAGCTCGTTACGGTGTTCCAGGATGACCAGGTAATGCCGGTTGCCTTTGTGATTGCGGAGAAAGAGGTTTTTACATTTTCCGGCATCAATGTTTTCCCAGTATTCGATCGCCTCTGTCACCGTGGGTGCCGGAGGATGTTCGTGATACTCAAAAGAGATATTCAGTTTTTCCAGCAGGTCGTATAGTTCTTTTTGTCCTTGCATGATTCGGAATTTTTGGTTGTACAATGATAGGAAAAAATCAAAAAAATCCCCGGTGGAGGCCGGGGATATCACAAGGGGATCCGGTAGGTCAATGTTCTGCCGGTATCCATTTAAATTGTTGTTTCCATACGCCCCAGCCGGTGCCGCCCATCAGGTACGTGTTAAAGGTGGTGATAATAATTTCAGGGGCGAAATCGGTATCTTTACTTTCGAAAAGGCCTGACTTGTCTTTATATTGAAGCAGGTAGCCGTCGCCGGATTTAGCGACTTGAAGAAAATTCTTTCCCCGGGAAAGAATCACAAATTCGTCTTCACGGTTTAAGCTGTTGATAGCCTCGGTTATGTCTGTTGCTTCAGGATTTTTCACCTTGTCTCCGTCTGGTTTTTCGAGGATCACTACAGCCTTGACATCTTCTTGTCCGGCGGTTTTATATGCTTCCTTTACAGCTTTGGCAGCTTCATCGCCTCCCAGTTGTCTGGCAAGCTTTTCAGCGGTTTTTTCCGGATCTTTTGACAGGGAATGAACCGCCCTTCTGGTACCCAATCCGATGAAAAGAAACAGGACCAGCAGGGCTGCCAGTACCAGCGTGACTATTTTGGATGTATTCGGATCGGCTTTCAGGGACTCGTTCAGAGCATGGTACAGCATCCACAGACCATACAGGTTGATGGCCAGACTTATGATGACGGAAAGAAAAGAGATCCCTCCGAGAAAACCGAAAATTGCACCGACAGGAAGCAAAACCATCATGTCTGCCGACACTCTTACATTTGCTTCAAAATCAGTGGACCCTTTGCAGATGGCTGAGATGACCAGGATGATCACGGCACCGATAAAAAGCCCTATTATCGCGGCAAAAATACTCCATATCAATGCCATAATCCCAATGGCATGACCACTGAACAGCCCTCCTGTAGCTACGGAAACATGTAAAATACTCCAAAGAAAACGAAATATGCCGGCAACCGTGCCGTAAATTAATGCCTTAATAACAGGCTCTCCCAATCCTCCCGTAAGAGGCATCTTCGAAAAATATTTTTTGGGAGTAAGCAAAACTGTTTTGGCATCCTCAACCATTTTAGAAATGGAGAACGCCTGTTGTTCTTTGGATTGATCAGTCATGATTTCATGTTTTAAGGGTTAGTAACAATATTTAATCTATTGTAAATATCCATAAAAAAGTTAAAAAGAAAAAATGCCCGGGTTTCTATCTTTTAGTTTAACAGGTATATTTTTTAAATGACAGATGTGAAACAGGCACCAGAGGAAAGAAGACGACTTTAGCCGGAATGTTTCATTTACAAAAATTTACCCATCTTTGCAAAGAATTGTTCGGGGGGAAAATATGAAGGCAAATAGTACCAAAAAGGACAGTGCTGCCCTGATCAGGAACCGTTACAGGAGCTTCCTCCGGTCTGTAAAGAAGTATATGACGGAGGAGGAGCAGGCCGATATCCGTAAGGCAGTGCGTCATTTGGTTTCGCTGCCGGGAGAAGAGATGAGCTTTACCGGCGAACCTTATCTGGTGCATGCCATGAATGTGGCCCGCATTGTGATGGAACAGATGGGTATGGGGGTGGTTTCGGTAATCGGGGCACTGTATCATGACATCAGCCGGATACAGAATATTCCGCCTGAATATTTTGACAGGGAATTCGGGCCCCAGGTGAAAGCGCTCATCAAAGGGCTGAACAAAATCTCCGGGCTTGATCCGCATCTCGCAGTGGTTCAGTCGGAGAACTTCAGGCAATTGATCCTGAACCTGGCGGGAGACATACGTGTCATACTGATCAGACTGGCAGAGCAACTGGAGCTGATGAGGCATCTGGAGAAAGTGCCGCAAAAAGACCAGGTAAACATTTCTACAGGGGCTTATTATCTTTATGCGCCTCTGGCTCATCGTCTGGGTTTATATAATCTGAAATCAGAGCTGGAAGACCTCTCGATGAAATATCTCGAGCCTGAAGTTTATGAAGATATCCGGAAGAAGATTGCCCGGACAAAAGCTGCCCGTAACCGTTTGATCCGCGATTTTATTGAACCGTTGAAAAAGAGGATGGAGGCCCAGGGTTTGCAGTTTACCGTGAAAAGCAGACTGAAATCGGTGCATTCGATCTGGACCAAGATGAAAAAGCAAAACGTGGGTTTTGAGGAAGTGTATGATATCTTTGCCGTAAGGATCATTCTGGATAGCCTGGGCGAAAAGGAGAAAGAGGACTGCTGGAAGGTTTATTCCATTGTTACGGACCTCTATACGCCGAATCCCAAGCGATTGCGGGACTGGATCTCTATCCCGAAATCGAACGGTTACGAATCGTTACACACTACCGTAGCCGGTCCTTCCGGAAAATGGATAGAAGTGCAGATCCGTACCAAACGGATGGATGAGATTGCTGAAAAAGGTTTTGCCGCTCACTGGAAATATAAAGAGGGAGGTCGCGAACAGGCGGTAGACGAGTGGCTGCGCAATGTACGTGAGATACTGGAAAATTACGACCCACGGTCGGAGGATATCGTGGACCAGATGAAACTCAATCTTTATTCCAGAGAAATTTTTGTCTTTACCCCCAAAGGAGACGTGATACGCTTGCCGGAGGGAGCTACTTTGCTGGATTTTGCTTTTGCGATACATTCCGAAGTGGGCATGCATTGTACGGGAGGGAAAATAGACAACCGGGTGGTGCCGCTGCATCATACCCTGCAAACCGGCGACAGGGTGGAGGTAATTACTGCCAAAAATCAAAAACCTGCTGCCGACTGGCTGGCTTTTGTACGGACGTCCAAAGCCCGTTCGAAAATAAAGCAATCCCTCAATGAGGAGCAGATGAAAGCCGCCGCCCACGGCAGGGAAATGCTGATGCGCCGCCTCCGGAACTGGAAGATCCCTTTTTCGGATGAGACCGTGAAAAAATTATTGCAGCACTACCGTACCAAGTTGGCCCGTGATCTTTATGCCAGAATTGCCGATGAAGAAATCGATCTGTTGGAGATTAAGGAAATACTAACCGCCCCGCAAAAGAAGGATGCTGAGGAACCAAAGTCCCCGGGCGACATGAAAATCTCCCCGCCGGAGATGCGGCAGAAAAACGAAGACTTTCTGCTGGTCGATGGCAATATGAAGAATGTGGACTACACGTTGGCCAGGTGTTGTAACCCTATCTTCGGGGATCCCGTTTTCGGTTTTGTTACCATCAGCGAAGGAATAAAGATACACCGGCAGGATTGCCCCAACGCCAAATGGATGAAGGAAAAGTATCCTTATCGCATTATTCCTGTCCGCTGGACCCACGTGAAAGACAAACCTTCTTTTGAAGCGCTGATCCGTGTAACGGGAACAGATGAAATCGGTATCGTAAACCGTATAACGGAACTGTTGTCCAATGAACTCGGCGTGAATATCAGGTCTATTTCATTCTCGGAAAAAAAAGGCAGCTTTGAGGGGCGGATAAAAGTGGTCGTGGCCAATGCGGATCATCTGGAGGCCATCCTGCACAGGCTGATGCGGGTGAAAGGGGTTACGCGTGCAACGCGGTATGGGGAAGGATGATGGAAAGACAACGGCGGATTGTTACATAACAAACCTCCTGTGCATCCCCGGCCTTTCAAAATGCTTTTTTTACATAATATGGGCAGGATATTTGATATCCACCAGAAACAGCCCGTGAGCCGGGACGGAACGACCTGCTGCACTGCGATCCCTGGTCTCGATAATTTGCCGGAACGCTTCGAGGTTCGTTTTTTGCTGACCTACATCCAGCAAAGTACCTACAATGGCCCTTACCATATTCCGCAAAAAACGGTCGGCTTTGATGGAAAAAGTATACCGGTGATCTTCCTGGGTCCAGCGGGCATCCATGATATTGCAATGAAAAGTTTTGACATCGGTATTCACCTTGCTGAAACTGGTGAAATCCCTGTAATGTTTCAGGATGCGACAGGCCCGGTTCATCAGCGGAACATCCAGGTTGTTTTGATAGAAATAGGCAAACTCCAGGCTGAAAGGATCTTTTTGGGTGGTAATGACATATTCATAGGTCCGGGAAAGCGCATCAAAACGGGCATGTGCCGTGTGCGGTACCGGCGTCAGGACATGCACGGCAATATCGTCGGGCAGAAGACCATTCAGTTGATAAATGAACTTGTCATCCCGGGCCAGGTCCTCCCGTACCGAATCAAAATGCGCCACATAAAAGCGGGCGTGAACCCCTGCATCTGTACGGCCTGCACCCACTGTTTCAATATCTTCCTTGAGCACAGTGGAAAGGGCATGGTTCAGTTCCTCCTGTACTGTTTTTGCATTGGGCTGTAACTGCCAGCCGTGGTAACGGGTGCCTTTGAATGCCAATTGTATAAAATACCGGTTTTTGATATTGTTGATGTCCATGGATTTGTTATTATTTATTAAACAAAGTTAACCAAAATAATTATCTGTCAGCCTTCCGGGGTTTAACATTTTTTAACAGGATGTTAACGAAATATTCTACAAATTTGCAGGGATTTTAATAAATGAAGATTATTTTAATGCTGACTTACTCATAAACTTCCGTTTCCCGGGGGACGGTTGGGATAGCAAAAGAAAAAAATGAATGATTACAATAAACCAATAAAAAACAAAATACAGGTATGAATGAGCAAACGGATATTCGTGAACTGAATGAGCGCATCCGCAAGGAGAGCGCATTCATAGACTTGATAAATATGGAGATGCAGAAGGTCATCATAGGCCAGCATCATCTGGTGGACAGTCTTCTCATCGGGCTGTTGTCAGGTGGACATATCTTGTTGGAGGGGTTGCCGGGTCTGGCAAAAACATTGGCTATACGAACGCTGGCCGATAGTATAGATGCCGGTTTCAACAGGATCCAGTTTACGCCAGACCTGCTGCCGGCCGACCTGATCGGGACGATGGTTTATAGTCCGAAGTCCGAGGTTTTTAACGTGAAAAAAGGACCGGTCTTTACCAATTTTGTGTTGGCTGACGAGATCAACCGTTCTCCGGCCAAGGTGCAGAGCGCCCTGCTGGAAGCCATGCAGGAACGTCAGGTAACCATTGGTCAGGAGACCTTCAAACTGGATGAGCCTTTCCTGGTGCTGGCCACCCAGAACCCCATTGAACAGGAAGGTACATACCCGTTGCCGGAAGCTCAGGTGGACCGTTTTATGTTAAAAGTGCTCATTGATTATCCCGACCAGGAAGAGGAACGGCTGATCATACGGGAGAACCTGCAGAAATCCTTCCCCAATGCCTCGCCTGTGATCCGTACCGACGATATCTTGCGGGCACGGGAGGTGGTAAAGGATGTGTATATGGATGAAAAGATTGAAAAGTACATTCTGGATATTGTTTTTGCCACCCGTTATCCCGAGCGTTTCAATCTTGAACGTTTCAAACCGATGATCAACTACGGAGGTTCTCCCAGGGCCAGTATTAACCTGGCGACTGCAGCCAAAGCATTTGCCTTTATCAAGAGAAGAGGCTATGTGATCCCCGAAGATATCAGAGCCGTATGCTATGATGTCATGCGTCACCGGATTGGACTTACCTATGAGGCAGAAGCGGAAAATATTACCTCCGAAGATATCCTGACTGCCATTCTTGATACGGTGGAAGTACCGTAATGGTTTGATTTTTGTTCATCCTTTGAGAAAACAAAAAGATTATGTATAAAGTGCTTCTCTCCGGTTTTATCTTTTTACTGACACTGTCGGGGTCGGCACAAAATCTTATTGGACGGAAAGCAGAAGAGATCAGAAAGTATATGAAGACGGAACAAAACATTTTCTCGTTGGATGAAACCACGGTCAACAAGGTGTATAAGTATCTGAAGTATGTAGATGAAATGGAGACGAGAACTGCTTTGTATTTTCTGTCTGATGACGACAGGTGCACCTGGTACAAGGTAGTGTACGACAACGACCTGTTGCCGTCGGTGATCGCCGGCATGGATTCTGCCTGCCGGAAAATATCAGATACCCTGTGGCTGGAAAAGTCGGGGGGAAAAACGTATCAAAAGGTTCTGGAAAGACAGGATTGGTTTTTCAGCGTGATCACAAAACCTGCTGAACCGGATACGCTTAAAACAGAAGTAAAAAATAGATGATATGGAACCGGCTGAATTGTTGAAGAGGGTCAGAAAGATTGAGATCAAGACACGGAGTCTTTCCAAACATATTTTTGCAGGAGAATACCACAGTGCTTTTAAAGGGCGGGGGATTTCTTTCAGTGAGGTGAGGGAATACCAGTATGGAGACGACATTCGGTCGGTAGATTGGAACGTTACGGCACGATTCAACCATCCTTATGTGAAAGTGTTTGAGGAAGAACGTGAACTGACCGTGATGTTGCTTGTGGATGTGAGTGGCTCTCAGGAATTCGGGACACGCCAGATGCTGAAAAAGAATCTGATCACCGAGGTGGCAGCCATACTGGCATTCTCAGCCATACAGAACAATGACAAAGTGGGGGTGATATTTTTCAGTGATAAGGTGGAAAAATTTATCCCTCCCAAGAAAAACAGAAAACATATCCTGCACATCATTCGCGAACTGATTGAACTAAAACCGGAAAGCCGGCAAACGAATTTTTCCGAACCATTGCGCTACCTGACCAATGCAATCAAAAAACGCTCTATCGCCTTTCTTATCAGTGACTTTATGGGTGATCCCTTTACCAACAGCCTGCGGATTGCCTCCAACAAGCATGATGTAGTGGCATTGAAAGTGTATGACAAGACTGAGAAGGAACTGCCGGACGTCGGATTAATGCGACTGAAAGATGCGGAAACAGGGGAAGAAAGATGGGTGGACACTTCTTCGGCAGCCGTGCGCGAGTCATACCGGGCCTGGCAGATAAAACAGGAGAAAGAAATGGAAAACACCTTCAGGCAGTGCGGCGTGGATTATACAGACCTGGCTACCGATGAGGATTATATCCGGCCTCTGGTGCAATTGTTTAAGCGAAGATAAAAGAATTTGAGATGACGGAGATAAAGAAATACGGAAAACGGCTTGTAGCTGTGAGGCAGGGAATCATTGCCGGAGTATCTTTTATTTTGCTTGGCTTTTCCGGTGTCATAAGCAGCGCTCAGCAGATAGATGTGGAAGCCTCCTTTAGCAGGGACACCGTACTGATAGGCGATCAGCTGGATTTTACCCTGCGGGTGATCCAGCCGGATTCGCTGAAACTGAATATACCGGTTTTTACAGATTCATTAACCCGCGGCGTGGAATTAGTACGGCCCGTACGTATGGATACGGTACGGAAAAAAAATCATCTGCTGGAGATTATTCACCGCTACCGGGTGATCGTTTTTGATACGGGCGGGACGGTGGTCTTGGATCCGGTCCGGGTCGGTTATACGTATCACGGCATGAAAGCTACCCTGGCTTCCCGGCCTGTGAGCCTCGTGGTTAAACCCATTCCCATAGAGCCTTCCAAAGGCCCCAGGGATATCAAACAACCGGTTAAGGTTCCTTTTATCGTGTATGCACTCTATTTCTTATTCTGGTTTATGATTCTTCAGCTGGTGGCGCTGGGCATATATTTCCTGGTTTCTCATCTGCAAAAGAAGAAACGGAAAGACCGGTTGCCGGAGATTATGCGAAAGCCGGCCGAACCACCGCATATCTTTGCCTTGCGTGAACTGAATAATCTGAAAGACGCCAGATTGTGGCAGCAAGGCCGGGTAAAAGAGTATTATACCCGGCTGACGGATATCCTGCGAAAATATCTGGAGTACCGTTATGACATAAAAGCCCTGGAACAAACTTCCGCAGAAACGCTCCGTTCACTTACGGCCGTGGGTTTCAATGACAACCGTTTGTTTGAGATCCTGAAAGAGGTCCTGGAGACCGGGGACCTGGTGAAGTTTGCAAAATATCAGCCGCAACCCGATGTGAACGAATCTATGTTGCTGAATGCTTTTGTCTTTGTAAACGAAACCAAAGAGTCCTGGAAAAAGGAGGAGGAAAGCGGCGAAAAGGAAAAAATACCGGAGACGGATCACAACGGGAGTGAATCGGAGGAGGAAAGGGATGACGTAAAAAACGAAGCGGAGACACAGGAAGGAAAGGAGGGGAGTGACCATGCGTGATCTTCATTTTGCAAACCCTGAGTGGTTGTACGGGTTGTTGATCCTAATCCCCATGATCGCCTGGTATGTGTGGCGACAGATCAGTCGAACAAACGCATTGCTGGTATCCGGATTACAACCTTTTGAAAAGGTCGGTACCCCGGTAAGAGCCTGGCTGCGGCATATCCTTTTTGTCCTGCGCCTGCTGGCCATAGCGCTTCTCTTTATCGTTATGGCGCGTCCGCAATCGGTCAACCGCTGGCAGAAAGTGAACACCGAAGGGATAGATATTATCATCGACCTGGATATATCCAGTAGTATGCTGGCACAGGACTTTAAGCCCAACCGGCTGGAGGCAGCCAAGAATGTGGCTATTCAGTTTATTTCGGGCCGGCCGGATGACCGGATCGGTCTGGTGGTATTTAGCGGAGAAAGCTTTACGCAGTGTCCGCTCACTACAGATCATGCCGTACTGATCAATCTCTTTCTCCAGGTAAAAAGCGGAATGATAGAGGATGGTACTGCTATCGGTGACGGCCTGGCTACTTCCATCAACAGGTTGAAAGACAGCAAGGCAAAAAGCAAGGTGGTGATCCTGTTGACCGACGGGATGAACAACCGCGGAGAAATAGCTCCTCTCACAGCGGCAAAAATTGCCAGTACCTACGGAATACGCGTTTACACCATCGGGGTGGGAACCATCGGGACTGCTCCCTATCCGATCCAGACCCCATACGGAGGAACCCGGTATCAGCAAATGAAGGTGCAGATAGACGAGAATATGTTGAAACAGATTGCTTCCATGACAGGAGGAAAATATTTCCGGGCTACGGATAATAAAAAACTGCAGGAGATCTATAATGCCATAGATAAGCTGGAGAAGTCAAAAATTGACGTAAAACAGTTTAGTCGTAAAGAAGAAGAATATTTGATGTTTGCTCTGTGGGCAGCCATTTTGTTGCTGGCAGAGTGGTTTTTGAGAAAAACGGTTTTCAGGACAATTCCTTAAAGTAAAGAGAAAATGTTTCGATTTGCCAATATAGTTTATTTGTATGCCTTGCTGATGATTCCGGTGTTTTGGCTGCTTTATTGGATGGCTGCCCGTACCTGGAGGAAGAATGTGCGTAAGCTGGGAGAACCGGGTCTTCTCGAAGGGTTGATGCCTGATGTTTCCTGGAGCCGGGCCCGGTGGAAGCTTGTGTTGTTTAGTCTGGGGTGGATGTTTTTGGTTCTGGGACTGGCACGGCCGCAGTTGGGCGCCAAACTGGAAACCGTGAAAAAAAAGGGGGTGGAGATCATTGTTGCATTGGATGTGTCCAACTCCATGCTGGCGGAAGATATACAACCCAACCGGCTGGAACGGGCCAAACGAGCGATCTCCAAAATGGTCGACCGGATGGAAAATGACCGGGTGGGATTGATCGTCTTTGCCGGGGATGCCTATGTGCAGATACCTGTGACTTCCGACTATCTGGCCGTAAAGATGTTCCTCCCGACCATTGGCCCTGCCGTGGTGCCGAAACAGGGGACCGCGATTGCCTCGGCCATAGAACTGGCAATGAACTCATTTACTCCCGGAAACAGCAGAAGTAAGGCTTTGATTATTATCACCGATGGAGAGAATCATGAAGCGGATCCTGTGGCAGTCGCTAAAAAAGCGCACGAAAAAGGAATCACCATCCATACCATCGGTATCGGAAAACCCGAAGGAGCTCCCATTCCCTTTACTGTCAACGGCCAGCGGGCTTTTCTGAAAGATCAGAACGGACATACGGTCATCACCCGCCTGGATGAACCCTTGTTGCAGAAAATTGCAGTGGCAGGCGGAGGGATTTATGTCCGTGCTTCCAGTGCCTCGCTGGGATTGAAACGAATCTATGACAAAATAAAAGGAATGGACCGGAAAGAAATGGAAACAAAAACCTATTCCGATTACAACGATATTTTTCAGTATGCCATTGGGCTGGCATTGCTGTTTTTCCTGCTCGAATGGATGATCCTGGAAAGAAAAAGCAGGTTCTGGTCACGGATTAAATTATTTCAGGCAAAGGAGGAGAAAAAATGAAAAGAACGGGTTTGTGGATTTTGGCTGTTTTTCTTTGGGTTACACCGGGTTGGACCCAGTGGAAGGCCCTGCAATATATTCATGAAGGAAACAAAGCTTACGAACAAAAGAAATATGCCAATGCTGAAGTGGAATATAGCAAAGCACGTAAAATTGCAAAAAACCCGGTGATACCGGATTATAACCTCGGGACTTCTCTTTACAAACAAAAAAAATATGACAAAGCGGCAGACCAGTTTCTTTCCGTGGTGAAAAGGAGTAAGGGGAATAATGAAAAAGCAGATGCCTTGTATAATCTGGGAAATACTTTGCTGCAGTCTAAGAAACTGGATGAAAGCATTAAAGCCTACAAAATGGCCTTGAAATACAACCCTGATGATATGGATGCAAAGTATAATCTGCTGTATGCCATGAAATTAAAAAAACAACAGCAACAACAAAAAAATCAGAAGAACAAGAACCAGAATCAGAATCAAAACGATAAAGACCAGCAACAAAAGAATAAAAATCAGCAGCAAAAGAATCAGCATAAAGAGCAACAGCAGGAGAAGCAGCAACAGCAACAACAACAACAACAACAACAAAATCAGCAGAATAAAAACCGGCAGCAGCAACAAAAACCGCAACCCGGCAAAATATCCAAGAAAGATGCGGAACGAATTTTGCAGGCGTTGGCAGAGGATGAAAAAAAAGTGCAGGAGAAAGTAAAAAGAGCAAAGGCGAAGCAAAAAAGGGTAAAAACGGTGATTAACTGGTAAAAGTATTAATTTTGGCCAAATGATAAAGAAAGGAATCATACTCACTGTCTGGATGGTGGCAACGTTGACAGCTGCGGCGGCCGGTAAATACCATATCAGTGCTTCGGCACCCGAAACCGTAACCTTGGGCCAGCAGTTCAGGGTCGTCTTTGAGATGAATACCCGGGATGGAAAGTTTATCCCTCCCGATTTAAGCAATTTTGACATCCTGATGGGCCCCAGCACCTCTTTCAGTCAGAGTACCGAGATCATCAACGGAAAGATAAGCACACATATCAGTTATACGTATACCTATATCCTCCAACCCAGGACGTTGGGCACCTTTACCATTGCTCCGGCAAAACTCAGGATCAAAGGTCAGGTTATTGAGTCCAATGCCCTGAAGATTACCGTGGCGAAGGGATCATCCCCCCCGGTGAATCAGGGAAATAACCCTTCGGCAGGTGCTTCACCCTCTGACATTACGCCGTCTTCATCCAATCCCAATCTGTTCTTGAAGGTACTGGTTGATAAGACACGGGTTTATCAGGGCGAGGCTGTGGTGGTTACGGTGAAAATTTATTCGCGGGTCAATCTGACGGGTCTCGAAGAAGTGGACCTGCCCGAGTTTGACGGATTCCTTAAACAGGAGATACCTACGCCTGACCTGCATTCTCTGGAGAGGGAATATATCAACGGAAAGGCCTATGGTACGGGGGTGATACAGAGATATCTGATTTTTCCACAGACGACAGGAAATATCAAGATAGAGCCGGCAAAGATCGTTGCTCTGGTTCGAGAACGGGTCCATACCTCTTCCGATCCCTTTTTTGATGATTTCTTCGGTAACTACCGTACTGTGCGTAAAAGCGTGCTCAGCAACAGGGTGACCATCCACGTAGACCCTCTTCCTGCAGGTGCGCCTCCGGGGTTTAAGGGCGCTGTAGGCACCTTCGGTCTGGATGCTTCGGTGGATAAAACAACCCTGAAGGCAAATGATGCGGTAACACTGAAAGTGAAGATATCGGGCAACGGAAACCTCAAACTGATTGAGTCGCCCAGGGTGGAATTTCCTCCCGATTTTGAAACCTACGATCCGAAAATCACCAGCCATATCAGCAATACGGTACATGGAGAAACCGGCTACAAACAATTTGAATACCTTATGATCCCCAGGCATGCCGGGAAATACAGAATCCCGTCCGTGGAGTTTTCCTATTTTGACCCTTCTGCCAAAGCCTATAAGACGCTGAAAACCCCTGCTTTTTCATTGAATGTTCTCAAAGGGGATCAGACGGAGTCAGGACAGGTAATTTCCGGCGGCGGACAGGAAGCTTTGAAGTACCTGGGGAAAGATATCCGTTACATTTATACCAAACCCATAAAACTTAAACCTGCCGGCTACACCTTGTTCGGTACGTGGAAATTTTATCTTGTTTATATTTTGTCACTGATGGCCTTCCTGTTAGCGGTTTTCCTGCGTCACAGGTATTTGAAGGCCAAAGGGGATGTTCAGCGTGTGCGGAACCGTAAGGCCAACAAAATGGCCCGCAAACGCCTGAAAACGGCTGGTCAGTTCCTGAAGAAAGGAAATCAATCGGGTTTTTATGAAGAAGTGCTGAAAGCGGTGTGGGGATACCTCAGTGACAAGCTTTCGCTGCCACTGTCTGACCTGACCCGTGAAACCGCCACCGAAGCACTCGAAAAGAAAAATGTGGATAAGGATACGATCGAAAAATTGATGCGGGTAATTGACCAGTGTGAATTTGCACGGTATGCACCTGAGGGGTCGACAGGATCTATGGATAAATTATATGAAGAGGCAATGGCCGTGATTAGTGAACTGGAAGAGAAACTATAAATGGAGAGGATCATGAAAAGGGATGTTAGAAAGGGAAACAGGACGGTATGGATAGGCTTGTTTCTGTTGTTGGGAGCTCATCTGCAGGCAAGTACGGCGCCGGGTCCTGACAGCCTGATCACCCGTGCCAATCTTTTCTATGCAAATCAGATGTACGAGCAGGCTGTAGAACTATACCAGCAGGTTATCGATACCGACCAGGTGGCTCCCGAGTTGTATTACAACCTGGGCAATGCTTATTTTAAGCAGCATAACATCCCTATGGCCATCCTGAATTATGAAAGAGCGCTGCAACTGGACCCGGGAAATGAAGATATAAAATACAACCTTGAGCTGGCACGTACCTATGTCTCTGATAAAATAGAAACCCTTCCCCGGTTCTTCCTGGTGGAGTGGTATCACTGGTTCCTGGAACGGATGTCTTCGGACGGCTGGGCCCGTTTTAGTATCATTGCTTTTATTTTAGGATTATTATTCTTAACTTTATTTGTCTTTAGCAAACGGTTTGTCTGGAGGAAGACAGGCTTTGTCGTGGGGGTTATTGTTTTGTTCTTTTCGTTATTGTCCTTTTTCTTCGCCTGGCAGAGTCGCCGGATCCTGAATGCCCACGACTATGCCATCGTGATGCAGCCTGCGGTGACGGTGAAAAGCTCACCGGACAACAGTGGTACCGATTTATTCGTTATTCATGAAGGAACTAAAGTGGGGGTTGTGGAATCACAGGATAACTGGACGGAGATAAGACTTGATGACGGCAGCAAGGGATGGTTGCCGGCGGAAGCCATAACCAAAATATAAGAATATGCACAAAAGACTTTTTTTTGCGGGGGCCGGATTAGTCATACTCTTTTCCCTTTTTTCCTGTAAGAAAAGCCCGGAAGGCCCTACCGATATCAGAATACGTAATAAATCCGGCGTGATGTTTAAAAACGTGAATGTGGACACCTCCGGCGGAGAACATAACTACGGAGATGTAAACCCCGGGGGCGTAACGGAATATTACCGTTTTGATATTGCTTACCGGGAGGCTCATATAACGCTGGATATTAATGATATTCAATATGAATTCGTGCCTGTGGACTATACCTATGAGGTGCCGCTGGGCCAGGGAAAATTCACCTACGAACTAAGTATTGCCGATACGGTCGGACATTTGCTGGCAATCCATGTTGTTGCCGACGCTCCGTTAAAATAAGAATATTTTTTAATCTAAAGAATTCCTCATAGTTCCACTTATACCTCTCATGAGGAGAGGTCAAAACTTTCGAAGAAAGTTTTGGGTGAGGTCTTTAATAAATTAAATTCGGAAGGTGCTGGATGGTTTCCCCCCTCCCACACCGGGGGAGGGGGCAAGGGGGTGGGGTGATAACCGGGCCCGGGAGGAACGATTGACCCCCTTCGGGGATCGGAGTCTGTTGCGTTGTGTAAGGCTGTCTCCAAAAGTAAAATTGTGTCTAACCACAAAGAGCGCGGAGGATGCACGGAGTGCTCAAAGGTCTAATTGTATAAGTTATCACTCTGAGTTCTTTGTGAAATCTTGGTGTCCTCTGTGGTTAAAGCATTTTTGAGGCAGCCTCTATTCATATTACTCCACTTCGTGGCTGGTGTAAAATGTGAAACCTTTTGACCTGACGAATGGCTTCGTTCAGTCGGACGGATTGCCCCGGGGATCGTTCGTTTTAAGAAATTTCTTTATTTATGATGAGAAGAGTTATAAAGATATAAATATTCGTCAACCCCAACCGGGGTTGTTTTGTGTGTAGGGATCTCTTTGTACCCCGGGTGGAACCGGGGTTATTCTCTGTGACCACTTCGTGGTCCGTACAATAAAAACTACTAACCACCCCCTGCGCCTTGAGGGGTTCCTGTAGTCCAAAAGACCCCGGAGGGGTCGGACGAAAGTAGCCACAGTTCCACCTGTGGTATAATGCATCCAATAAAATCACCACCCCGGAGGGGTGGCAGAATTATCCCGGTTCCGTTCAGCTGGACAGGCCCGCCCCGTGGCATTAATTATAAGAAATTTCTTTATTGTATACTGAAGCCTTCCTCTTCTAAAATCAAAAATCTTTGGTCCTTGTTCGATATTCTTCAATTCCTTTGGATTGCTAGTTTTAATCTAAAGAATTCCTCATAGTTCCACTTATACCTCTCTTTGAGGAAAGGTCAGAACTTTCGAAGAAAGTTTTGGGTGAGGTGTAATAAAGAAATTTCTTTATTTTTCCCCGCGATTGAAAATATTTTTATATTTTTATAGGGATATTGTTGTTGGGTGATCGTTTATTTTTTTTTGTAAAAAAATTAAAAGTTATGAATATGATTTCTACTGTACTGGGGCTTATCGCCGTAGCTTTGGGTATCTTCGGATTATTCCCTTTGCTCGGCTGGCTCAACTGGCTCGCCCTTTTCCTGAGCTTTTGGGGAATGTCTTTTGGCCTCTATGCCAGGGATAAATCAACCGGAGTTACCATTAATTTTTTAGTGATGGTACTGGCCATTTTACGCTTGTTTGTTGGTGGCGGTATTGTATGAACCGGGATAATCTCCTGTGCTTGCCTTAAGAGTTGACTTTTGATACCCGAACTAACAGACTTTAATGTCCGGCATTTCAGATTCCGGGCATTTCTTTTAATAAAAAATTGTAATTATGAAGATATTTAAAGAAGATTTCGGTGTGTATGAAGGAGAAAAGGTTTGGCTTTACACCCTTGAAAATGACAGGAGGATGACAGTAAAAGCTACAACCTACGGCGGGATTATCACCTCCATGACCGTGCCGGACAGGCAGGGAAAAAACCGGGATGTGGTTCTGGGATTCGATAACCTGGAAGGATATCTGAAAGGACATCCTTATTTCGGGGCCATCGTGGGAAGATTCGCCAACAGAATCAAAGGAGCCACGTTTACCCTGAACGGGAAAGAATATCAGCTGGCAAAAAACGACGGCGACAATCATCTTCACGGAGGGATCCGGGGGTTTGACAAAGTCTTATGGGAGGCACAAACCAGAAAAGAACAGGACCGTGTTTTCCTGATACTGCATTATCTTAGCCCGGACGGAGAGGAAGGGTATCCGGGAAACTTGTCCGTGACAGTTACTTACAGTCTCGATAACAATAATAACTTAGGTATTGAATACAAAGCAGAAACAGATAAACCCACCATCCTGAACCTGACACATCATGATTATTTTAATCTTGAGGAACCGGCACGGGATATTCTTGACCATGAAGCCAAAATCCTTTCTGATAAATTCCTGGAAGAAGAGAATCTGGTTCCTACCGGCGAAATATTATCGGTGGAAGGGACGCCCTATGATTTTAGAAACTTCAAAACCTTCGGACAGGATCTGAAGGAGACAGGCGTTGGGTATGATAACTGTTATGTGCTGAAAAATCAGGGTTACGCGCCCGGTTTGTGTGCAGTGGTCCATAGCCCCGAATCCGGGATTACCATGGAAGTGCGGACCAATGCTCCCGGTCTGCAGTTGTACACTGCCAACTATCTGGACGGATCGCTGGTGGGGAAAAACGGGATCGCTTATCCGCAGTATGGAGCTTTTTGCCTGGAGACCCAACATTTTCCGGATGCTCCGCATCACCCCGGATTTCCTTCTGTCGTATTAAACCCCGGGGAAACATACGATCATAAGACAATATTTAGTTTATATAGCAGGGATTAAAGGAGAAAGAGGCATGTCTGAAATGCGAAAGAAGATGATCTTTTTGACGCTATGCATAGGTTTGCTGGCCGGATCTTCCCACTTTTCTGCAGGCCAGCCGATCAGAGATCTTCTTCTTTCTTATGAACAGGGGCTTCAGGTAACCGGCCTTAAGCTGGAAGACGGCCGCACCCTCAGCCTGGCCGGCCAGGTACCTCTCTTCAGCCTCAGGATGAACGGGGGCTTGTATAATTCCTCGGAGGCAGAGATCATCCCTTCGGATACCATGGTGCGTTTTGTATTTGGGAACGGGATCAGCGGGGTCTATATTCCCGTGAGGGAGTCCCGTTGGACAAGGGGAATACTCCTGATTGAAAACAACACCAGTGATACGGTTACGGTAGAAAACATCGTTCCTTTCGGCGAAGACCGATCGCATGTGTTCATTACCGCCTCGGGGCCTGCTTCCCTGACACGATCCCGTTTGTATGTGCCCGGATTCTCCCCGCTGGGGGTGATCCTTCCGGATAATGCCTGGGAACTGGGGTATGGTTCCCTGGAAATGAAAAATCATCTGTCACTATACGGACTGGCCCGGAGAGATAAAGTGGAAAACGGCTTTCTGAAAAGATACCGGACCTTGCTCCCCCCCAGGAGCAGCCTGACGTATAACTTTTACTTTGATCTTTTTAGCGGCGCCTGGCAGAACGGCCTGAAAAAGGCTTTTCATGAACATTATCTTTATGATGTGGATCATTTTGATGATAGCATGTATCAAAGGGAGGATTTGCAATGGATAAGAAAAGCCTATATCATTGTTTTGCAGTTTGCCTGGGATGAGATGTTTTATGACCGGGAAAAACGTAAATACAGATTTTTTGAGTTTCTGAAACAGGGAGAAGATTATTTCGGGGGATATGATGTATATGGATTGTGGCCTACCTGGCCGCGCCTGGGCCTGGATGAGAGAAACCAATGGCAGTTATACAAAGACCTGCCTTACGGCCTGCCTAAGTTGAAAGAGTTATCCCGTTATGCGAAAAAGAACCACACCCGCTTTTTTATTTCTTATAACCCCTGGGACAAAAGCACAAAAAATGACAATGTGCTGAAAGGGATGGCCGCAATCATTGCCGGGACCGATGCCGACGGTGTCGTGCTGGATACCCGGGGCAGCTCAAGCCGTCTTCTGCAACAAACAGCCGATTCGGTAAAACCGGGGGTGGTCATGTACTCGGAAGGAATGGCCGTACCTAAAGATATGCAGGGGATCATCGCCGGACGCGTGCATAACGCCATCTTCCTGTCACCTCCCCTGAACCTGAATAAACTTATCCGTCCTGATTTTTCCATCTTTAGAGTATGTCAGTTAAACCAGGCTCGTTTTCACCGGGAGGCAGCGGTCTCCCTGTTTAACGGCTATGGCGTGGAGATCAACGTATTTGCGCCGGGACGTCCCGACTGGATCGGCGAAGAGTATACCTACCTGGGAAGGACCATGCGCATACTCCGGGAAAACAACGCGGTGTTTACCCATGACGGCTGGATACCGCTGGTGCCTTCTCTGTACGACAGCATCTGGGTGAACCGGTGGAGCAAAGGACTGAAAACACTTTATACCATTCTGAGTTTCGACCCGGATGGCCTGCATGGTCCGCTTTTCAAAGAAAGTCCGGAAGAAGGATTTCATTTTGTTAGCCTCTGGCATCACCGTATGCTGGAACCGGTGAAAAAAGGAGATAGCTATTATATCCCGGTAGACATTAAAGGGTATCCTGCCTCCTGGGTGAACACCCGCCGGGAAGGAAATGTGGATTGCATTGCCCGTCTGCCCGAATGGCTGAAAACAGATTTGAGACAGGATTCTCTGTATCTTCATGCGGAGAAGGGAAACATCGTTAAGGTTTGGAAGGGAAACCCTTCTTACCAAAATACCCCGGTCATATTGCCGGCAAAGGATACGGTACTTAATCTCAGGGATATGTTTACGCCGTTTGAAGGAAAATACGTAATTCAGCTTTTTGAAAACAGAACACTGGCAGACGAAAGGACCGTAACCCTTGAGCCCGGCAAGCCTTACCTGGTCAGTAAAACGAAGAAAACCAAACCGGCAAAGTACACCCCCAACGGCATGGTGCTCATCCCCGAAGGGGATTTTATCTTTAAAGTCTCCAACCCGGACCAGTTTATTCCGTATCCGGATTATTCCCATCCCCGGAAAGTGCATGTGAAAAATTTTTATATGGATAAGTATCCGGTTACCAATGAACAGTTTTATAACTTCCTGCTGGCAACCCATTATAAACCTGCCGATCCTGCCAATTTTCTGAAACATTGGACGGATGGGAAATATCCGGTGGGGATGGATGACTATCCGGTTGTGTGGATCAGTCTGGAAGATGCACGGGCGTATGCCGCATGGGCAAAGAAACGCTTGCCTACCGAGATAGAATGGCAGTATGCTGCCCAGGGAACCGATGGCAGGTTGTGGCCCTGGGGAAATGAGTTTTACGGAACACGGTGTAATAATAATTTTAACAGACCTACGCCGGTGGATGCTTTCCCTAAAGGAAAAAGCCCCTTTAAAGTGGAGGACTTGGTGGGAAACGTGTGGCAGCTTACCAATGACGTGTATGACAATGGAAGCTACCACTTTGTGATCATCCGGGGAGGAAGTTATTACAACCCCAAAGGGAGCCGGTGGTATATCAAAGGGGGGCCGCAGCCCCTCGACAGAACCCAGATGCTGCTGATGGTCGCTCCCGGTTTTGACCGGAGCGCTACCGTAGGCTTCCGTTGCGTCAAAGATGCTGAATAAAATTTGCCGATTATGAGGAGGATCCGTAGCTCCGGTGCGAGGACAGGCAGTGCAGTGTCGAGGTTTGTTACGCTGGCCTTTTTTATTGCGATCCTGTTGATCACCGTGGGAATCTATCTTTTCCTGCAGGGGGCCAAAGCCCATAAGGTGTTGATATGTAATGTGTCAGAGACAGCCCTGGACCGGAGGGAAAATGTCGCGGCCCGCAACATGCTGGGGCATACATATGGTTTTAAAGCGATAGCAGCCGGTCCGGAAAAAATACTTTCTTTTTTGTCTGCATTGGACGGATATGATGCCATCTGGATTCATAAAACCGGCATGCATGATCTCCCGCAGTCCATGAAAGAGAAGTTGATCCCTGCCCTGAAAATGTATCTGGAGGGCGGAGGAAACATCCTATTGACAGATGAGGCTTTCCCGCTCATTTATGATCTCGGATTGGAACCGGAAAAACCTGAGGTACGATCTTTTCCGGTAAAAAGTAACGGTTTTACCCGGGTGGAAGGATTTCATTCTTTCAGGGGCCATCCCGTTTTCAGAAACCTTTTTGGAGGAGCATTCGTATATCAGCCCCTGAAAGATACCATCCTCAGGGCCTGGGGCTATTTTGACAAGAATGTTCCGGAAAACGGAAAAACCGTTGCTATACGCTGGCAGGATATCTTCTTTCATGATTCGGATAAGGTTATTCTGGAATATCATACGGGGAAAGGGAAACTGCTGGCCGTCGGATCAGCCGTTTATCTGTCCCTGCCGAATGATCTCAGAGGGCATCTGATGCAATTCATTTCCAATATATTTGAATATTTTGTAAATCCTCCGGAGCGGGGAGCCGTGGTTTCCTATTGGGAATATCCCCCCCTGCGGGTGGTGCAGGATACACTGAATGGGCCCGGGATTCCTTTCGGTGAGCCCCGGCTCTGGTCCCTGCCGGAACCGTTGTTGCAGGTAACGGACCGGAAAGGGGCCGGAGATCCCTGGGACCTTGCCGGTACACGTATCCTGATAATGGGCCGGGAAAACGGAGGCCTGGAGGAGGTGTGGATTCATCCTTTCATGGCGCTGCGCGATTTTGAGGCAGGATTGATCTTTTCCGGAGATACGGCAGTACACTGGCTGCAGAAGGAGGTGCCGGAGGTTGATATACGAGCCTCGATGCTTGAAAGACATTATCATTTTGTTCATGGTGAACTGGATGAGATCCTTGTGGTGCATCCGCACAAAGCTACGGGAGTGATGCATTATGAATATCACGGAGATATTTCCGCCCAACTGGTATTCCGTTTTCGCACCAATCTCCGGTGGATGTGGCCTTATGCACAGGCCGCTACCGGAGGAATGGCATACGCCTGGTCGGACAGTATGCAGGCTTTCACCGTGAGGGATGGCCACGATCAGGCGATGGTGATCGTGGGGATGAATAAAAAGCCGCTTGAAACAGTGATCGGGCCGTATGATGCGGTAAAGATTACAGGAGATAAACTGATTCCCGTGCCGGGGGATACGTTTAGGGTCGGGGCGGCCGCACGTATCCGGCTACCCCGTTCCGGGCAAGTGGATGTGGTACTGGCCGGGTCGTGGGGCAATATATCCCGGGCGCCGGCGCTTTATCGTCGTGTGATGGCCGCCGGACCGGAGGTGGTAAGACGCGATCAGTATGCCTGGGCGAAAAAATTTCTGGGAGAGGCTACCCGTATCGAAAGTCCCGACAGCGGATGGAACAACGCTTATCTGTGGTCGTTGCTGAACACCCGGCGTTTTATGGTCGCGACGCCCGGCGTGGGGACCTCGCTGGTAGCCGGATACGCCACCACCGACAGGGGGTGGGACGGGGCGCAGCCCGTCAGCGGCCGCCCCGGATATGCCTGGTACTTCGGAAGGGACGGGGAATGGAGCGCCATGGCCATGCTGGATGACGGTGACTTTGACCAGGTGCGGAAAGTGCTGGAACTCTACATGCGCTACCAGGATATGGACGGGAAGATATTTCATGAACTCACTACCTCCGGCGTGGTGCATTACAGTGCGGCCGATGCTACCCCTTTGTTTGTCGTGCTGGCAGGAAGATATCTTCGCTATAGCGGGGACATTACTTTCATTGGGGAACACCGTGAAGCAATCCGGAAGGCCATGGACTATTGCTATAGCACTGACTTTGATCATGACGGACTAATAGAGAATGGCAGGGTAGGGCACGGATGGGTGGAAGGAGGCCCTCTCTATGGCTCGCGTACCACCCTCTACCTGGCATCCGTCTGGGCGGAAGCACTGCACGAAGCCGCCCGGATCTTTCATGCCCTGGGAGAAGAAGAGAACGCAGGAGCCTATGCAACAGACTATCAAAAAGTGTCGGGCATTCTCAACCATAATTTTTGGAATGATTCAACCCGTTTCTTTGACCATGGCCTCTATCCCGACGGTACTTTCAACCCCCAGCCGACCATCATGCCGGCCATCCCGTTTCTTTTCGGACAGATCACCCGGCGTGGAAAAACGGTGCCTGTGCTGGAACAGTTTGCCGCCAACGGCTTCTCTTCCGACTGGGGAACACGTATAATTCCTGAAAACAGTAAGCGCTTCAACCCCGGTTCCTACCACGGGGGCTCGGTTTGGCCTTTGTATACGGGATGGACCTCGCTGGCAGAATACAGAAACGGATTTCCGGTACAGGGCTTTATACATATGAGCGAGAACATGCGCATAGGAAATTTCTGGGCAAAGGGAGCCATCGAAGAGGTGATGCACGGGACCACCTACCGGCCTTATGGGGTATGCTGGCACCAGTGCTGGTCCGAAATCATGGTGTTTATGCCCGCCGTGGAGGGTATGTTGGGCTGGTGGCCCGATGCCATGCATCATACGGTAAGCCTTACCCCTGAGTTTCCGGCCGGCTGGGACTCCGTTTCCGTGCAGGGACTGCACGTCGGGGATCACAGACTGGGCATGAAAATGAGAAAAAACGACTCGGTGACGGTTTTTATCTTCTCACACCAGGGCCCCGGACTGCTGACGGTTCATTTGAACTATACATTTCCCGTGGGGACTGTTATACAAAAAGTTTCTGTGGAGGGAAAAAACGGCAAATATGTGATCACCCCTGAGAAATTTATTTCTGAAGCTTCTTTTGATATCAGGAAAGAAGCCCGCGTCAGGATCAGGCATCGCGGGGGAGTGTGCCTGGTGCCGCCGGTCCCTGCACCCCTGCCCGGACAAGTGTCTCATGGATTCAGAGTGATCAGGGAGCAGTATGCGCAAAGGCGGTGGGCCGTCCACCTGCAGGGGAGACCCGGAAGCAGGGATACGGTCCGTATCAGAGCTTATGAACCGGTCGAGGCAGTGGAAGGAGGTAAATTGATAAGGAAGAAAGGAAATACGCTCTCCTATGAGATCCGTTTCCCGGAAAGTAAGCAAAAATACGTGGGGAAAAAACTGGTTTTTCAACTGGAACCTGAGAGGAAATAATACAGAGGTGAAATCCCCGGGATCTTGTAGAAAAAGAACTTATTGTTCTTCGATCTCAACCAGCTTAAAGGGGACACTGAGGATGGCCTGGTAATCTTCCCCGCAATACATCATATCCAGGTCGTCGGCTTCATAATACCAGTAAATGGTGATGTCTTTGTATTTTCTGTAGATTTCTTCAAAACGTCTGAAAATCTTCAAAATATACTTGGAAGAGGTGGTATTAAAATAATCAAAGTGAACGGTTACTCTTGTTTTATCCGGGGCATTTTCCACATACCAGTCCAGTTTTTCCAGGATAGGTTTATAGAAACGATCGGAATCCTCCGGGATGGATTTTCCTTTGATACGGATAAGCCCCTCAGCATAATTGATTACAAACTCCGGGGTTTTTAAGGTTTCGTTCACCACGAAAGATGTTTTCTTTGCTTTTGTTGATCTTCTAAAAAGAAACATCATATTTATGTTTACGAACTAAATATAAATAAAAAAAAAGTTATATGAAAAATATTTTAATGAACGCACATTAATGTTATGTGAACGGACAAAAACAGACCTTATTATCAGACAAAATTAATAAAAAACATTTTTATCCAGAATTCCACGGGGTTCCACTTATATCTCTCCCTGAGGATAGGTCAAAACTTTCGAAGTAAGTTTTGGGTGAGGTGTAATAAAGAAATTCCGCCGTTGGCTATACGCAATGCTGCCTGCTGGCATTTATTTCAATTCGTAATTTGTACTTCTTCCTCCAGCTTCTTTTTTCTTTAATATACCTTTATTTATCAGATCGTTAATGTCTCTAATTGCTGTGTCCTTTGAGCACTTCGCAATCTTTGCCCATTTTGATGATGTTAACTTTCCTTCAAATCCATCGAGAATTTTATTCAACATCTTCTTTTGTCTTTCATTCATTACTGTTTTTAAATGTCTGTTCCAAAAATCAGCTTTAAATAAAACCCGGTTTAAAATGATATCGGTCGATTTAAGTGCATTTATCAGGCATCCTAAAAACCATTTAATCCAGTCAGTTATGTCAAGATTACCTTTTTGTGTTTTTTCAAGTATCTCGTAGTACTGTTTTCTTTCAACTCGAATTTGGGCAGACATACTATAAAAGCGTTGCGAACTACGGTCTGATTGTGCCAGGAGCATGTCAGTCAAAGCTCTGGCTATACGACCGTTACCGTCGTCAAAAGGGTGTATGGTTACAAACCATAAATGAGCAATCGCGGCTTTAAGTACTAAATCAAGTTCATTATTTGTATTAAACCAATCTAAAAATCGAGTCATTTCTGATTTTAATAATGATGAATCGGGTGCCTGAAAATGCACTTTTTCTTTACTCATTGCCCCTGAAACTACTTGCATTGGTCCTGTGGAATCGGTTCTCCAGTTTGCAACTGTTATTTTATACATTCCGCTTCTGCCTGTAGGGAAGAGCGCAGCATGCCAATCAAAAAGCCTTTCAGCCGTTAGTGGCTTAAAACAATTCTGAGTTGCATCAAGCATCATTTCAACTATACCATCTACATTTCTGTCCGATTCAACTGAACCAGCTATTTCCAGTCCTAATTTTTTTGCAATGGAGGAACGAACTTGGTCAGGATTCAAATATTCCCCTTCAATCTCTGTCGATTTTAAGACGTCAAGGGTTAACGTTTCAAGTGTGGCCTCATTTCTTAGATCAAATCCTAAAGATTCCATCCTTCCTAATATACGTCCCTGCAAATTCCTCACTTCACTTAGTAAGTTAATGAACTCATCAAGTTTCCAGGTGAAATTTGGCCAATTATCTAACTGATGAATAAACGCCTTCATTTTTATTCGATGCATTAATTACAACGAAAATACAACTTATTCATAACATTTCAAAATTATTCGTTGAATATTCTGCCATGAATACATGGGTTTTTCGTTGCACGGTCGTTTTTTTTATGCTTGCCGCTAAACGGTTGGCATATGGCCAGCGGCGGTTGTGAGAGAGACCATGATTATAGGAGGTGTAGCCGAAATAAAATCATAGGTCGAACACACACCCTGACCGAAGCGTCGGGGTCACTTTCGACACGGGTGAAATTCCGCCTTTGCAATCGGCGTTGTTGTGCTCTCGTGCTGTTTAATACTCTTCTTTAAGAATTTGTTCTATTTGTATTTTGTTTTCAGGAAGGTAGTTTGTCGCAATATCCCAAATTATTTCATAATCAATCCCAGAATAGTCATGAGTAACTTTGTTTCTTAATAGATACATTTCGCTCCAGGGGACTTTGTCGTATTTTTCTTTTATGTTTTCCGGAATATTTTTTGAGGCTTCTCCAATTACTTCAAAGTTTCTGATTACTGCATCAACCGTTTTATAATCTCTCTTAAAATCAATGAAACTTAAATCTTTGATGTATTCCTCAATCCTGATCATTGCAGTTAAGATATCATCAAGATACATTCTGTATGTTCAATCAGCTTTTTTCACTAAACGTAATTAACTTGTTTCAGGATTGTTTCTTTGATTTGATCTTTAATTGCATTCTTTGTTACGAGATCTATTTTTCTATTGAAAATTTTCTCAAGGAACAATTCCAGAGAAAAGAATTTCCAACCGATAGGTTTTTCGAGTTCAATCAGGATATCAATATCGCTTTCTTCTGAAAAAGTTTCATCCGAAAATGAGCCGAATAGTCCCAGTTCTCTAACAGAATACTCTTTTTGGAGAAATGGTTTAAGCTCTTTCAATTTTAATAATATATCTTTTTTAGTTGTCATATTACAAATTTAATCATTTTTGTTGAATTCAGGTCTTTTCTTAAGCATGGAGCCCAACTATGTTATAACGATCAAGAATACGCAAAATAACGGATTTATGATACGGATAAACGCGAATATAATGGCAGTTTAAAAGACAGCATATGATGTGCAGAGATATGCCTTTCCGGTAATTATTTGAAGACGATTTGCGAATTTTATAATCAAAAGAATTCCCTGGTGGCTTTCCCGCTCCTTGAGTGCCTCGATGGGTGTCCTGGTCTTGAAGACCGCCGAACCCAAGGACAGCCTGCTGTCCGGGCTCGACGAAGTCAAAATTTTCTTCTTTTTCTTTTCATAAATCACCGGTTAAACTTATTTTTTAACTTAACCAGGGGTCCTGATTTTGGGGAGTACTATAATGCGCTTTATGCATTGTTGAACTAAACCTCCCTGCGGTCGGTGGTTATTTTTACCGATCCGCAGAGAAGTTG
>JANTHB010000043.1 GCA_024762655.1 Bacteroidales bacterium
ACCAATGACGGCAGTGGGCTGGTCTTTGATGCACAAGATCAGTCAAATCTTACAGAAGGGACTTATTCGGTAGCTATCACGGACGTTAATGGTTGCCGCATCTCGGAAAGCTACACCATCGCACAGCCAGATCCTATCATAATCTCTGAAAGCATCACCAATCCGACTTGTGCCGACGAAGCCAATGGCGCTATTGAAGTTACGGTTTCCGGAGGTACTGCTCCCTATTCATACATGTGGTCAACCGGAGAATCGGGAGCATCGGTCACCGGACTGGTTGCGGGGACCTATACCGTTACGGTTACAGATGGCAACCTGTGTACAGAAAGCAAGGACATTGACCTGATCTATGTGGGGACATCCTGTCTCCGGATTCCTACGGTAATCACACCCAATGGAGATGGTCAGAATGATACCTGGCGTATCGGAAATATTGAAATGTATCCACATGTAAAAATAGATATTTACACCCGCTGGGGAAAACATATTTTCCACTCCCAGGAAGGGTATCCGAATCCATGGGATGGAACTTACAAAGGGAAACTCATGCCGATGGATTCCTATACATACATCATAGACCTGGGTGACGGATCCAAACCCATTGTTGGAAACATAACGATTATAAGATAACTGTTGATTAAACGAAAGATATGCAAAACAAGAAATTTGTCCTACTTTTTCTTCTGTCAGTCATCATGAAGGCTCCCTTATTACATGGACAACAACTGCCTATATACAGCCAGTACTTCATGAATAAATTTTTGTTAAACCCTGCGCTGGCAGGGAGTGACGGGTACACTTCCGCAAACCTGACAGCCAGGGAACAATGGGTTGGGGTCCCGAACTCGCCCTCGACACACGCGCTAAGTCTTCAGACCCGTCTGTTGAAAAGGAGCTACATCTCCAAATCCACTTTTGTGCGGCGTCGTACGAGACACCCGTCCAGGGGAGGCCGCGTTGGATTGGGGGGGTATCTCTTTAATGACAGAAACGGAATCTTGTCAAGAAACGGTTTTCAATTTTCTTATGCTTATCATATCCCTATGAGAACCTCACAGTTATCATTCGGACTGGCAATGAACGCTTATCAGTTTAAAATTAACGAAGATGATATTTTTGTTCTGGATCCGGGAGACACATACTTAAATAATTATGACAAGGTTGTTTTTATTCCTGATGCAAACTTTGGAGCCTATTATATGACGAGAGATTATTATGTAGGCTTTTCAGCCCTTAATCTTTTCAGGTCAGCTATAAAATTTGGAAATACGGGAAATAATGGATACCAGCTTTATCGCCATTATTATATCATGGGTGGATACCGTTTTAACTTTTCCTATGATTTGTCTTTACGTCCCAGTGTTTTACTTAAGTCTTCCGATGACCTGAGAAGCTTTCAAACAACCTTAACAGCAACTCTTTATTACAAAGATCTTTATTGGGGAGGACTTGCTTACCGTACCGGAGATGCTCTTACAATACTGGGCGGGATAAAATATCAGAACTATTATTTCGGATATGCCTTTGATTATACCACGTCAGATATCCGGAAATTCAGCTTCGGTTCCCATGAGTTTATGTTTGCAGCGAAATTTGGAGATAATGCCCGTCGCTACCGCTGGCTGAACAGATATTAATCATCGGGTGCACTATGTTCAGGAAATTTCTTCTCTTATCCGGGATTTTTCTTATTTTTTTTAAGATGGCCCCCGGGATTTCCACCTCCTCTTTTTCAGGAGAATGGGAACTGATCAGTGAAAAAAGTTCACCCATAGAACTATACGGAACATTATCCCTGGATATTGTTCAGAACATTGACCAATTCCGTATAATTCTCAACTGGGGATCCGGGAACAGGGTGCATAGGGACACCATAAATCTGGATGGCGGGAAAAGCCACTTTACCTGGAAGGTCCCGGACCGGGTTTTTCCACCGAATGTTTTTTTGGGGGTACGCATGCCTGCCCAAACAAGAATTCGGGGGGCTGCTTTATTCGATTCATCAAAGAAAACGATCACTCTGACTAAAAAATATCCTCTGCATACCTCTCAGGGAAATTATCTGATGACTGAGACTGATAATCTCACATTATCTGATGGTAATAACATCCTTCATCTTTCCCTATTATTTTCGTCCCGGGATTCCAGGCATCATTATAACTACGTGCTGAAAAGAAAAGGTTACAGAGATGCTGTGATGATACGGCTCTCAGACAACTGGGAAATACAGGGAGATTTAGATTTACAGGCTATGTTATTGAGTATTCAGGGACTTGTAAATCGTTCCGGACCGAAGTTATATTTTATCTATCCTGACAACTGGGACTATCATTTTACCGGAGATTTTTACAACTATCTTAAGCAGAAAAAATATTTTACATTCCGTCCCCTTCATAATCTTTCCGAAGTGATGAATGTCTTTAAAGACCAACTGAAAGGATATATTGTCTGGGATAAAAAGAATCCGGCGACGATGGACATTGCTTTTACACTGGCCGGACTTAGAGACGGGATCGTAGTTTCCGAAGAACTTATTCCTTTTGTTAAAAGTTTCGGCCTCCCTTTGCTTGAGGATCTGAGAGAAAAGTACAATGGTATGGAAGATTATAAGTTATATTCCCTGTTTTTTCAAAAAATAGGCAAAGAATGTAACCGGAATATGGCCGTTTGGCTAGGAGGGGAACACGGGGAAGTAAGGAAGCCTGCCATTGCAGACTGGGGTGTTATGAACCGGGCTTTTTTTACAGATCTTTCCACCAGGGTTTCCGACACGCAGGAATATGTTGTTTCAAAAAAGATCATGTCTTCCCTAAAGCCGTTATCTGTAGTATACGGATGGCATACTTATACCAAAGATAAGGAAAGGGAATATGTCACCCTGGCTTCTCAGTGCGGTTTGCGGGTTGAAGGGCTCCATACTCTTCCCAATATAAGTTTCATGCACCATGTACCTTTGGAGCCGGGATTCCGCTTCCGCAATAATCATACGTTACACGGTAAAGAGCATTATAAACCTAAAAAGAAGGTTTATATATCATGTGTCCAGACAGATTGCTTGGGATTGGGAGCCTGGAACCAGCCCGGACGTGGTAAGATTCCATACGCGTGGGAAGTAACCATGAACTGGTCGTGGATAGCCCCGGCTATGCTGGAATATTTCTATTCACAGGCAACACCGAATGATTATTTTATCGGCTCGCTCTCCGGGCCGGGATATATTTACCCCAAAGCCGTTCCGGAAGACATTCTTCCTGTCATGATTGATTCAGCTGCAACTTTGATGAAAAATCTCGATCTGGATGCTTTTGAAATCATGGACTATTCGGAAGGGTCCACCATCGAGGGGAATACGGATCTTCCGCAAAAGATTATCAACCAATACTACCATCACATGCCGGAAGCTATAGGGTTTATCAACGGGTATGCTCCTTCCTATACTTTTACGGTAAAAAACAATATCCCTTTGGTTTCCTTCGATTACTATCTTTCCCCCGACCGTTCGGAAGAAGAAATCCTTGCCGATCTTAACGAACTGGCAAAGATGAATCCACAAAGACCTTATTTCCTGTTGCTTCATGTTCGTCAATGGAATAATATAGATAAGGTTATCCATATTATCCATGGCTTGCATAAAGAATTTGAAGTAGTCCCTTTAGACCGGTTTTTAAAATTGGCAGGAGAAGATCCCACTTTTCAGGAGCACTATCTGAAAGAGAAGTAATTCGACCCGGAAAGGCAAGTTATATTTTTTGTTCAAATTTTTCCCTGTAATCCTCCATGGATCTTTTTATCACCTCGTGTGCTTCACTTATATCGTACACATGGGTAATTTCCCTTTCCCGTTTGTTTCCGGGCAGATCTTTATAGGTCAGAAAATAATGCCGTAGCCGGTCAATCACCAAAGCGGGACAGTCATTAATACTCCTGTAATTTCCATAAACTGCATCATTATTCAGTACCGCAATGATCTTATCGTCCGCATCTTTTCCATCAATCATACGAAATCCGCCTATAGGCCGGGCGAAAACCAAAATATCACCATGGGTAATCTCCTTTTCAGTCAGTATACAAATATCCATGGGATCTCCATCACCCGTAAGATTCTCCATTCCGGTATGTTTCATGGAGTATTCTGCTACTCTTCTGCCACTGTAGGTTTGCGGAAGAAAACCATATAAAGCGGGAACAATATTCGAATATTTCTGGGGACGATCGATCTTGAGATATCCGCTTTCCTTATCCACCTCATACTTTACCGTATCGGTGGGAACCATTTCTATAAAGGAGGTTACTACCTCGGGAGCCTGGTTTCCAATGCTTATCCCATGCCAGGGATGAGACTTGAACCTGAGCCCCATTAATCTTCCGATAGGATCCATAAAATTGTCAGCCATAATAATTCTTTTAATAATTTGTTAAATAACCTTAAGAACTTCTTCCATTTTCATTATCCGCGATCCTTTCACAAGGATCATGGCATTTTTCAACTTGTTCTTTCCCAGAAAGCCAATAAGATCTCCGGTACTTTCAAAACCTTTATACCCATATTCTCCCGACAAGGAAGAGAATATTTTTCCCGCTAAAAATATTTTTTCAGGAGAAAACCTTTTTTGGCGAATCAGTTGCAGTATTTTATCATGCTCTTCCAGCGCCTGTTCTCCCAGTTCTGCCATATCACCAAGGATCAATGCTTTCTTTTCATGGGGTTGATTTGATAATTCTTCCACCGCATATCTCATACTGGTCGGATTGGCATTGTATGCATCCAGAATCACGATATTTTTATCGGTATGTATGATCTGTGATCTCATATTTCCTGCAACATAATCATAAACTGCTTTCAAAATCACATCATCTTCCACGCCAAAATAAGCAGCTACGGTGATGGCTGCCATAACATTCTCCAGATTATACATTCCATATAATTGTGTTCTGATTCTTTTATCTCCCGATGACCTTTTCCATAGAAAAGAAAGATAAGGATCCGTGACAGGATCGGTAAAAAAGTAGTCAGACCTTTCATCTGTTCCATAAGACACCTGATAATCCGAAGATAAAAGGTTGTTGTTTAAAATAGTATCGTTCCGGTGAAAGAAAATAATTCCGTCATTTTTCCGGAGAAAATCATACAATGCCGTTTTTGTCTCGATAATTTGTTCAAGGGACAGAAATCCTTCGAGATGAGCCTTGCCGATATTGGTAATAATCCCATGTGTGGGTCTGGCAATCTTACAAAGTTCAGCAATTTCTCCAGGATGGTTGGCCCCCATTTCCAACACCAAAATCTCTGCCTCTTTTGATGTTCTTAACAGAGTCAGCGGCAACCCGATATGATTATTCAGGTTCCCGGAGGTTCCGGACACCTGAAATGCATGGGACAGGATATGTACAATCAATTCCTTTGTTGTAGTTTTCCCATTTGAGCCGGTAATTGCAATCACGGGTATATTAAGATGTTCCCGATGTTCTTTGGCGATGTCCTGCAAGGCTTTCAGGGCATCCTTCACCAAAAGATAAGCAGGACCCTTCACCACGTTAGGATCATCAACGATTGCATATGCACAACCTTTCCGTAAGGCATCTTCGGCATACCGGTTCCCATCTGCACGTGTACCTTTTAAAGCAAAAAATAATCCTCCTGATGCACAAACCCTGGAATCGATGGCAACTTCAGGATGATCTTTGTAGATTTTATATAACTCTTTTATATCCATAAGAACAAAAAAAGCCTCATATAACATGAGGCTTATCGTTTTTTAAATCATAAGACATCAGAAACCGGCAGGACTACCCACCCGTGTCATGGCACAACGGAAACCGATATCGGCCCGTGCACTTTTTTCATCCAGGAATCTACGGGTTGAAGGAATCAGCCAGTAAGCCCGGTCCATCCATGAGCCGCCTTTGTAAACGCGGGCATTATCATTAACCAGGGTAGTAAAATCCCCATTTTGTGCATCCTGTGCATACATTCCCTGGGTTCCTTTTGTATCTTCACCTGTCCAGTCATTAGATATACTGGATTGCAGGTCTCCGTCTTTATAGTTTCTGTAGTCAGCCTTTTGAAAATTATACCTGTTTGCAACCTCTTCCGGAGTAACCTCTCTGTAACGAAGGTGACCAAGACTGTCTTTTTCTGCAACATTTCCATCCTGATCTTTCTCCAACACTTTAAAGATGTTCCCCCGATAGGGATTCAGGTCGCTCACTTCAATACTATTAAGTTGTCGATAAACATCGGCCACCCATTCATTCACGTTCCCGGCCATGCAATACAGACCAAAATCATTAGGCCAGTAGGACTTTACGGGTGCCGTAATGGCAGCATTGTCATTGAGATCTCCGGCAATACCCATATAATCGCCGTTTCCTCTGACAAAGTTAGCCATAAAGCGACCTCTGTATTTTCTGGAAGCATTTCTAAGATAGTGTCCGTCCCAGGGATACAAGCGCCGTTCATAGAGTCGTTCTTCAAAAGTATTACCTATCAGAGCCAATGCGGCATATTCCCATTCGGCCTCGGTAGGCAAGCGGTAGGCCGGTAAAAGGATCCCGTCTTCAAGAGATACCCGCCGTGTTTCCTCGTTTGGATTAAGACTGGGAAGATTTTGATTCACCACTCCTTCATACTGGCCGGCGAGATAAGCTTCCGTGTTAAAGTTATTGTCATCCTCCTGGTTAGGATCCGGGCTCAGAATACCTTCGTCAATCAAAAGTTTTTCATTCACCCTGTCGGTACGCCATGAACAATAATCATTGGCCTGCAGCCAGTTTACTCCCACAACAGGGTAATCATTGTAGGAAGGATAACGGAAATAATATTTCACATAAGGCTCATTGTAAGCAAGCGGACTACGCCATACCAGCGTGTCGGGCAATGCCTGCCGGTAAACTTCCGGATAACTTTTATAGACCCTGGATAACCAATAAAGATATTCCCGATAGTCAACATTTCTGACCTCGGTTTCGTCCATGTAAAAAGAAGTAACAGTCACCCTGCGTGGAATATTATTCCAGTCAAACATAACATCCTGCTCAACCCTGCCCATGGTAAAGGTACCCCCTTCAATAAAAACAAGACCGGGGCCCGTGGGTTGTTCAAAAGCAGTCTTGACCTCAAACCCTCCGTTTTCAGGGTCATTGTACTTCCACCCCGTCGTAGGAGAAACATCCTCTTTACCCCCTCCAAATAGCCCGCAGGAAGTGGTAAAAACAGCTATTCCCAAAATAATGACCGGGATTACGGTTACTTTTGATTTAAAACGCATAACCAAATTTTTTATAATCAGTTCGTTTAGTCTTAAGCAAATATATGAAAATTAATTCAAACAAAAATAAGTAATTTTTTTTAATAACTACATCAATGGCCAATTTATTGTTCCCCGGTAAGAGGATTTTTCCTTCCCGAAATTTATCATTACGCCTATTTCATGTGCTCCGCCTGATGAAGAATTGGCCCATTTTCCCAGGTAAACGTCATAACTATACGAGATTCTAAAACGTTTGGTTACAATCCCCAGGGAAAATATCAGGATATCCGAACTGTTCCCGAAGTTTTTTTTCCAGACAACCCCTCCGGCAGTCAACAGATATTTCATCTGGAAGCCCAGCCATGCCTGATGACTAATGCCCTGCTGCATCATCCCGGCCCAGGGATAAAAGGTCATGTCTCCATGATTTTTCTCAAAAACATATCCCAACAGTATGGAATATTTCCGTGGAAGAACGGTCTCATTTGTTTTTACTCCGGACTGATAAGGTTCCATCAAATGATGAGCAGACACCGCAGTAAACCATTTATCCGAATACAAAAGAAAGCCAATGGAGAAATCTGGAAAGATTTTCCTTTCCGAAGGAATAATCTCCCCCGTCCCACCCGTAATTCCCTGAGAAGGAGAGATCATATCCGGCAAAATCAGATGGCTGGTATTCAGCGCACTTTGGTAAACGGAAGCCTGAAAACCCGCGTTAAGAAAAAGCTCTCTGGACATCCGAAGATGATAGGAATACATGGCAGACATACTTGTAGAGGAAAGGGTTCCCTGCCCGGCCATATCATGCATAAGCAAAACCCCCATGCCTCCGTGCAACAGTTCAAAGGGTTGATCCCAACCGGCTACCGAGGTAATATAACGGGCCGGACTTCCCGGCATCTGCTCCCGGAACCCGAGATTCATCTGTCCCACATCCGCACCGGCAAAAGCAGGATTTATAAAAAGCTTCTGCATAAAAGGCAATGACAAAGCAGGATCCTGGCCCGTAACCTTTCCTGGAAACAGGTTTACAATAAAAAATATTATTATAACAGGCCTTTTCACAAGCAATATCAAATATAAAGTTACAATATTAATAATATTAATATATATCCATACGTTTTCCTATCCCGTAAAAAAATATCTTTACGGAGACAAAACGTGTTGGGATAAAAGTATATTTTTACATCATACAACATTATGCACTATAAACAGCTCAAAATATCAACCCTCTCAGGTATTCTTTTTTTATACTTTTCCCTGACAGGATTTCCTTATAATGAAAATAGCGCTTCAGGTTCTTCAATCGCATCCCGGTATAAAAATTCTTCCGTACTGGCGTCCGGCCACTGGGTAAAAGTTAAGGTATTGAAAAGCGGGATCTACAAGATCACCTATAAAGAGCTTGAAGACATGGGTCTGTCTGACCCCTCACATCCGCGTGTTTACGGAAATGGTGGATGGATGCTGCCCGAAGCCAATTATATCCCTCACCCGGATGATCTGGAGGAAATTCCTGTCTGGATGGATAAGGGAAGCGATAACACCTTCAATCAAAATGACTACCTCTTATTTTATGCCAGGGGTCCGGTAAAATGGTTCTATTCTGTCCAGGATTCCATGTTCCGGCACCAGATTCACCTGTATGATGAGGGGGCCTATTATTATATTACCTCCGGAGGCACCGGAAAAAAGATCCAGCCTGAGAATTTCGTTGATTCTGTTCCCGATTATATAACTTCTTCTTTTGACGCCTTTCAATGGCATGAGATAGAAAAAGAGAACCTCATTCAGAGCGGAAGGGAGTGGTATGAACCGATCACCACGCAATCATCCTCAAAATTCGACTTTTCCTTCCCGGGAAGAATGCAGGAAGAGTTTGTCCGTATGAGGATAAGAGTGGCCGGACGTTCCTCTGCAACTTCCTATTTCCACTTAGAAGCAGGAGGAATACAGCTTGCCCCAATAACTGTTGGAGCCGTGAACCTCAACAGTTTTACCACGGCCTATGCCCGGGCTGCTGCAACAAACTATATCCTTTCCCCGGAGCCGGGAGAGGCTATCCCCGTTACCTTATCCTATAGCACTGCTGACCCTTTCAACGCCAGGGCATGGCTCGATTATATCGATATACAAACCCGGTGTCATCTCTCATTCAGAAACCAGGAACTGTTTTTTAGGGATATTCGTTCCGTTTCTCCCGGGAGCATCTCTGAATTTACGCTGGAAACCTCTGATGCAAGCACCCGGATATGGGACATTACCCAATTGAACAGCGTCAGGGAAGTTGAAACACAATACTCAGGAAACAAATTGACTTTCAGGGTACATACTGACACATTAAAGGAATTTATTGCTTTCTCAGGCAAAGATTTTCCAACGCCGGAAATCATTGAGAAAAATCTTCCTAACCAGAACCTTCACGCGCTACCTCAATCCAGGATGGTCATTGTCACATATCCTGATTTCCTGGAAGAAGCCAAGCGCCTGGCAGATATTCACCGGACAAAAGACCAGCTTACCGTGACAGTGGTCACCACCTCCCAGGTATACAATGAATTTTCTTCCGGATCCAGAGATATCTCTGCAATTCGTAATTTCATGAAAATGTTTTATGACAGAGCACAGACCCCTGAAGAGAAGCCCAGATACCTGCTTCTTCTCGGGGATGGCTCTTATGCCAATAAATCCACAGATCAGGGAAATACCAATTTTATTCCCACTTATCAATCCGGCAATTCACTGGCGCCTACACAATCTTTCGTCTCGGATGATTTCTTCGGGATCCTTAATGACAACGAGGGGGGTATTAACGGACTGGTAGATATCGGGATAGGACGCTTTCCCGTCTCTACGGCGGAAGAGGCAAAAATTATTGTTGATAAGATCGAAACCTATCAATCTCAGAAAGCAATGGGAGATTGGCGCAATAACATCTGTTTTGTTGGAGACGACGAAGACAACAACATCCATATGAGAGATGCCGATAAACTGGCCTCCTATGTCGGAACCAACTATCCCTCTTTTGTCATCGATAAGGTTTATCTGGATGCCTATCCTCAGGTTTCCACAGCCAGTGGCGCCAGGTATCCGGAGGTGAATAAGGCCATCAATGAAAAAATAGAAAAAGGCCTTCTCATATTCAACTATGTAGGACATGGGAACGAACGGGGCCTTGCACATGAAAACATTCTGACTACCAGTGATATAAATTCATGGAAAAACAAACCCAGCTATCCTCTTTTTGTAACAGCTACTTGTGAATTCAGCCGTTTTGACTTTGTAGACATTGATGTAAACGGGGTCATCACCCCCAGACCATCTGCCGGAGAAATGGTGCTTCTGAATCCGGGCGGAGGAGGCATTGCTTTGCTAACAACCACCCGTCTGGTGTACTCGAGTCCCAACTTCGTCCTGAATCAAAACTTTTACAAATATATTTTTTCTAATAATGAACTGGGCACTCCCAATACCCTGGGCGACGCTTTGCGCCTCACAAAAAACGTCTCCGGGTCAGGAATCAATAAAAGAAACTTCACCCTGCTCGGGGATCCGGCTCTCCGACTGGTATATCCTGAATATAATATCATTACTGACTCGATAAACAACGTTCCGGTCACGCTTCCCTTCGACACCCTGAAAGCTTTGAAGAAAATTACCATTTCCGGCCATGTGGAAAACACAGAAGGAACGTTCCTCCCTGAAATCAATGGCATTATCCATCCTTCTGTTTTTGACAAAGCACGAGTGGTAACGACCCTTGGCAATGACAACCCGAATACGATGACCTTCCTGTTACAGGACAACATCCTTTTCAAAGGCCAGGCTGAGATCAAAGACGGAACATTCAACTTTACGTTTCTGGTACCTAAAGATATTTCATACAACCTGGGAAAAGGAAAATTAGATTATTACGCCACGCTGGATAACGGAAAAGATGCAGCAGGGGCTTTTGAAAACATTCTCATAGGGGGATTTTCCGGGAATCCTGACCTGGACGTGACCGGACCGGAGATAAAACTTTATCTGAACGACACGTTATTCCGCAACGGAGGGCTTTCGGATGAGAACCCTGTCTTTCTGGCATATGTGACAGACCCCGGAGGTATCAATACGGTAGGCAACGGGATCGGGCACGATATTACAGCCATTCTTGATGAGCAGGAAACCAGTCCGGTTATTCTGAACAACTATTTTGCCTACGAAATGAACAGTTACCAAAAAGGGGTTGTCAGCTATCCGTTTTTCAATCTCTCCCGGGGGGAACATAGCATCCGTTTTAAGGTATGGGACAATTACAACAATTCGTCGGAAGCTACCCTCACTTTCCATGTAAATGACCAACCGGCCAGTATTATGGAAAATGTCAGGAACTATCCCAATCCTTTCAGAGAGGATACCTGGTTTACCCTGGAACATAATCTCAATGATCAGGAGCTGGATATACAGGTACGTATATACAACCTTTCCGGAGGGTTGATACGGATCCTCAACGAACACCAATGGGTAAGTGGCTACACCATCGAGCCTGTGCACTGGAACGGAAGAAACGACCGTGGAGAAAAAGTTTCCGCCGGTATATACGTTTTTCAGGTAATTTTACGTTCAAAGGAAGGGATTCAGATAAGCGGTAGTGGAAAACTGGTTTTAATTCATTAACTTTGATTAGAATTTAATACTTTTGTAACGCAAAATATATAAGATGATATTAAGAAAATTTTTGTTTTTATGGTTAGGGCTTACGCTGGGGGCATCGCAAATACTGCTGTCTCAGATCTCCCGGGATGAACTGGCCGGACAGGTAAACGCCATACAAACGGCTGTTCCTTTTCTTACGATCACCCCCGATTCCAGGGCCGGGGGTATGGGAGATGTGGGTGTCGCAACCTCCCCTGATATCAATTCACAACACTGGAATGCTGCCAAATATGCATTTATTGACGGCAGCGGAGGCGTAGCTTTATCCTATTCTCCGTGGCTGAGAAACCTGGTCAATGACATCAACCTGGCATATCTCGCCGGTTATCTCAGGATAAACAAATTGCAGACCGTCAGCATGAGCCTGCGTTATTTTTCTTTGGGAGATATTGTCTTTACCGATGACTGGGGAAATACGACCCGTAATTTTAACCCGAACGAGTTTGCCGTTGACGCTGCTTATGCCCGGGCGTTTTCCGAAAAGGTATCCGCTGCCCTCACTTTCCGTTTTATCTATTCCAACCTTACAGGAGGTACCGGAGTAGGCGGGACGGACACCAAACCCGGTATATCTTTTGCAGCCGACCTGGCTACTTATTACCATACCGACGTGAGTCTGGGAGATAAGGATGGAAGAGTCGCTTTCGGAGCCAACATCTCCAATATCGGAACAAAAATGTCTTATACCCCCAATCAGGAGCCGGATTTTGTTCCCATAAATCTGCGTCTGGGCGGCAGCCTGGGCATTGACCTCGACAAATTCAATACCATCAATATTTCTGCCGATATTAACAAGCTGATGGTCCCTACCCCCCCTATTTATGACTCACTGGGCAACATCAGCGCAGGAAGAGACCCGAATGTATCCGTGCCCGTGGGTATGTTACATTCTTTTTACGATGCCCCGGGCGGGATTAAAGAAGAGTTTCACGAGATCGCTTATTCCATTGGTGCAGAATATTGGTACAATAATCTGCTGGCGATCCGCGGCGGATATTTTCACGAACATGAAACCAAAGGGAACCGTAAGTATTTCAGCATGGGTCTGGGCCTGCGTCTGAACGTTTTTGCGGTGGATTTCTCGTACCTTATCCCTGTTTATCAGAACAATCCCCTGGCAGGAACCCTTCGTTTTACCCTTTTGTTCGACTTTGATTCGTTCAAAAAACAAAACAATAATAAGAGCTAGCATGATCCTGCGTACGGGTTTTGGCTATGACGTTCACCCCCTTGTAGCGGAACGTAAATTAATGATCGGGGGTGTCGCCATACCCCATTATAAAGGAACAAAAGGCCATTCCGACGGAGACGCATTGATCCACGCCATTGTTGATGCTCTGCTGGGAGCCCTTGCGCTTGGAAATATCGGAGATTATTTTCCGGATAATGATCCGGCGTATCTGGATGTGCAAAGCCGTATATTTCTTGAGAAGGCGGTTGCCCTGATTCGCAACCAGGGTTTTCATATCGTAAATATAGATTCGACGGTGGTATTGGAACAACCCAAAATAAAACCCCATATTCCGGCTATCCGGAAAAATCTTTCGGAAATATTACAAATACCGATGGATGCCGTGAGTGTAAAAGCCACGAGAAGTGAGAAAATGGGATTTGCAGGTAAGGAGGAAGGAATGGCATGCTATGCCGTGGTGTTGATTCAAAAAGATTAAGAGAGCCATGATAAAAACGGTCCGGTCACCTAACGATTATGAGAAAATCAAGAAACAGGAAGGGGTACTCGTATATTTCTCGCACGAGGAGTGTAATGTTTGCAAGGTGCTGAAACCCAAAATCCATGACCTGCTCCAGGATCACTTCCCACACATGAGCATGTATTATGTGAATGTCAGAGAGATGCCTGAGATTGCCGGTCAGGAGTCTGTCTTTAACGTCCCTACCATATCCGTTCTTTTTGACGGCAGAGAATTTTTCCGTAAAAGCAGGAACATTGGGGTTGATGAACTTCAAAGCCTGATAAAGCGGCCCTATTCCCTGATGTTTGAGGACTAAGGGGTTACGCTCCCTCTCAGCACCTTTTACTTCTTATATTGCGCCACTACGACATCCTGTACGGTCCCGTCACTGGCTGTAAAATGAAAGGTGATGCTTCTGTAATCATATTTTACAGTCCCGGTTCCCTGAATGGTATAGCCGTTCACGCCCTGTTGGGGGATGGTAATATTGGCTTCATCCATAATCGCTGACACATAGGTATCTGCTCCCAGATTATAGAAATTGGCGATCTCTAATTTTGTAGAGTCGAATTGTGTAATCTGAGCGTCGTAATGTTGTGTTCCGTACAACTGGCTGTTTTCCTCTACATGCCAGGTACCGTTCAGGGATAATGACGAATTATTTTTGGTGCAGGAGAAAAAACTTCCTGTCAAAAAGATCAACAGGACAGCCATCTCTTTGATTTTTACTCTTTTCATAGCTCATTCTTTAATAACATCATCGATAAGCCGGTCGTCGGCCAGATTAGGAAACGTTACCCGTAATTGAGGGGTACGTGCCATCTCCCTGCGGATTGCAAACATGGCCTCTTTATTACGAGCCCAGCTTCTCCGGGCTATCCCGTTGTTTACATCCCAGAACAACATACTCTTCACCCGGCGATCGGCTTCAGCAGTACCATCCAGCACCATACCGAACCCGCCGTTTATCACCTCGCCCCAGCCTACACCACCGCCGTTATGCAAAGACACCCAGGTAGCCCCGCGGAAAGCATCCCCGATTACATTCTGTACGGCCATATCTGCCGTGAACCTACTCCCGTCATAGATATTGGAAGTTTCCCTGAACGGTGAATCGGTGCCGGAGACGTCATGATGGTCCCTTCCCAGCACGATGGGAGCAGAAATAACGCCTTTCCGTATGGCATCATTAAACTGAAGAGCGATCTTTACCCTTCCTTCCGCATCAGCATAAAGAATACGGGCCTGCGACCCCACCACCAGATTGTTTTTCCCGGCTTCGCGGATCCAGTGGATATTATCTTTCATCTGAGGGATGATTTCTGCCGGAGCTTCCCGGGCAATCTCTTCCATCACCCCGGCAGCGATCCTGTCGGTTTTTTTAAGATCTTCAGGCCGGGCGGAGGTACACACCCACCGAAACGGACCAAAACCATAGTCAAAGAAAAGAGGCCCCATAATGTCCTCTACATAAGAGGGATATCTGAAAGAACCGTCCGGATTAAAAATATCGGCCCCTGCCCTGCCCGATTCAAGCAGAAAAGCATTCCCATAATCCCAGAAATACATTCCCCGGGCAGACATCTCATTGATGGCTGTAACCTGTCTCCTGAGCGATGCATGTACTCGTTCCCGGAACTGTTCCGGGTCTTCCGCCATCATACGGTTCGACTCTTCAAAACTCAGATCCACCGGATAATATCCTCCGGCATAGGGATTATGCAAAGAGGTCTGATCAGAGCCCAGTTCTACCCGGATTCCTTTCTGCACAAGTCTCTCCCAGAGATCAACAATGTTTCCTTCATAACCGATAGAGACTGCTTCTTTGTTTTTCCGGGCTTCCATCATCCGGTCCATTACCTGATCCAGATCGTCATACATCTCATTCAGCCATCCCTGTTCATACCGTTTCCTGATGGCTTTGGGATTGACTTCGGCGATCACACCCACAGCTCCTGCAATAACAGCTGCCTTGGCTTGTGCGCCCGACATACCCCCCAGGCCTGAGGTAACAAACAATCTCCCGCTCAGGCTCTCTTTTTCCCCCAGCACTTTCCTGCCGGCATTCAGTACCGTAATTGTCGTACCATGAACGATACCCTGGGGCCCGATATACATGAACGATCCTGCTGTCATCTGCCCGTATTGGGTTACACCCAAAGCATTGAACTTTTCATACAGATCCTTCGACGAGTAATTAGGCACTACCATTCCGTTGGTGACAACCACCCTCGGCGCTTCCCGGTGTGAAGGGAACAACCCCAGAGGGTGTCCTGAATAGAGTACAAGTGTCTGCTCATCGGTCATCTCGGCCAGATATTTCATGGTAAGCCGGTATTGTGCCCAATTCTGAAATACAGCGCCGTTCCCTCCATAGGTGATGAGTTCGTGAGGATGCTGTGCGACCGCTTCATCCAGGTTATTGCTGATCATATGCATAATCGCCGCCGCCTGCACCGACCGATGAGGATATTCATCAATGGGACGGGCATATATTCTGTAGTCCGGTCTGAACCGGTACATGTATATACGACCGTACTTTTTCAGCTCGTCCGCAAATTCAGCTGCCAGTTCGGAATGAAAAGGCTCCGGAAAATACCGTAAAGCATTTTTTAATGCAAGTTTCTTCTCTTCGACTGACAAAATGTCTCTTCTTCTCGGGGCATGGCTCACCTCAGGATCCCATATTTTAGGAGCCGGCAGTGTCTCGGGAATACCCTGAAGAATTTCTTCCCTAAACTCTTCTATGCTCATATACCAAGGTTTATAAGTTTTCTCTTATCAAATAGTAAAGTTACAATAATCAGTCCATATTTCATCAAATCTCAACAAATATTATTGTTTGTTTATGGCAGGCTTTTTGCTAACTTTAAGCACAGAAAAACCTAAAAAGAATAAACTTATGAAGAAAAGAAAATTCCTTGTTTACGGATTGTTTTTGTTACTCACCCCGTTTCTGACCAGTTGTGGGTACAACAAGATGGTTAGTCTCGATGAAGCAGTAAAATCCCAGTGGGCACAGGTGGAAAATGTTTACCAAAGGCGTGCGGACCTGATTCCCAACCTGGTAAGCACGGTGAAAGGATATGCCGATTTTGAAAAATCCACGCTTACCCAGGTCATTGAAGCACGCGCCAAAGCTACCTCCGTCCAGATTGATGCCAACAAACTGGATCCGCAATCTCTTCAGAAGTTCCAGGCAGCACAGGATCAGCTGGGTTCTGCCCTCTCACGCCTGATGGTTGTGGTGGAAAGATATCCAGAGCTAAAAGCCAATCAGAATTTTTTAGAACTTCAAGCCCAGCTGGAAGGAACGGAAAACCGCATCGCTGTGGAAAGGCGCAAGTTTAACGAAGTGACTCAGGCGTACAACACATATATCCGGAAATTTCCACAGCTCCTCTTTGCAAAAATGTTCGGATTTAAAGAAAAGGGTTATTTCAAGGCTGAAGAGAAGGCCAAGGAAGTCCCGAAAGTACAGTTTTAAAAAGTTTATTCTTTTAAAAAATGAAGCGAATGAAACCCTCGGAATTCCTGTCTGAAGAAGAAAAGAAAAAGATTATTCACGCCATTGAAGAAGCCGAGAAGAATACCTCGGGTGAGATTCGTCTGCATATTGAAAAAGATTGCAAGGCCGATGTGCTTGACTGCGCTGCCTACATCTTTGAAAAGCTCAAAATGCACAAGACCAAACTGCGTAACGGAGTATTGTTTTACCTGGCTCTTGAAAACCGGAAATTCGCCATCCTGGGAGATGCCGGCATCAATAAAGTGGTACCGGATAATTTTTGGGAAGATGTAAAGGAAACTGTATTAGAGCACTTCAGGGAGGGAAATTATGCTGACGGACTGGTGAAGGGAATCCTTATGGCCGGTGAAAAGCTAAAAGAACATTTTCCTTATCAGCAGGATGACATCAATGAACTGTCAAACGATATTTCTTTCGGAGATAAAATGGAGAAAAAGTCATGAACATTAAAAATATTATTACAGCCTTTTTTTTAACCCTTTTCATATCAGGGATGCTTTGGGCCCAGGATTTTCCCGAACGGCCCAATCCTCCGCGTCTGGTAAATGATTTCGCCGGTTTTCTGAAGCCTCAGGAAACACAGGCTCTGGAAAATAAGCTGGAGCAGTTTGCCCGGGAAACATCCACCCAGATTGCGATCGTGATTGTACCGGATCTGCATGGTTATGACAAAGCGGATTATGCTCAACGGCTGGCTGAAAAATGGGGCATCGGACAAAAAGGAAAAAACAACGGAGCTCTTATCCTGGTCAAGCCCAAAACAGCCCGTGAAAAAGGAGAAGTGTTCATTGCCACCGGTTACGGTGTGGAAGGAGCCGTGCCGGATGCTATCGCTAAAAGAATCGTGGAATATGAGATTATCCCTGAATTTAAGGCGGGCAATTACTATGCCGGTCTGGACAAGGCAACGACCCGCCTGATAGAACTGACACGTGGAGAATATACGGCGGATCAATATGTCAAATCCCATAAAGAGGGCACCCTGATGGGAAATATCTTTGCCATCCTGATTATAATTCTTGTTTTCTTTGTATTTTTCGGCAACGCCAGACGTGCCCGCCATACTCATATCGGAAGAAGCAGTGTTCCCTTCTGGACCTTGTTTTTCCTGGGAGGATCCGGAGGTCATTCCAGTGGCTCTTTTAACAACTTTTCTTCCGGCAGCGGCAGTTTTGGAGGGTTCGGAGGTTTCGGTGGCGGCAGTTTTGGCGGTGGCGGTGCCGGAGGAAGCTGGTAAACGACAAAAGGGCTGACAAAGGAGGATTGACCCGCGTGAAGAAGGTTAAGTATTGAATAATAATCCCTTTTATTTTTCCGGGTTATTTATTTCACTACCTTTGCGGCTCATTTTTATAGAAAGGAATTGTATTGAAATTTAGTGAAATGGGCCTCTCGCCCGAATTAATGATGGGGATTGAAGCCCTAGGCTTTACATACCCCACTCCCATCCAGGAAAAAATCATACCCCTTGTTTTCAATTCACAGAAAGATATCGTGGGCCTGGCACAGACAGGTACGGGGAAAACGGCAGCTTTCGGACTGCCTGTTATCGAACAGACCGACCTCCGGGATCCGTCGGTACAGACATTGATCCTGGCCCCAACACGGGAGTTATGTATCCAGATAGCAAAAGATCTTCAGGATTTCTCCCGGCATATAAAAGGATTCCGGGTAGTGCCTGTTTACGGAGGTAGCAGTATTGACCTTCAGATACGGGCCATAAAAAAAGGAGCTCATATTATCGCAGCCACCCCCGGCCGGATGCTCGACATGCTGAACCGCAGAGCAATCCATATCGGTAATATCAGGAATGTGATCCTGGATGAAGCCGACGAAATGCTGAATATGGGCTTCCGTGATGAGCTGGATGATATTCTTGAAAGAACACCGGACACCCGCAGAACCTTGCTGTTTTCTGCCACCATGCCGTCAGAAGTGGCACGTATTGCCAAAAACTATATGCATCAACCTGAAAAGATTACCATCGGCAAACAAAATGCCGGTGCGGACAACATCCGACATATCCACTATCAGGTACATGCCCGTGATCGTTATCCTGCCTTGAAAAGGATCATGGATATGAATCCCGACATTTACGGGATCGTATTCTGCCGTACACGGAGGGAAACCAAAGAAGTGGCAGACAAGTTGATGAAAGACGGCTATAACGCCGACGCCCTGCACGGAGATCTTTCACAAGCCCAGCGTGATTATGTTATGAAACGATTCCGCGACAGATCCCTGCAGATGCTGATAGCTACCGATGTGGCCGCCAGAGGTATTGACGTTAATGAAATATCTCATATTATCAACTATAATCTTCCGGACGACCCCGATATCTATACCCACCGAAGCGGACGCACAGGACGCGCCGGAAAATCAGGAACTTCCATCGTGATCACCAACTTCAGGGAAAAAGGCCGCTTATCACAGATTGAAAATATTCTCCATAAGAAATTCGAAAAATTACAGGTGCCAACGGGAGCGGAAATTTGTAAGAAACAACTGTTCCGGCTGATCGACCGCATGGAAAAAGCAGAGGTTGACGAAGAACAGATCGTTCCGTTTATGGATACGGTGATGAAAAAACTGGATTGGATGAGCAAGGAAGAGATTATCAAACATTTCGTTTCTCTGGAATTCAAACGCTTTCTGGACTATTACAAAGATGCCCGTGATCTGAACGAACCTGATACAGTAAACTTTGCTGACAGGAAAAGAAAAAACGGTCGTACGGAATACGCCCGGTTTTTTATCAATATCGGGAAAAAAGACGGCCTTGAAGCCAAAAATATCATCGGCCTGGTCAATGACCGGACCGGCAACCGGAATATCAATATCGGAGCGATCGATATAAAAGGAAGCTTCTCCTTTTTTGAGGTGGATAAGGCTTATACCGACAAAGTTCTGAGCTCACTAAGGGACCACAACTATCTGGGACGTCAAATCATCATAGAAATAGCAGAAAAAGACACCCACACCGTCAAAAAGAAGAAAAAAATCAAAAAAAGAGCCAGGGTCGGCGTTTAAAGAAATTTCTTAACCGAAATTTCTTTATTACACCTCACCAAAAACTTTCTTCGAAAGTTTCCATCTCTACTTAAGGAGAGGGATAAGCGGAACCTCGGGGAAATCTTCAGATAATATAAACCGGATGAGGTTAAAAAATAAATATTTAAATATTTATTTTAATATTTATTTAAATACATATATTCCGTGAGCCCTTCGGAACTTCTACTGCTTCATCACAGCCTCCCTTAATACTGGTTCTTCTCTTACGGCCACCACTCCTATTCTTTCCCCCATGTGAACAGCTGTCTCCAGATTATTGGATGTATTAACGACCAGATCCTGATCTATTTTCAGGGTATACGGTTTGAACAACAGTACAATGGTTGATCCGCCGAATTTGAAGTAACCCTTCTCTGCACCTTTCACTGCTTTGTTTCCGTGATAGGTCTGAATAATAGTGCCAACCATCGCTGCACCCACCTCCGCCATCACCACCGTATCAAAGGAAGTTGTGGCAATCAAAGCATAATCCCGTCTGTTTTCCCACAACACACCGGTTTTTTTTCGTAAGGCGATAGGATTCACCGAATAATAATAACCTTCCACAGGCACTTCTGAAAGAACTTTTCCATCCAATGGAAAATGAAACCGGTGATAGTCGGTTGGCGCCAACCTGATCACGATCAAACTGCCATGATCATATTTCCCGGCCAGTGAAGAGTCTCTCAGGAAGGAATAGAGATTGAAGCGAATCCCTTTGATGATAAAATCCTGTTTGCCAAGGAAGGAATAAGCCATCAGTTTTCCGTCTGCGGGAGATACAATTACCAACGAATCCCGGTCTACCGGTCTGGATTCGGGCTTGAGCCGCCGGGTGAAAAAATCGTTAAAGGTTTTATAATCCTTTTTCCGGCAAATACTGGTATCTATATGGTATTCCCGGATGAATGGTGCAATTTTCTTTTTAGACCGGGGAGCATCCATGAACCGGCCATATAGCACGGACACAAATTTTCTTTTCGCCAGAGCCTCCAGGGTCAGCTCTCCTACCGGATTCCCATACAACCAAAGGAGCCATTTTTCTCCGGGGATCTGTTCCGTAACAAGATCCCCATTCTGCCTGTCAACGTATTGTACCGGTTCATACCTGCGGGGAGTATAAACGATGGCAGCCAGCAAAACCACCGCCACAAAAATATATGCCAGGCGTTTGTTCATTTCCGTTTCCTGAAAGAAAGGCTCCTCACAAAATTGCAACTTTTTCCGGGTTCCGGAAAACATTTCACGGACTTATTCCCTGAATAGTGCTTCTTCGTTCTATTTATTAAGGATTGTGGCTTATTAAACCGACTGATTCACATCAAAATTCTCCAGATAGGAAGCCACTCTCTCAAGGAACACCCCTCCCAGTGCCCCGTCAATGACTCTGTGGTCATAGGTTATGGAGAGAACGATGATATGTCTGATCGCTATGGCATCCCCATGCGGCGTTTCAACCACAGCAGGTTTTTTCAGGATAGCGCCAACGCCCAGGATAGCAGCTTCGGGCTGATTGATGATGGGCGTTCCCGTCAGATTCCGGAACGTGCCGAAATTGGTAATTGTAAACGTCCCTCCCTGTATTTCCGCAGGTTGCAGCTTATTTTGCCGGGCCCTGACGGCAAGATCATTCACGGTCTTCGTCAGTCCGAGAAGGTTTTTTTCATCGGCATCTTTGATAACCGGGACAATAAGGTTCCCGTTCGGCAGGGCGGTAGCCATTCCAATGTTGATATGTTTTTTACGGAGTATCCGTGTGCCGTCCACCGAAACATTCACCATGGGGAAATCACGCAAAGCCATGGCTGCCGCATGGATAAAAATAGGAGTATACGTGATCTTTTGCCCTGTTCTTTGCAGGAAACCATCCTTCACCTTATCTCTCCACTGTACCATTCCTGTGACATCCGCCTCAATAAAAGAAGTAACATGAGGGGAGGTATGCTTGGACTGAACCATATGCTCTGCGATGATTCTGCGTACCCGGTCCATCTCTATAATTTCCACCTCATCCGTTTCGGAAACAACATGCCCCGACCGTTTCACCGGTTCAGATTTTTCTTCAATATTCTCTTTGGCAGAAATCCCTTCAGGTACGGCAGTTTCTTCTTTCTTATCAGACAACCGGGCACCCCCCTTATCCTCTCTTTTCTCTTTCAGCCATTTCAGTACATCATCTTTGGTAATCCTGCCATCCAGGCCGGTCCCTTTGATCCGGTCCAGTTCTTCAGGTGATATCCCTTCGGTTTCGGCAATCTTACGAATCAGCGGTGACAAAAATTTCCCTGCCGGAGTACGGCTTGCACTATCCCGGGCTGTCTCAACGATTTCTTCCCTTTTCCGTTCTTCCTCTTTTTCTTCAAGGATCTCTTCTTTCACTTTCTCTACCTCCACCATCACCTCCGGGCGATCCAGTTTTTCTTCCGGTTTATCGTTCTCCAACCATGCCAGCACATCACCCACCTGAGGCACATCCCCTTCCTTAAAGAAGATTTTTGTGATCACGCCATCGTCCGGACTCGGTATTTCCGAATCTACCTTATCCGTCGCCACTTCCACTATAGTCTGTTCTTCTTCAACAGATTCCCCTTCTTTTACAAGCCATTTTGTGATGGTCGCTTCAACCACCCCTTCCCCCATCGCAGGGAGCGTAATATCTAACTTAGCCATGAGAACTATTTTTATTTAGTCTTAATTACTGCAAAAGTAATAATAATTGCTTCAATAACAAAATTTTTAGTTTAAGTATGTTTTTATCTCCGGTTGCATAAGTGAAAGTTCAATTCCCCAATCTTTTAATATTTCTGAAAACAATTTTCAGATCGAAAGTCAAATGATAGTTCCGGGCATACGTTTGGTTGATACTTTGCAGTACTTCCGGATCGGGATCAGTAGTAGCTAAGAAGTTTACGGGGCAAAGAACATTTTCCGGGAGAGCAGGCAGGTTTTCCGGAACCGTGGTTCCGGTGCGGCAATACCCCACCCACGTTTTCGATCCGGACAGAACTTTTAAACAATTTCTGATAAAATTCTTCCGGTTTCTCACGACAAGCAATATCATAGGTGAGAGCACTACAAACAATGAAGCGAGGGATATATCAAGTCCTCTTTTTTTCAGTCTGTTTCGCAACTGGGAGACTGCATTCAGTTCTACCAGGTACAATTCTCCCGGTCGTTCCACCGAACTGCTTCCGACAATGGGACTTCCTTCGGGCAGGGCTACCTTGAACTCCACCGGCACCTCTGACAAGCGGTTCATCGTCGTGATTATATGATTGGTACGGGTATCTTCGGCAGAAAATATGATTTCCTGAATGCGATGAATCTTTACGATTTCGCGTAACATATCAGGGGAGCCCAACACCGGTCCTTTGCTGCTCTTATCCTCCGGAGGCACGTAACCGGCTATTGAAGCATGAATATCGAGTTGTTTGAGAAATTTCGTGATTCGGTTAAACTCTTTCTCACAGGCGATAATTAATACCTTTTTCTGATGTTTTGCTGCCAGGGTTAAAAAATCACCGGGAACCAGACTAAACAACAAACGTACCGCAAGTCCGGCCACAATACCCCAGGCAGTACCCAGCAATATAAGTGCCCTGGAAAAACGTAACTGCACAGGAAGCAATGCATAGATTACAAGGATTATTATCATCCCCAGCAACAATCCACGGGCCACATTCCAGAGTCGCACCGGTTTTCTGTAACCACCGGCTATCCATACGGAGAGGATCCATACAATGATATACGCCGGGACAATATAATTCCTGAACTCCGGTGGATAATAAGAGTGGGTCTGAAACTTAAATTGCTCCCAGAAGGGCACCAGAAACAGATAGCCGGCATACAAAAGAGCCATATCGATAAGGGGCCACGCCAGGAAAGAGAGTACCCGGCGTATCGCAGATAAAGCAGCACGGATATAGATTGCAGGGCGTATAAGCAGACTGATAAAGCCGGCACGCTGACGCGAAAAATGTTTTTCTGCAAATATCAGCATCGCTTTGTAAAAAAGGATAACATAATTCAAAGACCCTTTTTTGGTGCTCTCCCCTTTATAGTGAACGATGGTGGTTTCAGGATAATAATAATTCCTGTAGCCGGCCTGTGTAATCCGGTAGGAAAGGTCAATATCTTCCCCGTACATAAAGTAATCCTCATCCAGTCCTCCGATCTTGTCCAGCACTTCTTTCCGTAACATCATAAAAGCGCCGGTCAACACGTCGACGGAGTGGGTCTCGTTCTCGTCCAGATGCCCCAGATAATAACGGTTAAAAGTGGGAGAATGAGGAAACAGGCTGCTCAATCCGAATATTTTATAAAAGGCCACCGCCGGTGTCGGCAGCGCTCTTTTGGATTCGGGGAGATAATTCCCTTTTCCATCGATCATTTTCACTCCCAAAGCACCGGCATCGGGATGTTTATCCATAAACCCGAGAGATTTGACAAGGGTTGTTTCTTCTATGAGCGTGTCAGGATTTAGCAAGAGGACATACCGGCCTGTAGCCATGGCGATACCCTGGTTACAGGCTTTGGAAAATCCGACATTCTCCTTATTGGAAATCAGAGTCACCTCCGGGAATTTTTCCTTAAGCATAGGAAGGGTGCCGTCCACAGAAGCATTGTCCACCACAATGACCTCGCCATCGACCTCTTCCATCGCCCTGTTAACGGAATACAGACAGGATTCCAGAAAATACCTTACATTGAAACTGACAATAACAATGGATATATCCACAGGTTTCCGGGGTATAGTTTATTGCAAACCTACATAATTTTTTTCAGAGGATACAGTCAGAGGTCCGGAATAATACAAGGTTTTTACAGCGTATTGTTTTCTTTCATTTCTTCACGGATTACCTCTGCCAGTCTTATCACTCCCTCTTTGTTTTCTTCTTTGGAGGCATAGGAAAAATTAATGCGAATTGTATTTTTTCCACCGTTATCGCTGAAAAAGACATTTCCGGCCACAAAGGCCACTTTATGGATCAAGGCCTTTCGCAACAACTTTTCAGCGTTCATCCAGGAAGGGAGTGTCATGAAAAGGAACAATCCTCCTTCAGGTTCGGTCCAGGTAACGCCTTCGGGCATATATTCCCTGAAACCCTCTATCATCAAATCTCTTTTTTCTCTGTAGGAATCAACGATTTTTTTCAGGTTTTTCTCAAAATGGCCGGAGGCAAGGTATTCGGCAGCCACTTTCTGAAGGAATGTGGGGGTACATAAATCAGCTGTCTGCTTGGCCATGACAAACTTCTCGACAATATCCTTATGAGCGACCACCCATCCGATACGAAATCCCGGAACGAATATCTTTGAGAACGTTCCCAGGGTAATCACCTGTCCCGACGGATCCAGGGTCTGCATCATGGGTTGCGGATCGCCCTCAAACCTGACCTCCCGGTAAGGACTATCTTCCAGAATCAGAACATCAAATGTATGTGCCAGTTCCAGGATTTCACGGCGCCGTGTTTCCGTAGCCGTGATGCCGGCAGGGTTTTGAAAATCGGGAATCATATATATGAACCTGGGGGTGATCTTTTCTTCTTTCAACTCGCTTAACACCGAATGAAGTTCATCGGCACGCATGCCCTCCTTATCAAAAGGGATCCCGATAATCCGTGCTCCGTATGCGCTGAAAGCACTTAAACCGCCCAGGTAGCTGGGAGAACCACAAATCACGACATCTCCGGGGTTGATAAATATCCTGCTGATAAGATCCAACCCTTGTTGAGAAGCAGTGGAAATAACCAGGTTGTCCATTGAAAGATGCAGCCCTTCTTTCCGGTAACGCTTGATAAGCAACTCCCGCAAACGGATATCGCCTTCGGTGGTCCCATATTGCAATGATTGCGGACCTTCCTCCTGCAATACCTTTACCATGATCGTTTTCAAATCTTCTATAGGAAAAGAATCGGGAGAGGGCAATCCACCGGCAAAAGAGATAATATCCGGCTGTTGGGTCAGTTTCAATAATTCCCGGATGGCCGACCTTTTCATGTGCCCGGCAATTTGGGAAAATCTTTTATTTAAGTCCTTGATCATCAAATAGGGTATTTTTCATTTTTCGCCTCATAAAGTTACGTTTTTTCATTCCGATATGCAATATTTGTATAAATATTTATCACCCTGAAATCCACCTCCCCAACCCGGACAAGCCGGAAACAACCGGGTTATTCATTACCTGCCGGATACCTGGCAGGGAGGGGTGATTCTCGAAATGAAAATAAACTTCTGTACGCCTTGATAAATCCACAATACTTACCACAGGCCTTGATCCCGATCAATGAAAAAACAATAAAATCCCGGGTAACGAAAAGCAAAAAAGGCTTTGCAGCAGGATATCCGATTATAGTCTGAAAGTATCCTCAAACAGCGTTCTGTTAGCGATCGACCGTCCCAGTGTCACCTCATCGGCATATTCCAGTTCACCGCCGATAGAAACGCCGCGGGCCAGGGTGGTTATTTTTACAGGGGTATCCTTAAATTTCCTAAACAGATAAAAGTTGGTAGTATCCCCTTCCATGGTAGTGCTGAGTGCCAGGATAATTTCTTTGACTTCGCCTTTGTTAACTTTCTCCTCCAGGGGAA
>JANTHB010000044.1 GCA_024762655.1 Bacteroidales bacterium
TGTTGTTGCTTGTTCCCCCACGGGGCGTTTTGTTATGGTTTGACTCTGGCATAGGGCTTTGCCCTATGTTGTTGCTTGTGCCCCCACGGGGCGTTTTGTTTGATCTGTTTCGGTTATTCATTCTTTTACTAATAAAGGGCGTTGCCCTATGTTGTTGCTTATGCCCCTGCGGGGCGGGCTATGGGGCATTGAACCTGGAATGCCTTATTTCTTAATGATAGTTTCATCCCCATGATAGGTTATTGTCTGATCTGCTCTTTCTTCCGCTTCCACTCCTGTTCCATGATTTTTACCAACCCATACGATCCTGAAAGTCCTTTCTTTCAGCATCCCGGGGAAGGAACCCTGACGTTTTCCGATGGTTAGCGTCTGTGTTGTTTCATTCCACCGTATGGGGATGGTGGCATAGATCCCTTTTTCATAGTTATAGTTGTCGTTTTCATCCTCATACAGGGTAAATGTTACGTCAGCGCCTGTATAGATGCGTAACTCGATGGGGTCGGCCGGTTTTTCGGCGGACCATTGTATGTCGGGGCCCATCGGCAGGATCGTGCCGGCCCTGACGAAAAGGGGCATCTCGTTGATGGGTGCCGGCACTTCGACGGTTTTTCCTCCGTTTGTTCCGGTACCCCGCCAGAAATCATACCACACCGTCCCGGACGGAAGATATACCGTCCGGGTTTTTACCGGCGGCAATGATTGTCCTTTCAGCGTATCACGCACCGAAGGGGTTATCCAGGCCACTTTGGTAATGGCATTGCCTAATAGCTGGAAATATTCAATGGTTATTTTGTATTTTTTATTTTTCTGAAGATCAATATCTCCCATATTAATGGTAACGCCGTGTCCCGTCCAGTTTTCCACCACCGTTTGTCCGTCGATCTTCACGCGGATTCCGTCGTTGGAGGTGGTGACAATGGTATATTTTCCGCTCTCCGGGGGCTTCAGTTCGCCGCTCATGCGGATACTGTAATCATGCTTGCGTACTGTTTCGGGGAGAGAGGTCCCGTCGTTCCAGTTGACATCCGGTGTGCTTATTTCCCCGCGGGCCACCAGTGTGTCGAAGTTGATCCCGTTGAAAAATTCCGCGGTAAGGTCCCCTTGTTTTCCGTCCATGTCGTACAATCGCCGGGACGGGAGGACTGTCCCGGTATAGTTTTTCCGGAAATACATTTTCCCGGTTACGGGAGCTACCAGAAAAGCCGGTCCGAACATATATTCGTTATCTATGGTTCTGACGGCGGGGTCGGCGGGAAAATCAAACGGCAGGCCCCGCAGGAGGGTATAGTTATTATGTGTTACCTGCCAGGCGAGGGAGTAAAGGTAGGGCATGAGCCGGTAGCGCAACCGGTCGAATTTTTCCAGAGTGCGGTAAGACCATGTGTTCTTATCCCCGAAATTGTAAATCTCACGGGCCGTTCCGGTGCCGTGAGAGCGGAAAACAGGGCAGAAGGTCCCGAACTGAAACCACCGGACATAGAGTTCCCGGTAGGCGTTATCGCGGTTTCCCAGCGGGTTGTCGGGCAGGAAAGCCCCGATGTCGGTGGTCCAGTAAGGGATGCCGGCCATGCAGAAGTTGATGCCGGCAGAGATCTGATGACGGAAGACCTCCCAGCGGGCGTGGATATCGCCCGACCAGGTGACAGCTGCATATCGTTGCTGTCCCGCATAGGCCGAACGAGTGAGGATAAAAACCCTTTTTTTATCCGTTGTCTTCCGCTGGTTTTCATAGATGCCTTTGGTAGTCATCAGGGAAAAAGAGTTGAGATAGCGGGCCATACTTCCCATGGCGGTATGGCCGAGATCTTCCATATTACGTATCATTTCTTCCGTATTCTTTCCGAAGACCTCGGGCTCGGTAGCGTCCAGCCACCAGGCATCCATGCCGATGGAGAACATGTTCTTATTGAGCCAGTGCCAGTAGTAAGCTCTGGCTGCCGGGTTGTAAGGATCATATAACCCCCGGTTTTGATGATCCTGCGTTCCGATCAGGAAGCCTCTTTTTTTCATTTCTTTATAAACCTGTGTTTTGGGGGCAAAGTTGGGCCAGACGGAGATCATGATGTGAGCGTTCATGCGGTGGATGGTGTCGATCATCTCTTTGGGACCGGGAAATTTTTTCTGGTCAAAATCCAGGGCATTCCATCCCAGGTCGCCCCAGTACATCCAGTCCTGGACGATGCCGTCCAGGGGAAGACCCCGTTCGCGGTATTTCCGGACCACCCCGACAATCTCTTGCTGATTATGATATCTCTCCTTCGACTGCCAGTAGCCGTAAGCCCATTTACCGAACATCGGTGCCCGGCCGGTAAGAAAACGGTATCCCCCGATCACCTCGTCGAGATTGTTCCCGGCGATGAAGTAATAATCGATGGCATCGGCCACCTTCGACCACATCGAGGTGCCGTCATCTCCGTCATGAAAACGGGTCAGGGAATAGTTATCCCAGAGAATCCCAAAGTTTCCGGTGGAGACCCACATGGGTACCACAGCCACTTTGTTCTGCTGAAAAAGTGTAAGGTCATGACCGCGGTAATTCATGATACCGTCCTGGTATTGACCCAAACCATACACCGCGTCCTCCTCCGACAGTCTGAACTTTTGCCTGATGTGCCAGACGGGTTCTCCGCTGACAACCGCCTGCCTGAACAAGGACGAATCTCCTTTCAGAATCAGGTCTCCCTGTATATCGTAAAAGGAAACGGTCTGCGTGTGCTTGTCTATACGGGCTGAAATTTTATCCGTCGTAACCTGCAGATAATCATCCGTCTCTTCTTCGGTCCATTTGGTTTTGGTATCCGGATAGCCCGGGATCATCAGGCTGGGTTTTTCCTTCAGCTTTTTAACCGGGGAGACGACAACGCGAATAATATCATCCCTGCATACCTGCAGTCTGATAAAGCCTTTTTCCGTCTGATAAGTGACTCCGTCAGCGGTTTTTTCCTTATGGCCGGAATGGCAGGAAAGGATCCCTGTAGAAAGGAAAGCCAGGAGAATAAGAAGTTTTGTTTTTTGTTGTTTCATGGTTCGTTGCTTTTGTGTCCTCAACCCTTTCTTTCATGCGGGAAGGGCAGGGGTGGGGAAGAATTATCTGAATTTTATACTATACAAATCCGCATCTTTCATAACCACATGGAGTCTGACGGGGGTTCCTGCAAGTTGGTGCAGGTCTGGGTTGCTTTTCCAGGTGACAGCTTTTTCAATCTCATTGCCTATGATCTCCCGGGCCTCGTTGAGGGAGAATCCTTTTAACGGTTTCCCTTCTGTATCCTGCAGCTCAATTTTTACCGAACCGGCTGCCGAGGTGGAAAAGTTGATGAACAGGGTGTCTCCGGAGAAGATGAGCGGTTTGGTTGTAAACTCCCCGCCGGCATAGGGGGCATGTACCGAAACAAAGCCATCGATGCGTAAAGTGTAGCGATGGAGATGAGCGGTGGGTTGAGCATAGTCTTCATTGAGGTAAACAGAGATTTCGGAGGGGCTTGTCTGCACAACATTCAGGGCGGGATAATTGGAACGGGAGACCCAGTTCTGCAAGCCGATCCCCGGACGGATAAATCCCTCCAGGAAGGTACGGTGATAACGGTTCCCGCCGCGGGAAGTCATCAGAATAGCATCCGAGCAGTCTCTGAAATATTTTGGATTGACGTGCAGCGCTTTGGCTTGCTGTTCTGTGAGCACCTGCCGGTGGGGCATGAAACGGGCAGAGACGGAAATGTATATGTGAGGGGCCCGGAAATAAGGAGAGGTTTGATTGGTGTATAACTGCTCCCGGGGCGTGTTGCCGAAATTCATCTCTACCGGGGTGCTCCAGTGGATAAAGTCCTCCGAGGTGGCTCGGCTGACGGTGCGGTAGTTTGTCCCGTTTACACGCACCCAGGTACGGAAATAGCAAATATACCTGTGCTCGTGTTCCGACCAGAAAGAGACATTCTGCGAATCGAAAGGGTTGTTTCCGGAAATGACATCTTCTTTTGTGATGACCGGCTCTTTCTGCAATTTTTTCCAATGGATGCCGTCGGGGGATACCCAGGCAATCAGGCCGCTTTCGGCAATGCCCCCTAACGCTTTGTACCGCTGCCCGGCGGGGACTCCCGGCCGGGTATCCAGAAAAGGACTGAAATTATGGGTTACCGGCGCTGCATGAGCCAGGATCACATTGTTTTTGTAGGTACCGTGAATTTGGTAAATGCCCAGACCGGGTTTGGTCCAACGGATGCCGTCCCTTGATTCGGCATAACAGGTCGTTTCCATCGGACTTCCGTCCGCGTTGCCTTTCGGCATGCCCCGGTAATAGAGCCGGAATAAATCCCCGTCTTTGATGATGGTGGCATACGCACAGAATGCACCTTCCCAGGGTTTGTCGAAACGGAGTACCGGCCCTTCGTCTTTGGGTTCATGAAGCCGCAGGGAAACCCCGTGCATGTCCTCCAGGAGTAAAGAATCTACAAAAAGTTCGAGACGGCTTCCGATGTTCACCGCTTTGGCACTTTCCGGATTTCCCGTAACCTGACCCCAGAGGGCCGGAGACAGAAAGAGGAGAAGTATTTTTAAATATGTATTTAAATATGTAGTTAAATATTTATTTAAATACATATTTAAATCAAATCCTTGTTTTTGCCGGTTCATAGAATAAAGGTATTTAATTTTTTGATACATGGTGAATAAAATGATAATATCTCCCCATCCAGTAAGGCAGGAGCCAGTAGGTGGGGCTGGCCTCGGTACGGCCGCCGTCTCCGCGGACAGCGGCCCACGGGTTTCTGTCCCAGCGCATGATCCCGCGTTCACCGGGGGGCACCAGTGTGCTGGTTTCTGTATCCTCAAGAATGGGGGAATGAGTCAACCGGAGATCTTCTCTTTGGGTGTTGTCCACCCGCCAACGTACCAGATCCAGGGGGTTATCCCGCAGGAAGAAGACGGACCGTTCCAGCTTGTATTCTTTTCCCAGAAAAGCATCGATGGTATAATAGTAAAAAGGACTGTCATCTTTTTTACAGGCTTCGTACCAGTTGTTCATACTTTTTTCGTAGAGGTCCCTTAAGGCGGGATCTTTTTCGTACATCATCAGGGCAGGGTAGGCCAGGGCTGCCAGTTCGTCATCTATATACGTACGCCAGGCGGGCATGACCGATTTGGCATGCAGGATATTGTTACGGTAATGGCAGGTATTCAGCAATTTTTCATATTCTTTTTGATATTTCTTTTTTCCGCTGACATGATAAGCCAGTTTCAGGTAGGAGAGGATCTCCAGGGAATTGATGCCCCGTTCGGGGGCCCAGTCGGGATGGTCGTTCAGGTATTCGGGAGCCCATACGCCCCAGGTGGTATGTGTTCCGTCCAGGTCCTTTAGCATATACCCATTGTCTATAATATAATCCATGATCCGGGTAATATGATCCCTTACTTCTTTTTTCAGGATGGGGTCGTATTGTGCGATCATCTCCCAGAAGATGGTATATCCGTACATGTGGCCTGTGATCTCGTCGCTGCTGGTATCCTCTTTCCACAGCCATTTTCCATCCTTTGCACGGATCCAATGGGTTTCCACTCTTTTGTTACGGGGGTTGTGTACCCGCCTGTCGGCGTACATCCTGTCGGTGATAGCCTCATTCCTGTCGGCCATGCGGGTCCAGGTGACAGGGATGACGGTGCGGGCGACAAAGCCGTCCGTACCGGTGACGGTCTGCAGGAATTTCAGGGTATGAAAGGCTTTGACGGCATTTTCGCGGGCTGCAGCGTCACGGGTGACGGCATAACGGTAGGACTCCATGGCGAGGTACATGCCGGTGTATTGACCGTCATTGTCGTCATCCATAGGTTCCCAGGCAGCCGTGTCGCCCGGTGTGGTCAGCCGGCATTTTTCCACGATCCAGGGAGCCCGGACATGCCGTCGCAAAAGGAGTCTTTCATAATAATCCGCTTTTTGTGCCAGGGTGAGAGATCTTTTTTTTATCGTGCTTATCCCGCCAGCCGTGGCGATCCATGCATTTCCCTCTTTGTCAAAAGCAATATCCCGCACCTGGTCGTTGAGGAGCCAGCGACGGCTGTGACGCAGGGAGTGATTCTTACCCCGGAAACGGACCACGCCCAGATCGGTGCCTGCCCACATGGTGCCTGAGGGTGACCGTTTAATGCATCTTACCCGGATATTGCTCAGCCCGTCGGCGGGTGTGAGGACATAACTTTTGACCTCCTTCCCGGTGTTATAAACCGTTATCCCTCCCAGGCCTCCGATCCACAGTTCTTCCGGGTTGAGAAAGTCCATTCCGAAGATATTGTCGCTGATCAGTTGTGCGGGGGTCCACAGGTGTGTGACTGTTCCGGGCTGTTGGTGCCAAACGCCGCGGCCCGTGCCCAGAAAGAAACCCTGCCGGCCGTCGAACAACAGGCAGCGGTCTTGGCGGGAAAAAGGCATCTTCTTTTTTATCCACCGGCCCTTTTCCTGCTGCCAGTATCCCGACGGGCCAACGGCCAGTATATGCGTGCCGTCCGTGCCGGTTACCGATACGGGGCCTTCTACTCCGGGAATCTTTTCCGCTTTGCCTGCACGGAAACGGTACAGACCGTTCCAGGCAGCTACCCACAGGGAGTGGTTTTTATCGAGGAAAAGATCGAAAACAGGACCTTGTTCTTCCCCGCTCAGGGCGGGTTGCCAGTTTTGTGCGCCGGGGGACAGCCGGAAGAGTCCCGCCCGTGTACCGGCCCACACCGTATTGTTTTGATCCACAGCCACAGAACGTACGTCATTGGCTGCCGCTGATCCCAGAGGATGAGGTTCGTGGTATTCCTGGAGGAAAAGGGTATCCGGAATGCCGGAGAAGGCAGACAGATGAAAAATCAATAGCGACAGGACCGGCAGGAAAAGTAATTTTTTTATCATACCAGGGGGTTGTTTTTTAATGATACAGGGCAGAAGCGGGTATCTCTGTATATTCTTTACCGGGCACTTTCCATTTGACCACCAGTTTTTTAGCGCGACCCATCTGGAAGTAATCAAGCTGTACGGGATGAAAGCCTTTTTGCAGACCTATCCGGGTTATCAGGGCATTTGCCGGATGACCTCCGTCATTGTCTATGGCCGTTTTGCTGTCAATAGACAGGACGGCGCCGTCATTCGATTCAAGATATAACTGGTAAACCCCGTCCACCGGCGCTTTCAGGTACCCCGAAAACCGGTAGCTGAAAGGTCGCTGATCTTTGATAGAATCCACATTGAACGTGGCGATAATTCCTTTGTTCAGCACGGGATACTTTTTTATATCGGCGGTGGTCTCACAGAAACCCTCGCGGTAAACATATCTGAGTCCGGGCTGCAGATGGTTTACATGAGCCGGCGCCTGCAGGGTGATTTTCCGGAAATACTGTCTGACGGGATAACCCGGGAACAAATCCCCGACGTAGCATCTTGCGGTTATGACGGTTGAACGGGACAAGGTAAAAGGCATTTTGTAAACCGGCGCGTTTTCATCCGGTTCACTGCCATCCGTCGTGTATCTGATCACCGCTCCGGGCCGGTCACAGGAAAGGCTTACGGTGGTGTGATCCAGAAAAACACGTTCGGAGAAACCGAACTTTGGCAACGGGGCAGCCTGGTAGTGGGCGACAGGTGGACGGTCTTTCTTATCCGAAGCCCATTTTTTATTGGGGCTGGCACCCATGGTAAAACGCAAGACGGAGCCATTCAGAATATCCTGATATCTGATGAAAGACCGTGTATATTCTTTTTCGTTCAGGGTGACCTTCTGGATATAAGGATGATCGGGCCGATTGTCTTGAGCAATTACCGTAAAGTTTTTTCCGTTCTCCAGATGTATGGTCGCTTTATCAAACAAGGGTGATCCGATCACAAAATAGTCCAGTCCGGGGGTGACGGCGTAGAAGCCCAGGGCGCTCAGCACATACCAGGCCGACATTTGTCCGGCATCATCATTGCCGCAGATGCCACCGGGTGTATCTGCATATAATTTTGTCAGAATCCGGCGTACACGGGCCTGGGTTTTCCAGGGAGCGCCGGCGTAATCGTACAGGTAAGCGATATGATGACTCGGTTCGTTGCCATGGGCATATTGTCCGATCTGACCCGATGCGTCAGCCACTTTCATAATATTGGTATCCACCGGTGTGGAAAACAACCGGTCCAGCCAGTCCACAAAAGCGGTGTCGCCGCCCATGAGTTGTATCAGGCCATAGACATCCTGGAAAACACTGGGCGTATATTGCCAGGCGTTGGCTTCGGTATAACTGCCGGAACTTTCTCCCGGTCTGAAATTTTCCAGCCAGGTAAAGTCGCTGCTTTTGGGAACCATGAAATGAACATCTTTTTTGAAAAGATTGCGATAGAATTGTCCCCGTTGGTTGAAACGATGGTAGTCCGGGTCTTCCGGCCCCCCGGAGAGACGGGTGACACACCAGTCGTCATAACTGTATTCCAGTGTTCTGGCTACCGACTGGCTTGCCAGGTCGTACGGGATAAACCCATATTGCAGGTAGTATTTCTTGCCGCTACGGGGACTGTTGGCCAGGTGTTTCATGGCGAGAAAAGCAGTGTCTTTGCTGTATCCCCGTATGCCTTTGGCCCAGGCGTCGGCAACCACCGGCAGCGAATGATAGCCGATCATGGCATATCTTTCATTACCGGAGAATTCCATGATGGGCATGTTGCCGGAGTGCTCATAGCGTTCGAGGAATGTGCAGATAAAGTCGAGGGTGCGTTTCCGGTTGATGATCGTTTGCATAGGATGCAGGGCCCGCCAGGTGTCCCACAATGAAAAATTGGTGTAGTTGACAAAATCTTTTGCCGTATAGATTTTTCCGTTGGTACTGCGGTACCGGCCGTCCGTATCCATATTGAGACTGGGATGGATGAAAGCATGATACAAGGCCGTGTAAAAGATCTTTCGTTGTTTTTCAGAAGCTCCTTCAATTTCAATTTTCCCCAGCTCTTTGTTCCATGCTTTACGGGCCTGCCGCCGGATACCGTCAAAATCCCATCCCGTGATCTCCTGTTCAAGGTTCTTACGAGCCCCTGCTATGCTCACGGTGGAGAGGCCTATCTTCAGCAGTACAGGCTTCCCGTCGCGGGCATCGAAATGGAAGACCGCTTTGTAGCTGTTTACGCTGCCACCGGGTATTTTCTTTTTTTCTTCCACGTATTTTGTCACCGGCTTGTTGAAGCGGGCGGCGAAGTACCAGACTTTGGGGCCGTCGAGGCCGCCGCTGGCAGCACGGTAACCGGTAAGTTCTCCGTCGGGGCCGTCGAAGGCGATGAGGAGACTGTCGGGCCGGTCCTCGTTGCCGTGATCGAGGTCGAGGATGACATACGCCTTGCCGGTGGAGGGGAAGGTGTAGCGGTGAAAGCCGCAGCGGGGCGTGGCTGTCAGCTCGACGGTGGTATGACAGTCCTCGAGGAGCACCTTGTAATAACCGGGTTCGGCAGTCTCATGGTCGTGGGAAAAAGCCGAACGATACCCGGCAGCAGGATCGTTTTCATTGCCCGCCTTCCACTTAACTCTGCCCGTGTCGGGCATAAAAAGGATGTCCGATCCGCCGCCGCCGCCGGTGCCGCTGTAGTGGGTGTGCGTAAAACCCATAATCGTGGGGTTGGAGTAATGGTATCCGGAGCAGTTATCCCACTCGTTCAGCCGCGTATCGGGACTGAGCTGAACCATGCCGTAAGGCCACAGGGCACCGGGGAAAGTATGTCCGTGAAAACCGGTGCCGATCATCGGATCGACAAAGGAAGAGAGATCTCCTTTTTCCTGATGCGTGCAGGAGAAAAGTGAGGTAAAAAATAATGCGAAAACAAGAAGGTGTAATTGCTTCATTAGTAATCTTTTTTAGTCTTTAATATTTACTTTTATCTTATACCTTTTATCTTTTATCTTTAAGTATGTTTTCTATTTGATTCCAGTCTACCTCCATCACCCATATCTGTCTGAAGTCATGTCCTCCGGCATCTTTCACGATCTTGCCTGAAGCGTCCTTTGTGGGGGTGGCGATGTCGTAGGCGGCCAGCTTGCCGTTTTGCGACAGCACCAGTTGTTCCCGGTTCTTTTTCCCGGTGGTCAGGCGGAGGGTTGTGCCGAAAGGATATTCTTTCCCTGCATATGCCGCCATAATGTTCCCGTTGCTGATGAAGAACACCCAGTTGTCCGAGACATGCCAGCGTATAGCCTCCGCATTTTTATCAAGATGCGTAAGCTGTTGCGGTTGTTTTTGAGACCCGTCCGCCCGGATGATAAAGACCTGGTTTATACCCTTATCGTCGGCCGCAGCAAAAGCGATACGGGTGCCATCATAAGAACCCCGGACAATGCCGGTGACCTGCATGCCGTGTGTCAGACGCCGGATGGTGATGCCCCGGGGAGGTTCGGGATAGCGACTTCTGGTACCCGGAAAAGCCGTGGTGATATCCACGTCTTTGGGGATGCCGGCAACAAAGAGATCGTAGTCGTAATCCAGGCCGTTATCCCGGCGCACTTTTCCGATAAAAGCGCGCATCGTACCTGCGGAATCCACCCAGGAGTCGCCGTAGGCTTTCTCTATCCCGCCGGCTTTGGCTTCTCCCATGGGTGCGGGCTTCAGAATTACGGCAAAATAATGGGTATATCCTTCCGGAACCTTTTCGTCGGGCTGCATGAACCCGATGGTGCGATCAATATTACGTACGAAAAAGTCATCATAGGTAAAGCCGATACGGCTTCCGTCCCGACAATATTCGTGACGGTGCGTACCCCCGCGGTGGGCTCCCGGCGTGGTAGGATCGTGGGTGACATCCCGCATCTCCACCCGGTGAAAGTTTTTGTATCCTTCGCCGTCGACTTCGCCGGCCGTACGGTTCCGGTGACTATAGTAACCCCGTTGCTTTATCTCGTCGAGGAAAGGTCCGTTAATGAAGATCACCTTGTTCTCAAAAGGATGGAACGAAACGGCTGCCACTCCGGGGGCTGCTTTTTCTCCGTTGACAGCAGGAGGATCCCATAGAACCGTTTCTTTTCCGGTGGCGATCTCTACTTTCTCAATCGACCGGCAGTTGGCCAGATCTTCGTTAAAGACCGTGCCACGCGTATCATAACACAAAAAATTTCCATCGGGAGAGAAGTTATCATTGTTATCTAACGCATGATTCCTGGTGGAGAAGGTGAGTTGTTTTTCTTTCATGGGAATGGTTACTGTTTTAGGAAGGTTGTCGTTATCATGATGGCAGGCCGGAAAGATGCCGGACAGGACCAAACCGAATGTTATAATTTTAAGGTGATTCATGGGTGTTTTTTATTTTTGGATGATCAGTTTTCCCACAGCGGGTTTATAATCCAGGTAACCGAAGTAACTCAGTTTGGCAGCCAACCAAAATGCGCTATCGCTTTCACCGTTTACCGGCTTTATGTCGAAATATAATGTTTTTGTTTCCCGTGCAGGAAGATGAAAGGCCTGCTTCCAGGGATGGGCAGCAACCAGTCCGACCGGGTTATATTTGCAGTCGCCCCATGTTTCTACGGGACCTACCAGGGATACTTCTCCGTCAATAGCCTGTGAAAAAGGATTCACAAGCGTAACAACAACCTGGTCGTTTTGATGTATTACCTTCCATTGTATCCTTGTTCCGGTATGGGGATGATCGGCATGTCCGAATTTTTTCTCAGGCAACCGGAATGGCATAACATCAAACAATTCAGTGCTATCCTGCAGGAGGGTAGCCCGTATAAATCCGGGGGTAACCTGTCCCGTCAGGATGAGGGTGACGGGATATCCTTTCTCGCTGTCCGGACCCACCCGGTAACTGAATTTATCCGGAACGGCCCGTACGCCGGGGGGTGTTTCAATTGTAACGGTTCCTGTCACCGGTGTGTCGATGAAATCATTGGTGACATATACCCGGATTTCCCGGATATTTTTCCGGGAATCCTGGCGGTCTATGCCCGGAGGTGCGAGAATGCTTACATTGACCGGATTGTAGCCGGCAGGGGCTGCCCCTTTGTTATGTTCCCAGAACCTGCCATACACGGGATGGCCGCCGGCAGGAGCATAGCCTCCGCTTTTTTCGACCGGGTTTACGGAGGGTTGCAGTTTGAAGGTCTGAATGGAGTACGGTGTAAGACGGAAGGAGAAACGGTTGCTGTCTGAAGGGATTTGTATATCCTGACGTTCCATCAGATTTACTTTCCCGGCCGAGAGAATGGGAAAATGGGTATGGATTTGCACTTCTTCCGTTTTTCCCAGCGGTTCATAGATCCGGATTATGATTCCGTTTTTTGCGCAGGTTGCGGTATTCCGGTGAAAAGATTCCGGTCCTGCCGTGACAGGCTTGACGGCGGTAATCACCCCTTTGCTTTTTCCGGTGCTGAGGAAAGAGAGCTGTGGAGGCAATGCTTCATGATGCTGTGTGGCTTGCATAGCCACCAGGGGGTTGTTGAATTCATATCCCCGGAAAACCATGTTTGCCTCCTGCCAGTTGCCTTTGTGGGGCCAGAGTGCATAATCGAAGACATGGGTTTTTCGTTCGGGGAAGTCGTGGGTCCAGTTAAGCAGGGGCGACTGCCAGGGGATCGTGTGCATGAGTGCCAGGATCATGGTACCGTCGTTTTCGGTGCTGACGGGCATGTTTCCCCTGTTGATGATGCCCAGTCCGTAATTCCCCACGCGGTTTTTTTCACCGGCCAGCCAGGACCCTGCGGGAAGAGTGATGTTGCCCGACAGTTGCAGTTGCGAGGTAAGCCGGTCCAGCGCTTTTTCTGTCATTCTTTCATTTTTCCCTATGATCATAAGCACGGGATAAGCAAACCAGGCTTCCTGCAGGTTCTTATCATATACGAAAGCATAGGCAAAGCCTTGATTTTGCAGTTGCCGGCGGATATTTTGTCTGGCCCCTTCGGTAAGCTGACTTATAAGCCTGGCATTATAGCTGTTTTCTTCCAGGGATCCGGCCGAGAAACAAAAACGCCGGTACTGGATGTCATAGTCTCTTTTAACACCGGGATAAGCCGGCGTGGCGGTGACCCCGTTTTGTGCCAGGGCTGTCTGCAGCCGGAAACCTGCTTTTCGTAAGGCAGTATCCCTGGAGGTCACTATTTCCGAAGGCCCCGGGGCGATACTGTAACGCCCCCCGAAACTTATTTTTACCGACCAACTGTTGTCGAACCATTGGTAACAACTGTTCATGGAGTGATGGGTGGTCCATACGGTATTGGTACTGCTATAGGAAAGATACTCCTTGCTGCGGTAATACGTTTTTGTGGCAAAACGATCTTCCAGCACCGGGACACTTCCTGCCAGGCCGGCCGGGAAACCGATAACATACAAATCGCGCTGGTCCCGTAATGCGGAGGTGTCGTTTTCAACAATGTTCCGGCCCTTTTGTCCCTGATAGTTCACCAACCGTGTCCTGAAATCAATACGTCTCAACCCGTGATAAAGGGTGATTTCCTGGATACGTTCTTTCATACCCGGCATTTCTCCCGTGATCACCAGTTTCTCATACAGCGGGCTTTTAAGTACTTTTATCTGTACGGGATAATCTTTCGAGAAATATTTTTCTCCTGTGGTGAGAAAACGCCAGGCCGGTTCAAAGCCGGGACCTTCCTTGAGCAGTATCAATTCATTGCCCGGATGTCCAAGGGAAGTATTGATATATTCTTTTCCCCCGCTTGTCTCCAACAGGCTGGTAATACCGCCTCCCATCCTTTTGTCCACGGCAAGCCGGAAGAATTCATTTTCTATGACCGTGCTTTCTTTTTCCACCGGTGTTTCCTGCGGGGGGATCCTTTTATCCGGGACAACCCACCACGTTTTGTAGCCCAGGGAGGGAACCTTTTCAGCGATAAAGCTGATGCCGGCAGACAGGATGTGGTTCCCCTTTTTTTCGAGGGTACGGACCATCAGGGGGACATTTTTCCCTTTTTCGTCAATCAGTCTGAAGCCTTTTACCGGTTTCTTAAAATGAATGCGAGTCTGTACGATATCGTTGCGTTCCCAGTTCAGGGAATTATAAACTACAACGGGAATGGCTTCGCTGTTGACATGGGAGGTGTTGATATGACCGGTGATGTAATTCAGGGCTGCCGTAAGACTGTTGGTTGCCAGGTTCAGGGCATGATGATATCCTTCGGCCAGGTCGAGATAAGGCTCGTCGGCGCCGCATCCGGTAACCCCGTCGTGATGCTGACCATAGAGTATTTGACGCCAGGCCTCATCCAGGGCGGCGTCAGGATAAGGCATTCCCTGAATGTTGGCCAGGGTGGCGAATTTCTCGGCGGCAATCAGGGTGTTTTCTCCCAGACGGTTGCCCATCTTCAGGTCGAAGCGGGAAAGCTCGCATCCTTCGTTATACTGGGAGACATCACGGGAGACAACGGGGATATCGAGGTGATCCTGTTTTTCCTGCTTTTCAATGTGTTCGAAGTATTTTTCTGCGCCGTCTGCTTCCAGACTCACTTTAGGAATAAATGTACGAAAGACGTTACTTCGGCCGATCATCCAGGCGGTAGGGGCTTTTTCGTCTACAGCATTTAACCGGAAATCATAGGAGATCCCTTTGATTTGCTGTTGTTGATCCCTCATATCTTCAGCCAGGCGTTTACGTGTTTCTATTTCTACTTCCCGGGCAAGGCCACTGGGATTGGAGAAACCGTAAGAAACCTTATGGGTAGGAAGGATGGTGCCGTCGGGAGACTGAGCAAAATAGAGGTCGGGGATCCCCGGGACGCGCACGCTGGGAGAACGGTAATTGGAACGTTCCCAAACCGTTCCGATGAATTCTGATTTTTTCAGGATCTGAGGTAACTGGATAATATGACCAAAAACATCCCAGGGCTGATACACACGGGGATAATCGTGCAGGACATTTTCGTGAAACAACCTGCCGTAAAGGATGTTTCGTATCAGGGCTTCTCCCGAGATGGTCGTCTCGTTGGGTTGGTTGTAGCTGCCACAGGTTTCACTCCGGCCTGTTTTTATCAGTTCCCGTATGAGCGGCCGGTCGGTGGGGAAAATGTCATAATAAGGTTTGAGGTAAGGAATTTCACTCATAAGGAAGTCATATCCGCTGTCTCCCCGGGCAGCCCGGAGATACTGATCCAGATTGGAGAAGGAAAGAGCCTGGTAGCCGGACTGGCTGTCACGCCATACGGGGTCCACATGAAAGCCCTGCACAAACCAGGTGACCCCGTCGGCCAGCGGGAAATGCTTTATGCTGATGTGAAAAGAACGGGAAGCGAGCGGGGTGGTCAGCATAACATCTGTCTCAATGGAGTCATAGAGTTCTGACCGGCTGACAGGAGAAACCCCGTTTAGCCAAACCAGGGTCCCCGGCTTGATGCTTTCCCGGACCGCCATGACCTTCCCCTCTTTTCCCGCAGACATCTGCACCGGTCCGGCCATTTGCTCAGAGGTATTGTAGAGCATAACGGAAAAGAGATCGGCGATTTCATGGTCCTTGATTCTTTTGGGTACGGGACTGACGGAAGGAGCGGTAGTGTAGATGTTTTTGTCGAGAGCGAATAACTGGTCGAAACGGGCATACAGCCACCAGCCTCCGCCTACATTTTGCACTTTTGCCAACAAAAAATTATCCCCTTTTTTCAGGGTAACCGCTACCTGGTCCGCATCAGGTCCCGAAGCCCGTGGATCCGGGAATACATATATCCTTTCTCCGTTTAGCCATACCGCTATCATATCATTACTGCCCAGTTTCAGTAAAGCCGGCGTGCGTTGACCGCACCGGACGGTTACGCCGGCATAGGCTATGTTTTTCTGATTGGGGTGAAGATATTTCCTGAAATCCAGTTTCCCGTCGCTTTGTGCGGTAGTTATTTTCCAGGAAACTTTTCCCAGCGGGACAGCAGAACTGATGACTTGCATGCCGGGTAGCGGATTGATCCTGCTCTCACCGCCCTTCTCCGTCAGAAAATCATGATAAAGGGACCGGGCGCCGGGGGCCGGAAAGGGACCGCAAATCAGCCATTCTTTAATGAATGTCCCCGACTGAAAGGGAAAGACCGGCCGGTTTTGTGCAAAAAGGCCCGTGCCCTCCGGGAAAAACAAGAAAAAAGATATGAGTATCAAAACCATTTTCTTCTTGAAAAGCTTTTTGTTGTTCATGGGAAGGGCTTTGAAGGTGAATGAAATATACGATCCGTTATTTTTTTTCTGCGCTTATGGCGCCGACATAACGTCCCAGCCAATACGGGAGATTGTAAATATAGGGAGGATACTCTCTTCTTCCGCCTTCTCCTCCTTTGATATCATAGGCGCTGTTATGCAGGTGCATAGGGCATTCGTCCGGCGGCAGTATTTCCCGGGTGGCGCGTTTCATGAAATTGGGTTTCAGGAAGGTCAGATCTTTTCTGTACGTATTATCCACGTTCCAGGCTATGAGATCCAGAGGGAATTCCCGGAGCCACCATACGGAGCTTTCCAGGTCATAATCTTTTCCTCCTGTCAGGGCATAGATAAAGTTCCATAAGGGGTTTTTTTCCGGTTGCACTCTTTCCCAGTGACTTTTGACGGTTTCAAAGAATTTCGTTTTCAGGTCGTCGGTGAAGGCATATTTGATGAGAGCCGGTGCCGTAAGGAAATACATCTCATCGTCGGAATGGTTCCATCCGTCGCTCAGCGGCTGTCCTTCCACATAACCGATTACTGAAGCAGGCCGCAGGATATTTTCCAGATAACCGTATTTATCCATCAGCTCATAAGCTTTCTTTTTATAGCGTTCCTCACCGGTAAAGTGGTAGGCGGTTTCCAGGAAAGCGATGATCAGGGTGGAGTTGAGACGGCGGTCGCCGGTATGGATAGAAAAACTGTTGACATAATCGGGGTTCCATCTTCCCCACTGAGTTGGTTTTCCGTTCCAGGTAACCAGGTACCAGTTATGCTCGATGATATGGTCCATTTCAATCTTGATCTGATGGATGGCCCTGTCTTTCCAGGCCTGGTCGGGGACGATCTCGGCGAAGAGGGCATAGACGAAAAAATGTCCGCACGATTCGTCGCTGCTGGTGGTGGACTTCCACCGCCAGCGCTTATCCGGCGTAAGCCGCCAGATTTTCTGATCTTCCGGCATATTGATATCCCTGTCGCTGCTCTGATAGCCGTCGCGTTCGTAAGTACGGGCAGGGAAACCGGCGATCCCGCTGATCTCCGTAAGGCGTTCCATGGCCTCAAATGCTTCATAGGCATTTTTTAAGGCTTCTTTGGAACGGGTAACCGAATAACGGAATAATTCACCTGCCAGGTACATAGAGGTCCATAAACCGTCATTGTCACTGTCTACCATAACCGGGGTGGAGAGATCCCCGGGCACCGTCAGGTTTGTTCTGGCATTAAAACCGTAACGGATATGCCGCAGTCGTTGAATCTTTTCAAAATATTCCGCTTTTTCCGCCAGAGTCATGGGGGTGAACACTATTTTACTCAAGCCGTTCTGCGTCAGTACGAGGATGCTGTTGCCGGGCCCGGGAGCGATTTCTTTTACCCGTTCGTCCACCAGCCATCTTCTGGATGCATAATAATCGTAGGTATTGTCCGGACGCAATGCAAATGCACCCCGGGCAGATCCAAACCAAAGCCGGCCCCTGATATTCCGGATACAGGTGATTCCGGTCCAGGGAAGTTTTTTATCGAGCGGCGTAGGCGCATTCAGGGATTTGCGATCCAGGGAGTATATCCCGCCGGTAGTTCCGATGATCAGCTTGTCACCGGAAAGCGCCATGGCTGTCAGGTTGTTTCCCTCATGCACCCTTTTCAGTTTTTTTGCAGCAGGGTCAAAGATCAAGAGTGCCTGACCGGTGAGCAGCAGAAAACGTCTATTGTTTTTGTCAAAGAGCATTTTTACCGGAGATAAGCCCGTATGCTTGTTATCCCAGACTCGCCGGCCTTTTTCGTAATATTCCAGGTGATTATCTCCGGCCAGCAGAAAGGAAAAGTCCTCTCCCATACAAAAACCGGTGGCATCGGGCATGTCGTGTTCTATCCATATTTTTCCGGCCCAGGCATTGCTGAACACCGCCTCTTTGGAGAGATAAACAAACTGATCTTTATAGCGGGTCATGGCCAGCAGGTCCATATCGTTCAGGAAAGGATACATTTCGTTTTTTACCAGATGATGGTTCCAGGGATGAAGAAGCATTTTGGAACTCAGTACATTGATACGTCCGTTCCGGTCGCTGCACGCCTGCAGCAGTATGGGTCTGAAGTTCCGGTCGCTGAAAACATACTTCTCCGCATGATCCTGTAAAAAAGGAACATCTTCGTAGGGTTGTGAAAAGAGGACGGGAGCCAGCAGCAGACCGAGAAATGTTAAAATTGTTTTGAGCATGATGTTTATTTTTATCAGGTTATTATTTATGTTTCAGTTCAAACGAATCCAGGATACCTCCGTAGGAGCCGTCGCCATTCATTTTTACGGCTTTGTATTTCAGTTTTTTCCCGTCGATCTCAACAACGACATAATGGAACTGGTAATACTTCCCACCGTCAAATTCGTTGCTGTCGGGGTGGGCCGGGTGGTCGGGCAGATCTATCTGTTCCCAGTCCCGGTATTTGTGATTATCCAGGTCTGCCCCACCGCCTCCGGTGATCACATAGACTACATTATTTCCGTGACCTGTTTTCGGATCATAGGGCGGATGGGGGAGACCCCGTTCATAATCGTGGGTGTGTCCGGAAAAAACGATATCTACTTTTTCCGCTTCCATGATGGGGACAATGTATTTTCGCAGCGGGGGTTCCCCGTCGTAGTAACCGCCCGACCAGCACTCGGAATAAGGAGGCTGATGCATAAAGACAAAGATCCATTCGGCATGTTTTCGGGCCTTTTTCAGATCACTGACAAACCAGCGGTATTGTTGTGACTCCGGCAGGATACCGTCCCCGTCGGGAAACTCATACTCGTTGGGATCCAGGAAGATAAAATGGGCATTGCCGTAATCGAAAGAATAATAATATTCCGTACTTCCTGTAGATGTCAGCGGATTATGGACCCTGCGCTCAAAGGGAGGAACATTTCCTTCAAAACCTCCGTATTCGTGATTTCCGATGGATATATACATCGGAACATCGCCCGAGATGTGACGGATCGGATATAAATGCATGTCTATCCATTGTTCGAGACTGGAACCGTGTCCGACGACATCGCCGACGTTGGCAATGAAATCGGGTTTCTCGGGAACCATTAATTCGATCAGATGTTCGTGGACTTTGGTCAGGGTTCGGCTATCCCCGTAGACAATGAATTTAAAGGGTATGTTTTTCCCTTTTTTGGTATGGAACGTATGGATGGGGCTGGAAAGATTGCCGGTGATCACTTTATAGGAATATCGGGTGTTTTCCTTCAGCCCGGGGAGGGTCACCTCGTGAAGCAGTAACGGATGAGGTGTTTCGGGCAGGGTGTCGGTCAGAGCTGTGCCTTCGCCGTAAACGATCTTTCCATAGGAGGGATAAGCGGTCTCCCACATGATGGTGATCCCGTCTTTTTCGGCATCCTCCAGATAAGGAGGCACCACGAAAACAGGTTTGCGGGCAAAGCGTTTTTCTTTCGCGGGAAGGAAAATACCCAGTTCCCTGGTTATAACATCCACGGGGGTTTTGCTGTTGGCATATTTTTGAAGGATGCGGGTAAGATCAACGATCTGAGCGGTCTGTGGTATGGGATTCATGCTGAAATAGCGATCCATGCGGTTCAGTCGTCTCATGAGTTTGTTAAGGTCTGCCTGCAGATCGATCGCTTTTTGGGTGATGACACGTGCATAGCGCAAAGCACCGCTGCCACGGCTGTTGATGACTTTGATGGCCAGGAAGAATTTCTTGCCCGGTGTGGCAGAGCCTGTAAAAGTCACGGCAGCATCCCCTCCGGATTTTCTAATAAACTGACCGTCAATCCATATCTCACATTTATCGTTTCCGTTGACGATAAGACGGAGGGGCTCTCCTTTCACGGGAAACCCGTCGATTTCTTCCGGTATGACGAGTGTGGTACGATACCAGGCATATTCCTCTTCTCCCTGCCAGTTTTCTCCGCTTTTCAGTTTTTTCCATCCGGTATCGTCAAAGGTTGGGAGAGCGGCATCATCAGAGGCATTCTTTTTCCATTTCCAGGTTGTGAGTGAAAGGCCCTGGCCGGGGGACAGTGCTGAGATCTTTTTGACGGTCTCCATGAAATCTCCGTATCCTGCGGGCATGCCTACCATATCAGCCTGGTAAAAGCGACAACTATATCCGTTGTTTACGAGCTTAACGGCCAGGGTAAACTTTTGTCCTGCTTTGGCAAACCGTGTGAGGACCACGCGGCTCTTTTCCCCACCCGGGCCATACAGTTTTTTTCCGTCAGCATATATTTCCAGCCTACCCGTGGTAGCTACGGTAAAGATCACATCCCTGCCGGCCATCTCTTTGGGTACGGTAAAATCCCGTTTGAACCACTTGACCAGACCTTTTTCCCACCACTCATGATTAAGCGTTTCTTTTTTCCATAGAGAGGGACTATGCGCAAATACTTTTGTTACCGGCAAATCGCCTGTATGCACACTCCATTCGGTCAGCTCCCTTACCGGCTGGGGATTAACAGGCTGAACGATCTGTGCCGGATCCCCAAACCCTGTCCGGACCAATATGACGGTCAGGAAAAATATTCCCGCTGCGGCTATGATACTTTTTTTCTTCATCATGATTTTTCTTTTGGTTTTAATTTATAAACATGAACATCAATAGGCTTATATTTAAAGGTCTCCATGGTTTTTTTCTGTTTTAATGAAACAAGAAATCCGGTGTCACTACTTTTTTTGGAAAACCGGGTCCCCGCCAGCTGAGTTTTAGAGAAAGACCTCCGCCGCATTGAAAGTATCTGATCCGGAAGCTGTGAAAGCCGGGTGTCGGGACTTAGCTGTACCATCCCGAAGGGCATGCCGACGCCGGGGAAAGTATGCCCGTCGCCCTCTGTGCCAATGAATACATCTACATATTTCGCAAGATCCTTTTCCTTATGGCAGGAGGACAGCCAGCATAATCCGGTCAGTAAAAGAAAAAAAACATTATAATATTTTAGTTTGTTCACTGAATGGTCTCTGTTTCTTTATTCCTGTACATGCCGGTATACAATTTCCAAATTACTCATAATTTTCGATGATCAAACTTCAATAACCAAACTAAATAATCAAGATATCATTCTTTTATCCTCTTTTTCTTCCAGGATGGCAAACAGGTACCGGTTATCAGGCTAGAATCTTTCATGTGATCCGGGAAGGACTCCATGACTGTTTATGGAAATAAATGCGATAAGCAGTAATGCCAGGAGCAGGCACGACAGGATGATGCCCCATCTTTTCCAGGTTTCGGGGATTTCGTTTTGGGGTGGGACAGGCTCTTTTTTAGCCAGATAAAAATACCATAAAAACATTAAGCCGGCCAGGATAAAGATATACAGGGTATCAGAATGTTTCAGGTTAAAATGCCGGAAGGAGGCCAGTTGGATGTAGGCAAAGAGGGTATATTCCAGGGAGATCAAAAGGAGCAGGGCGGGTGTGCTGCATTCTGTTGGCTGGTTCCGGGAGCATTTTTTCCAGATCCAGGCTGCCAGGGCAAAAAATACGATCAGGGAGATCCCGGCCGTGGCAAGGTGATTGATTGCAAACTGGTGAAGGTTTTGCAGGCCCAGTCTTTCGGCTGTCCTGGTGAATTTCTCCAGGCTCATGGCGTTCACCCAATTGGCAAAGGGGATAAACAGGAAGACGAAGACCAGGGCTATGCGGTTTCCTGTTTTGGAAACTTTAACTGTTTCCGGCCAGCTACGGGAGAGGATGGCATATCCCATCCCGAGGCCTCCGAAGAAGCCGAGGGAAAATTCCATCACATTCCACCAATTGTAGGAAATCCCGGAGGTGCTTCCGAGGGTCTGGAGGAAGTTACCGAACGCAAAGCCGAAACCGGCTCCCAGGGCCGAGTAGGCAGCCACGCGGAGGGCACGGTGAAAATGGTTGCGGGCGAGGTACCATGTCAGGGCGAGTGCGGCTCCCAGGCATGCGGCCCACAGTTCAGACCGTGGCGGGGTCATCAGCCATTCCATCTGGTAGATCAGCAGCCCCCAGACCAGGAACCCTCCGGCGAACATTTCGACGATCAGTCCCGGCCAGTGGGGTTTATGTTTTTCTTCTGTTTCCAGTCCCAGACCGAAGAGTCCCCCTCCCAGGAAACCGTACAATCCGCCGATCACAGCCAGCATGGCATATCCATAAAGTGCATTGGGAAAAGAGATGCTCCGGCAATAACCTACCACCATGCCATAGCTCATCATGCCGCCGGCGCCCCACCCGACAGCTCCCAGCGCTGTCAGCACGGGTGCATTTTGTGCCCAGTCTTTTCTTTTTGCTACCAGCAATACGGCCAGCACACCCATCGCCCCGGCCCAGGAAGCGCCCCATTCGTGACCGAAGTGACCACGCATGGCCCAGGCCAGCCCCAGGGTGATGGCAATAAACAGTATGCTCGTTTTCCTTGACATTATCCTCGCTTTTAATCTACAGGCCATTTTCCGTTTTCAAAATCCCTGGGGGTGATTTTTGAAGGATCAATAACCACATGTTTGATCTGTTTCCTGTTCCAGGTGTAGGTGATATGAACCAGCCCGTCACGGGTCCGGATGACGGCAGGATAAGAGTATTCCGAATCCTTGTCGGGATCATTTTCCAGCAATACGGCCGCTTTCCAAAGCACACCGTCCTCCGACACAGCCACGTTCAGAATATTCCGGTTTCCCCAATGTTCTCCGGGTTCGCAGGCGATATGATTGTAAACCAGCAAATAGTTACCTTCTTTCAGTTTTACGGCGTCAATCCCCGAATTGGGATTGGGCAGTCCGGCAGAGAGAAAGGGACCCCAGGTCAATCCCATATCCTGCGACCATGCTGTAAAGACCGTATTGTTTTTACTCCGGCATAGCATCTGTACTTTTCCGCCGGGGTGTTCGAGCAGGGTAGGCTGTATCAGGCTTATCTTTCCGGGGTCATTCAGCGGAGGGCTTTTGGTCCAGGTCTTTCCCATATCGCCCGATAATTCAATATGCACCTGCCATCCATGATCTTCGGTGCTGGAAGGGCTCAACAACCATCCGTCGGAGAGGAGCACCGGTTTGTCTTTGATGGGGCCGAGAATTCCCTCCGGCAATGTGACGGGTTTTGACCAGGTCTTTCCCTGATCTGTGGAGACAATCACCTCGCCCCACCATTTCCGGGGAGAAGGCCCTGCCTTATAAAAAAGGAGAATTTTTTTGCCTGTATTGAACAGCACCGGGTTCCAGGTTGGATAACGGGTTTTCTTATTCCTGATACCGTTGGCAACTTCTACGGGTTTACTCCATTTTCCACCCGCATAGCGGCTTACCCATATCCCTACATCCGGAGCTTTTTCATGCGATCCGCCAAACCAGGCAGTAATCAGCCCCTCTTTCGTTTCTGCGAGAGTAGAAGCATGACAACTGGGGAAAGGGACCTTTTTTGAACGGAATATAAATTCTTCCTTTACGATAGCCTGAGCTCCTGTGAAAACTTTCTGTGCATTTCCGTTGAATGTTATCAGGCCCATGATCAATAGGATTGAATATTTCATATGATACGGATTTAAAATCAGCCTCTGCGGCTAATGGGAAGTCAATCTTTGTTTATTTCTGTTAACGGCGACGAAAAAAAGAGCCAGGACCACCATGCCGGTAGTGCCGACAGCCCCAATAATGATCGGATCCATTCTGCATTCCAGCCAGCTCAGATGGGCCGGGAGATTCCGGAAGAAAGTCCCCCATACGATGATAAGTATGCTGAACGTCACGGAAATGAGCCCCTGTTTCAGTGTGATCCTGATGTTGAAAATGGCCAGCAGGAACAGTCCCAGGATGCCTCCGCCAAAGATCCCGGCGATTTGCCACCAGATATCCAGGGCGCTTTTTGCCTTGATCATCATGATGGCAAAGACGATCCCCAGCAACCCCCATATGACCGTGGTAAGACGCAAAAAAGCCACGTTGGTTTTTTCGGAACTGTCGGGCCTGAAATATTTCTTGTAATAATCCACAAAAAGCACGGTGGCAGAGCAATTCAGGGCCGAGTCGATGGTGCTCATCGAGGCAGCAAGGATGGCTGCTATGATCAGTCCCTTGACGCCTACCGGGATTTCATGGGCGATGAAATAGGGAAAGACCTGGTCCCCTTTGACGATAGTGTCTCCCAGAACATGGGTCGTTCCTGAGTAGAAAGCAAAAAGGGTGGTCCCGATGTATAAAAATATAGCCGTGAGCGGGAGGTATATTAGAACCGCAATCCAGATAGATTTTCTTGCTTTTTTCAGGGTGGGCACCGAACTGTATTTCTGCGTGTAGTTCTGGTCGGCCATCAGGTTGCGGAGGTTTTCGGTAATGCCGTAAATGATCATTACCAGGATGGTTCTTCCATTGAGTGAGAAAGCCGTGCTGCCCCAACTGAACTTATGGGCATTCAAAGCGTTTTGTATCAGGTAATCGGGTTTGGAAAAAACATCTTTGGTCAGGATATAGCTGGCGATAAGAATTCCACCGATCATAATGATCGATTGCATTACGTCCGTCCAGATCACAGCTTCCATGCCTCCCATAAGCGTGTAAAGGACCGTAATCAGTCCGATGATCAGGATCAGATAACGAATGTCTATGTTTACAAACTGTGAGAGCAGAAGAGAGGAGAGATACAGGATCACGGCAGTCCTGCCGATCATGAAAAGGACAAACGACAAAGAGGCATAAATGCGGGCCCAGGCACCCATTTTTTCTTCCAGATAGCCATACACGGAAATAATGTTTTTTTCCCGGTAGTAAGGCACCACATATTTGGTTATAAACCATGCGACAGGGACGGCCATCAAGGCAAATAATATGGGATGCCAGTTGGTGTCGAAAGCTTTCCCCGGTACGGCAATATAAGAGATGCTGCTCGTGTAGGCACTCATCACGGCTATGCCGGCTGCCCAGGCAGGAATGCCGCGCCCGGCCACCATAAACTGTTCTGAAGTCTTGCTTTTACGTAAAAAATAAGCGCCCATCCCTATCAGGATCAAGGCATAGAGCAGAAGTACGAGAATATCTATTACATCTAGCTGATAGTTCATGATCCGGCACCTGGATTAAGGGTGATGTTTTTTATGATCAGTTCTACCTGACTCCGTTCATCGCCGGTTAGCTTTTGTAAAGGAGGGGCCATATAATCATCGCAGATACCCATCACGGACAAGGCACATTTAATGCCTGCCGTGATTCTGGAAGGATGCTTCCCGACCCGGTACAGAGAGTTGTACAGGTCCAGCATGTTTTTCCGTAATATAGAAATGGAATCGAGATCTTTTTTTACCGAAGCTTCATACAGACTGACGAAGAGCTGGGGAAAAACATTTGCTCCTCCGGCCACTGCCCCGTGTCCTCCGTTCATGACGGTCTCGGGCAGAAACAATTCGGTTCCTGTAATAAAAGAAAAATCCGGAGCCTCTTTTAATGCATCCATCAGAGCGTAAAAATAAAAAAGATCTCCGGAACTGTCTTTGATCCCCAGCGCACCGAGGTCTTTTATTTTCCGGACGGTCTCTATGGAAAGATGAATTTTGGTGTGACTGGGTATATTGTAAATAAAAAAAGGCAAAGGGAGTTTTGAGGCCAGTGCGGCATAGTATTCGTAAACTTCCTTCTGATCAAGGGGATAATAATAGGGGGGGGTGACCACCACGGCGTCTGCTCCGTTTTCTTTTGCATTATCGGCCATATCCAGCGACACTGACAGGGAAGTGTCAGAGATACCAACCAGGAAAGGCACCCGTTGTTTAATCTGTTTTCCTGCCGTTCGCACCAGTTCCTTTTTGAGGGATCTGCTTAACGAAGGGGCTTCCCCGTTTGTGCCCAGAATAAAGATGCCGTGAACGCCCCCCCGGATCATATGCTCAATCAGATTGGCCAAACCCTCCCTGTCAAGCCGGTCGGAATTTTTCAGGGGGGTGATCATAGGAGGAATAATTCCTTTTAATTGTAGCATGATAATGTTTTTTAATTATCTCCCGGATAACAAAGAAACAAAATCTAAAAAAGGAGTCCTTCGGTTATTTTCTTTAAATTACATTATTTTTTAACCTTTGTTAAAATAATTAATGATATATTTGAAAGATTATAACAATATTTAATATTCCTCTGATGGATTATGTATTCGAAAAGATTGAGGTTCCCGGAAAACATTCTTTCATTGTCCGGGAGATTCAGTTGGCGGAACGTATGCCTAAAATCCATTCCCACCTGAATTATGAACTGAACTTTATTGTTTCCGGGGCCGGGAGAAGAATTGTAGGGAACAGTATCTCCAGTTTTGAGCGCAACGACCTGGTGTTACTGGGACCTGACGTGCCACATTGCTGGGAAATACTGGAGAGCGAAAAGAACACGCCTCCTTCCTGTATTACCATTCATTTCACCGAAAACATTATCCGGTCGGATTTTTTTAATATTCCCGAGCTTGAGGTAATTGAGGCCTTGCTAAAACAGGCGAACCTGGGCATCTTCTTCAAAGGGAAAGAGGT
>JANTHB010000045.1 GCA_024762655.1 Bacteroidales bacterium
GTGATACATAAAAAAATACTTCATTCCATAAATTATTCAATTTATTCAATCATTTATCTTTTTTACCGTACTCTCCAATAAATGATTTAATATCGAAGAAGGAACAAGGATTTTAGATTTAAGAAGTGGTTTAATGTCCCTTTCTGCGAAAATCTGCTGATTAAATATGCAGGTATTAAATCCCGCGACCGTCAGGGAGCTGATTTCGCCGCGGTAGCGGCATAATTACGCGGCAATAGCCGCTAATTACGTGAGCGTCGCGAATTAATTTCAGGGAGCGCAGCGACCAAATTCCGGGATAAAAAAAGCTGCATGGTTGCAGCTTTTCCCGTCGTTTTTCCGATTAAAAGATCATTTGAATTTTTTCAACAGATCCTTCACGGCATCTTTATGCACTGTAAAACCCATCATTTTAAGTTTCACATAATCTTCGCTGAAAAAATAATAGCCGAATTTCTTGTCCCCTTCCCCTACATTGCGCGAACCGGAGCTTGAGTCTTTGATCAGATACCAGTAACTTCCGTCTTTCTGCAGATAACCTACCAGGTGCATACCATGGTCGTCGGTAGTTGTGTGGTTGGAAAAACGAAACTGTCTTGCATCATCATTGATATATGCAGAAGGGATATCAAAATCAGGAATCAGGGCCACGTTGGTCTCGCGGCTGAAACCGGCCTCTGAAACATCCCCGCCGATACTCACGGTATAGCCTTTGCGAATGGCATTATGCAGGGCTTTCATAAAATCCTCCAGCGGCATATTGTAATATTCCTTACTGTGCCACCAGTTATCCGGAACCTTGTATTCCACCTGTTGCCAGAAAGGCTCCTGTTCATAGGAAAGGATCTCTACATAATCATCCGGATTGATCTTCAGCACCTCTTTCAGAAACTGCCGGGGTGTATACGTCTTTCCTTTCCAGGTAACCGATTCGGGGGGAGTGCCCATATAGTGATTCATAATATTTTTTATGGTAGCCAAAACCTCCTCTTCATTCCAGGCATTGGTTTCCTTAACCGATTTCAGATACGTATTCATTTCTTTATACATATCGCTGTGGTCATAAAATTTTCTGCCTCCGGTCAGGCCGGTATAAGCTTCTTCGGGCACCGCTCCGTACATTTTGTAAATACGGGCAACGGCATTGCCTTCCGAGCCTTCCGAAAACAGCGAGTTTCCACGTTCCCTGACAAATCTTCTGGCTTTCTCGACATATTCCCAGTAAACGGTGAACATTTCAGAAATCTTGATCTTCTGGCCCGTCAGCCGGTAGACCTCGGATTCGTACATGGAGGTGGTGGAGAAGCACCAGCAGGTTCCCGTATTTCCCTGCGAAATCGGCGGAAAATGCCATTCCGTTTTATACAAAGCAGGATCATTGGGCAGGTTCATCCCGGACTGGTCCATAAGGAACATTTTTACCCTTTTTTGGGGATGCTGCTTTTTCTTTACCTGGCTGATATCCTTCAGAATAAAATTCTGATAATACCCGGGTTTGTAATCCTTAAAGGTAGCTTTGTCTCTGGGCTGACCCATAACAAAAGGTGCAGACAGCAATAATGCCAGCACGGATACAAAAATATTTTTCATCTCTTCTATATGTTTTGGTTTAACGGCCATAAAAGTAATGAAATAACCGGTTCATTGCACCGGAACCTGGAAATTTTGAACGGTGATCCTTGCCGGAACCATCCAACTTGCAAAAGACCGTAACCATATATACATATTTAAATAAGTATTTAAATATTTATTTAAATAAATATATCACATGGCCGGAGTTCTTCCTTTTCATGGTTTCTCAGACGGTGTGGCTCTTACCAATGGCACATCAAAACGTTCACCGTCTTCGGCAAGGAAGGTAGCGGGGAAAATTTCCCGGGCTTCTTCAAGGAGCAGATTCAGGTCTTTATACCGTGCTGAGAAGTGTCCGATCACCAGTTTTTTTACGCCGGCTTCCCGGGCGATGAGAGCGGCCTGACGGGCGGTGGAATGTTTTGTTTCCCGGGCACGGTCGACATCTGCATTGGCAAAGGTAGCCTCATGGTATAACAGATCCACTCCCCGGACAAACGGGAGGATGGACCTGTCGTATTGCGTGTCACTGCAGAAAGCGTAAGAACGGGGCAAAGGACCCGGCAGGGTTAACTGTTCATTGGGAACAACCTTCCCTTCTTCCGTCACAAGATCATCTCCCTGTTGGATTCCCTTTCTTTTTATTATGGGGATACGGTATTTCTCGATCACACCCGGTCTGAAATTACGGATTCGTTCTTTTTCCGTAAAAAGGTACCCGCAGGCGGGAATCCTGTGTGACAGTGGAAAATGCCTCACGGTCAACACTTTATCTTCATAGATCCTCCCGGACTTCTCACATTGCAGCGGATAAAAGATCACCTTGTAGGGCAGGTGTATATCAAACATTTTTAGATGTTGCAGGATCACCTCTTCGAGTTGGGGAGGCCCGTAAAGATGAAGGTCTTGTTCCCGGCCCATCAGTCCCAGGCTGGAAAGGAGACCGAACAAGCCAAAAACATGATCGCCATGGAGGTGGCTGATAAAAATATGATTGAGGCGGCCCAGTTTAAAATGCATCCGTCGCAGTTGCATCTGGGTTCCTTCTCCGCAATCTATCAAAAAAAACCGCTCCTGTACATTCAGTACATGAGCGGTCGGAAATCTATTCGATGTTGGTAAAGCCGAACTGCTTCCTAGGATAAACAGTGAAAAAGTCAAAACGAAAAAAACAATTATTCTTCAGCCCTGATCAGCGCTACTGCATCCTCGTAAGTTTCGGTAATGTTCAAAACCGTATCCAGTTGTGAAATGGTTATTAACCGCTCCACCGCTTCGTTTAATCCGCAAAGGACAAACGTACCGTTGGCATTTTTACACAACCGGTTGGCGACCAGGATAGCGCTTAAACCACTGGAATCACAATACCTGACATTAACCAGGTCAAGAACGATGTTCTTTTCCCCGTTTCCTGAGATCAGTACCAATTCCGATTTCAGATTTGGAGCAATGTGGGTATCAAGTTTTTCTTCCAGTACCCGTATCAGGGTGTGGTCATCTTTCTTTTCAATTTGAAACTCCATGGCTTGTTAATTTTGCCATTAAAGATAATTATTTTTTCTTATCTCCTGAACTTTTATCCTTCTTTTCTTTTTCCATCATTTCTTTTTTCAGGGCTGCGAGGTCGGAGATATCCCCCAGTGTGGTTTTCTCAAGCTGACTTTTAATACGGCGTGTATTTTTCTCTGTTTCAGCTTTTTCAGCTCTTTTCACCCCTCTTTTTTCGTCCTCGAAAACACGGGTGTGGGACACGACGATTTTCTTTCCGTTTTTGTTAAACTCCAGCACCTTAAAAGGAAGTTTTTCATCTATTTTAGCCTTGGAGCCGTCTTCCTTTATAAGATGTTTCGGATTGGCAAAACCCTCCACGCCATAAGGCAGGGCAACCACCGCTCCCTTGTCAAAAATATCCGTAATGGTTCCTTCATGCACAGAACCTGCGGTAAAGATACTTTCGAAAACATCCCACGGATTTTCCTCGAGCTGTTTATGACCCAGGCTTAAACGACGGTTATTCTTATCTATTTCCAGGACGACCACTTCGATATCATCGCCCACAGAAATAAATTCAGCCGGATGTTTGATTTTCTTTGTCCAGGAGAGATCGGAGATATGAATCAGTCCGTCAACTCCTTCTTCTATTTCCACAAAGACGCCGTAGTTGGTAAAGTTTCTGACTTTGGCGGTATGTTTGGAGCCAATGGGATATTTTTTCTCGATATCTTCCCACGGATCCGGTTTAAGCTGTTTCATGCCCATAGACATCTTCCGTTCTTCACGGTCGAGTGTCAGGATCACGGCTTCCACCTCATCCCCTACTTTCAGAAATTCCTGTGCGCTGCGCAGGTGTTGCGACCAGGACATCTCGGAGACATGGATCAATCCTTCCACGCCGGGAGCAATTTCCACAAAGGCGCCGTAATCGGCCAGAACCACTACTTTCCCTTTCACCTTGTCTCCTACTTTCAGGTTCGGATCAAGGGAATCCCACGGATGGGGTGTCAGTTGTTTCAGTCCCAGGGCAATCCGTTTTTTCTCATCGTCAAAATCCAGGATTACCACGTTCAGTTTCTGATCAAGCTGCACCACTTCTTCCGGGTGATTGACCCGTCCCCAGGACAGGTCGGTAATATGGATCAAACCATCCACGCCGCCCAAATCGATAAAGGCTCCATAAGAGGTAATGTTTTTGACCGTCCCTTCGAGTACCTGGCCTTTTTCCAGTTTGGCAATGATCTCTTTTTTCTGCTGTTCCAGTTCGGCTTCGATAAGCGCCTTGTGGGAAACCACCACGTTCTTGAATTCCTGGTTGATTTTCACCACTTTGAATTCCATCGTCTTACCCACAAAAACATCATAATCGCGGATAGGCTTAACATCGATCTGCGATCCGGGCAGGAAGGCTTCAATGCCAAATACATCCACAATCATACCTCCTTTGGTACGGCATTTAATATATCCCTGGATAATCTCATTCTTGGCATAAGACTCATTGACACGTTCCCAGGAACGCAGGGCTCTGGCCTTTTTGTGCGAGAGAATAAGCTGACCTTTGGGATCTTCCTGGCTTTCCACATATACTTCCACCTTATCTCCCACTTTCAGGTCCGGGTTGTAGCGGAACTCGTTCAGGCTGATCACCCCCTCTGATTTATACCCTATGTTAACAACCACTTCCCGGTTGTTCATGGAGATAACCGTGCCATCCACCACTTCATTGGGGGCCACGGTACTAAGGGTCTCGTCATACAGTTTTTCGTATTCCGACCTTTTGCTAACGGTATATTCATCCACCCCCTGGGTATAGGCATCCCAGTCAAAATCAGGATCGGGGGTTACCGCTTTGTCGTCAAATAACTTAATTTCTTTTTCTTTTTCCTTTCCTCCCTGTTCTCCTTCTCCGGCCTTCCCGGCAGTTTCCGTTTTCTCCCCGGATTTTTCCGGTTCCGTTTTTTCTTCTGCTTTTTTTGTTTCTTCAGCTACTGGGGCTTCCGTTTTTTCCGAATCCGGTTTTTCTTCTTCCTTTTTTGTTTCTTCCGCTACCGGGGGTTCCATTTTTTCCGATTCCTGTTCAGATTCCGTTTTTGCTTCTTCTACTACCTTTGCATCTTCTGCCGCTTCCGGCATTTTTTCTACGTCTTCTTCCGGTACCGTTGCTTCAGGTTTTTTTTTCTTTTCTTTTGAAGTTTTTTCAGGCTCATTGGGTTCTTCCTTTTTTTCTTTTACATCGGGAGCTTGGGTTTTTTCTTCCGTTTCGGCTAAATCTTTTTTCGCTTCAGCTTCTTTCTCCGGTGATACCTGATCTTTCACTTGCTTTTCCCGGGTTTTTTCCGTAAAAGACTGGTTTTCTTTTTCTTCTGGTTGTTTTTCTTGTTCATTCATTACTAAAATCCTCTAATAATTAATAAGTTAGACATTATTTTATATAAAAATTGAGGTGCAAAATTAAAATTATTATTTAATAATTGAAAGATTTTCATAACATTTAACCGGTTTTATTCGTTATTACACCCGAATTTTCCGTTTAAGGTTTATTTTCATTTGTTATTTACCTTTTTACATATATTTTTGAAAAGCGCATAAGTTCTTTACATTTGAGCAACAATAACAAACAGATAAATTTGCAGCAATATGAAAATCACCGTAGTAGGGACAGGATACGTCGGACTGGTCACCGGGACATGTTTTGCCGAGACAGGGGTTCAGGTTCATTGTATCGACATTGATGAAAGGAAAGTCAAACAATTGAACGAGGGGAAATCCCCGATTTATGAACCAGGGCTGGAGCCCATGATCCGGCGCAACCTGGAGAAAGGACGTTTGTTTTTCAGCACGGAACTAAAACCTGCCCTGGAAGAATCGGAAGTAACATTCATTGCCGTGGGAACGCCTCCCGAAGAAGACGGCAGTGCCGACCTCCAGCATGTACTCAGCGTGGCTTCCCAGGTCGGCGAATATATGACGGATTATATGGTTGTCGTCACCAAGAGCACGGTACCGGTAGGCACATCCAGACTCGTAAAGAAAACCATCAAAGAGGCATTGGAGAACAGGGGAAAGGATATTCCTTTTGACGTGGTATCCAATCCTGAATTTCTGAAAGAAGGCAATGCCGTCCAGGACTTTCTGAAGCCCGACCGTATTGTGATCGGGGTGGATTCCGAAAATGCGGAAACGGTCATGCGCCGTTTATACAAGCCCTTCCTGCTGAATAACCATCCCATTCTGTTCATGGATATTCCCTCTGCCGAGATGACCAAATACACGGCCAATGCCATGCTGGCCACCAAGATCAGTTTCATGAATGAGATTGCAAACCTGTGCGAACGGGTTGGCGCCAATGTGGAAATGGTGCGTAACGGGATTGGCAGTGATCCCCGTATCGGTAATAAATTCATATATCCCGGAACAGGATACGGGGGATCCTGTTTTCCGAAAGATGTCAAAGCCCTGATTAAAACAGCCCGGGACAATCAATATCAGCTGAAGATTCTGGAAGCGGTGGAAGCGGTCAACGAACACCAGAAGTCGGTTCTTTTCACCAAAATTTACGAACATTTTCAAGGAAATCTCCAAGGAAAGAGTTTCGGCATCTGGGGGCTTTCTTTCAAACCCCTCACCGATGATATCCGGGAAGCTCCGGCGCTGGTTCTGATCAACAAGTTGCTGGATGCCGGTGCCAGTATAAAAGCATACGACCCGGCGGCCATGGAACAAACCCAAAGGGTCCTCGGGGACAAGATCATTTACAGTCAGGATCCTTACGATGCCCTGGTGGATGCCGATGCGCTGGTACTGGTAACCGAATGGTCCGAATTCAGGCTTCCCAATTTCCGTGTAATATCAAAGTTATTGAATCAGAAAGTAATTTTTGACGGACGTAATATTTATGATCCCGCTGAGCTCAAAGAACACGGTTTCACTTATTACGGTATAGGCACCGGCAAACTGAATTCACATTAATCAACGAACATGAAACACATATTAATTACGGGCGGAGCGGGTTTTATCGGATCTTTCCTAGGGGAGCGTTTATTATCCGAAGGCAATGATGTCCTTTGTCTGGACAATTACTTCACGGGCAGTAAGAAAAATATTGCCCATATGCTCTCCAATCCTTACTTCGAGGCGGTACGGCATGATGTAACCATGCCGTTTTTTGCGGAAGTGGACGAGATCTATAACCTGGCCTGTCCTGCCTCCCCGATACATTACCAGTACAATCCCATCAAGACCGTCAAGACCTCGGTGATGGGGGCCATCAACATGCTGGGGCTGGCCAAGCGCGTCAAGGCCAGGATCCTCCAGGCATCCACCAGCGAGGTATACGGTGATCCCAGGGTACACCCGCAAACCGAAGAGTACTGGGGGCATGTTAACCCTATAGGATTAAGAGCCTGTTATGATGAGGGAAAAAGAGCCGCCGAGACCTTATTCGTCAACTATCACCGTCAGAATCATGTAAGGATTAAGATCGCCCGGATCTTTAACACGTACGGGCCACGCATGATGCCCAACGACGGGCGGGTCATTTCCAACTTCATTGTCCAGGCTTTGAAGAACGAGCCTATTACCATTTACGGAGACGGATCACAGACCCGTAGCTTTCAATATATTTCCGACCTGGTGGAAGGGCTGATCCGGCTGATGAATACGGGGGATGATTTTACGGGACCTGTCAATATCGGTAATCCGGGAGAGTTCACCATCCGTGAGCTGGCCGAGAAAGTGCTGACGCTCATTCCGGAATCGCGTTCCGGGATCATCTACAAGCCTTTGCCGGAAGATGATCCGATGCAACGTCAGCCGGATATCACCCTGGCGCAGAAAGAGCTGAACTGGAATCCTGTTGTTCCGCTGGAAGAGGGGTTGAAGCATACCATTGATTATTTCAGAAAAATCATAAAATCATGAAAGGCATCATTCTCGCCGGGGGGTCGGGAACCCGTCTGTATCCGGTCACCCAGAGCATATCCAAACAGATCATCCCCGTTTACGACAAACCTATGATCTATTATCCTCTTTCGGTGCTTATGCTTGCCGGCATACGCGATCTTCTGATCGTCTCCACCCCGCGCGATCTGCCCTTGTATAAGAACCTTCTGGGCGACGGCAGCCGGGTGGGGCTGCGGATCAGCTATGCCGAACAACCCCAACCCGAAGGGTTGGCCCAGGCTTTTATCATCGGAAAGGACTTTGCCGGAGATGAACCGGTGGCCATGGTTTTAGGAGACAATATCTTTTACGGACACGGCTTCGGGAATCTGCTGCTGGAAACAGGCTCCGCCCTGAAAGAAGGAGCCGTGGTTTTTGCCTATTATGTTAACGACCCGCAACGCTACGGCGTGGTAGAATTTGACGAAAAGGGACAGGCCCTGCACATAGAAGAAAAGCCTGAGCATCCGCGCTCCAACTATGCCCTGACCGGTCTTTATTTCTTTGACCATACGGTAGCCTCCAGGGCAGAGCAACTGAAACCTTCCCCTCGCGGTGAGCTGGAGATCACCGATCTGATGCAGACCTATCTGGATGAAGGGAAGCTGAACGTACGTATTTTGGGCCGCGGTATGGCCTGGCTCGACACCGGCACACCGGACAGTCTCTTGCAGGCAGCCAATTTCATCGCTACACTCGAACACCGGCAGGGACTGAAAGCATCCTGCATTGAAGAGATCGCCTACAAAAGGGGATATATCTCCCGGGAACAACTTGAGAAAATCGCCCGGCCTATTCGTAACTCACACTACGGACAATATCTTTTCAACATTCTGGAAAACAAACTCAAAACTTTCGATTTTTAAGCATATGGACATCGAACACACCGAACTGGAAGGATTATATATACTCAAACCCCGTGTTTATGCCGATGGCCGGGGTTATTTTTTCGAAAGCTATAACGACCGGGAATTGCGGCAACAAGGGCTCCATTTTACCTGGGTACAGGATAACCAATCCAGGTCCTCCTATGGCGTAGTGCGGGGCCTTCATTATCAACTGGAGCCTTACGCCCAAACCAAACTGGTTCGTGTCATCTCGGGAAAGATCCTGGATGTCGCAGTCGATCTGCGAAAAAACAGTCCCTCTTTCGGCAAATGGAAAAGCTTTTTATTGTCTGATGATAATTTCCTGCAATTGTTGATCCCCAAGGGTTTTGCCCATGGTTTCTCGGTAATGAGCGGGGAAGCTATCGTTTTCTATAAATGTGACGAATATTATCATCCCGAGGCCGAGAGAGGCATCCGCTACGATGACACATCTTTGAAAATAGACTGGCAGATCCCGCCGGAGAAGATCACCGTATCTGAAAAAGACAGGGATCTCCCTGCATTCAACCGGGCTGAAATAAACTTCCGGGTTTGACAGCCTGTGTCTGATGAAGATCACAAACCGGCCGGTTAAAAAAACATTTCTGACAGTTAATAATAACCAAAAGATTCTCCCGGATACAAGCTTATTTTATAGCCTTTCTTAGTGAACGATTAATTTACTGGAGAATTAAAGCACGAAAGTATGAAAAAAATTGTGGTTATCGGAGCAGGGAGTGCTTCTTTCGGGTTATCCACTCTGGGAGCTTTACTACAGAAAACAGAGTTGAGAGGATCTGAGCTCCGTCTTATAGACATCAATGAAAAGGGGTTGGAGACCATCATCCGGCTGGCAGAAAAAACAAACCGGGAATGGGATGCGGGTTTTACCATCCGCAGCGACACATCGCGGAAAGAGCTTCTGAAAGAGGCGGATTACGTCATCACGGCCCTTGCCGTGGACAGGGAAAAAACATGGTCTATGGACCGCATGTTGGGACTGAAATACGGGATCAATCATTATGCTGAAAACGGCGGGCCGGGAGGATTTATGCATACCGCGCGCAATGCGGCTCAGTTCATGCCCATCCTGGAAGACATCAGAACACTTGCTCCCGGCGCTCTTTTGCTTAATTTCACGAACCCTGTTCCGCGCATAAGCCGCCTGGCTCATCATTATTATGGCATCGACACGGTGGGCATCTGTCACCAGATCACCTTCGGATATATGCAGGCAGGAATCCTCCTCTCGGACTACCTGGACATAGAGGTGCCTGACAAGTACACCTTTACCTGGGAAGATGAATTTGCAAACAACCGCACCTACAGCATCGGCAACCAGGCTGCCCGGAAGGTACGGATCAAAGCTGCCGGCATCAACCATTTTACCTGGATGCTCTCACTCACAGACCGGAATACCGGAGAAGACCTGTATCCCCTTTTCCGGGAACGTCTGAAGACATACCATCCGGCATTCGAACCTTTTTCGCGTGATCTATACAGGGTCTTCGGTCTTTATCCCCTCACCGGGGATAATCATATCATTGAGTATCTTCCTTACACCCATAATGTTTACCGGAAGACCTGGGAGAGATATAATATTCAGATGTATCCGTTCAAACTTGCTTCTCAATTGAGGGACCGGATGTGGGAAGAGATCAGGGCCATGGTTGCCGGAAAGAAACCGGTTGATCAATTGCGCCGGATCCCTTCGGAACACGCCGAAGAGATCATTGCCGGAATTGTGGCAGACAAGGGCATTTCTGAAGACGCAGTCAATATCCCCAACAGAGGATATATACCCAACCTGCCTGACAACAGCATTGTGGAAGTACCGGGGTTCATCGATGCAAAAGGCATCCACGGAGAAAAAACCGGGGAGTTGCCTGAGCCTGTTGCCGAGTTATGCAGGAGAGAGATTCAACTGGCAGAATTGACGGTAGAGGCTGCTTACCATGGCGACCGGGAGAGAGCCCTGCAGGTGCTGGCCCTGGACCCCATGATGGACGACCTGGCGGTGGCAAGGAAAATGCTGAAAGAGTTTCTGGAAACACAAAAAGAGTATTTACCACAGTTTTACAGATAAAACATTCTAAAACAGATGCCAGAACAGGGTATCAGGAGAAAAGGCTTCTGATACCCGGCAATGATATGATTGGTGGCATCTGTCACTATCCCGGATATATTCATTTTTTTTCACAGGCCAGTGTCCTGTTTCTGTTTCTATTCTTAGGATATTTTTCCCATTTCACGGAACTTTCATTACATTTGCGTACCTAAGCAACGAATATGGGAAAGATACTGGTTACAGGGGCATACGGACAGCTGGGGACAGCGCTCAGGGAATATTCGAAAGCGTCCGGAGGGATGGATTTTCTCTTCACGGATGTACAAGCTGATGATGAAATAATACCGCTGGATCTTACCGACAAAGTGTCTCTCTCTGCTTTTATCCATTCCCATACACCGGACTGGGTGATCAATTGTGCCGCCTACACCCGGGTGGACCAGGCAGAAGAAGAGCCGGAAGAGGCTTACCGTCTTAATGCCGATGTGCTGAAAAACCTGCTGGACACGGCCTCCGGACATCCTTTCCGTTTGATACATATCTCCACCGATTATGTTTTTAATGGCCGGGCCTACCGTCCTTACCGCGAAGAAGACCCTCCCGATCCGCAGTCGGTGTATGGCAAAAGTAAATACGAAGGAGAACAGATCGTACTGGGTTATCCCCGGGCTATGATCATCCGTACCTCCTGGCTTTATTCGGAAACGGGCAGTAATTTTGTCAAAACCGTTCTAAAACTGGCAACAGAAAGGAACACCCTGGATGTGGTCTATGACCAGATCGGCACACCCACCTACGCCGGCGATCTCGCAACAGCCATTCTGCAGATCATCCGAAGCATTGAAGAGAATACCCGGGATTTTCAGACCGGGATCTATCATTTTTCAGACGAAGGGGTATGCAGCTGGTATGATTTTGCCCGGGAGATCGTCCTGTCGCAAAGTTTGAAAACCACCATCCGCCCGGTCACCTCCGCTCAATTTGTGCGTCCTGCTCCCCGTCCGTTCTACAGTGTGCTGGCCAAGGAAAAAATCAAAAGGGATTACGGGATACATATCCCGTACTGGAGAGATAGTTTACACAAATGTTTGAATAACTTAAAATTGAAAAATAATGGAAGACAATAATTTACTGACACAGGTAAAAGCCAGGGCTCAGGAGTGGCTTGACGGTGATTATGACGAACAGACCAAGGAAGAGGTCCGTAAAATGATGAAAGAAGACCCTGAAAGTCTGATAGATGCTTTTTATAAAAACCTCGAGTTTGGTACGGGTGGGTTGCGTGGCATTATGGGTGCCGGTACCAACCGGATGAATATCTATACGGTAGGCATGGCTACACAAGGCCTGGCCAATTATATGAAGAAACAGTTCGCGGGCAGGGATCAAATCAAGGTGGTCGTCTCGCACGACTGCCGGAACAACAGCCGCTTGTTTGCCGAGACTACGGCAGGCATTTTTACCGGCAACGGCTTTGAGGTATATCTTTTTGAGGATCTGCGGCCCACACCGGAACTCTCCTTTGCCATCCGGCATCTGCACTGTCAGAGCGGAGTGATGATCACTGCCTCCCACAACCCGAAAGAATACAACGGCTACAAAGCTTACTGGGAAGACGGGGCACAGGTTATTCCGCCTCATGATAAAAATATTATTAAAGAGGTAAGTAAAATCAAGGACATCAACGAGGTCCGGTTTAACGGTCCCAAAGAAAAGATAACCCTCATCGGAGAAGAGGTGGACGAGGCCTATCTCGCAAAAGTGACGAGCCTGTCGCTCAGCCCCAAAGCCGTAAAAAAACATCACGATCTGAAGATCGTTTATACGCCTATCCACGGCACAGGTGTTAAGCTGGTCCCTGCGGCTCTGGAGCGGTATGGTTTCACAAATATCATTCATGTCCCGGAACAGGACGTAAATGACGGTAACTTTCCGACGGTGGTTTCTCCCAATCCCGAAGAACATGCCGCCCTGGAGATGGCCCTGAACAAAGCCGACGAAACGAATGCCGAGCTGGTCATGGCCAGCGACCCGGATGGCGACAGGCTGGGTATCGCCGTGCGCGATAGCAACGGCAAGATGATGCTGCTCAACGGAAACCAGACGGCCACCCTGCTTACCTACTATCTGCTCACACGCTGGCATGAGCTCGGGAAAATAACAGGCAAAGAATACATCATAAAAACCATCGTCACCACCGACCTGCTGGGGGACATTGCCAAACACTTCGGGGTGAATCATTATGAGGTACTCACCGGCTTCAAATGGATTGCCGATATGATCCGAAGGAAAGAAGGAAAAGAGGTATTTATCGGCGGCGGCGAGGAGAGTTACGGGTTTATGGTAGGCGACTTTGTGCGGGATAAAGATGCTGTCAGTACTGCCGTGATGGTAGCTGAGACCGCTGCTTGGGGCAAAGATCAGGGAAAAACCCTGCTGGATATGCTGAAAGAAATATATATTCAATTCGGTTTCTACAAGGAAGACCTGCTGAATATTGTAAAAAAAGGAAAAAGCGGCGCCGAAGAGATTCAGGCGATGATGGACCGCTTCAGACACAATTATCCGGAAACCATCAACGGGGCCAATGTGATGCTGATCCATGATTATCTGAAACAACAGACCATCGACCTCATCTCAGACCTGCGGTATCACATCACGCTCCCCCAGTCCAATGTACTGCAGTTTATCACCCACGACGGAAGTAAGGTCTCCATGCGGCCCTCAGGCACCGAACCCAAGATTAAATTTTATTTCAGCGTGAAAGGAAAACTGGAAAAACCGGAAGATTTTGACAGGGTAAATAACGAGCTGGCAGAAAAGATTGAAGGGATAAAAAAAGATTTGAAACTTATATAAAGCAAGATGGGATACAGGAATTATAGAGGGTCTTCCGTCAATCTTCGGACGATGTTTGCCAAAGGATGTGGCTTTGCGGAATTTTGCACGTTCTTTGCCTTATCCGGCATAAAACACATGAACAAAAAATAACCTAAAATACTTTATGTATGAAAAGTTACAGAAAAGAGCTATGGTTTCAGACAAGCAAGCGGCGGGAGTTTATCAATATCACCCCGCAACTGAATGAATGCCTGCGTGAAAGCGGCGTTAAGGAGGGATTGCTGCTGTGCAATGCCATGCATATCACCGCCAGTGTTTTTATCAACGACGATGAACCGGGACTGCATCACGACTTTGAAGTGTGGCTGGAAAAACTGGCTCCTGAAAAGCCTTATTCGCAATACCGGCATAACGGCTTCGAAGACAATGCCGACGCCCACATCAAACGCACCCTCATGGGGCGCGAAGTGGTCATTGCCATCACTGATGGGAAAATGGACTTCGGCCCCTGGGAACAGGTGTTCTACGGAGAATTTGACGGCATGCGCAGAAAAAGGGTGCTGGTGAAGATCATCGGAGAGTGAAAGGAACGATGAACTCCACCTACGCCTCCGGCTACGGTGGACGAAGGATGATCGATGATCGATGAACGCTAAAAACTGGTTAAGGGGTAAGTTCTCTACGAATATCTGCAAAATCTGCGGGAAAATGATGAATTTTTGTTCACTTCATAATACCTGACCATGAAAAGATTTCTGTTTTTTTTACTTTCTGTTGCATTTTTATCTTACCCGGTTAAATCTCAGCAAAAAGGGACACTCAAATGGTGGAATCCGGAGACTGCCTCTTTTCCGGTTTTGCAGGGGCAGGCATGGCCCGGGGAAACGGAACATTTTTATGACCGTCTGCCGTTACGGGCAAAAGAAAAAGTACGGAAACCCGTCTGGGGTCTCTCAAAGGATGCAGCAGGCCTGGCACTCCGTTTCCGCAGCAATGCTTCCCGGATTGTGGTCCGTTACGGGGTCAGCGGGAACCTGGCCCTGCCCCATATGCCTGCTACCGGTGTCAGCGGGACAGACATGTACGCCAAAGACAGCCAAGGTCGCTGGATGTGGGTAAGAGGGCGCTGGGATTTCCGGAACCGGGACACGGTTGTATTTACTTTTTCCGGCATCCGGCCCAATGATCTGTATCATACTATGGGGCGCGAATATCGCCTGTACCTGCCCCTGTACAACCATGTAACATGGCTTGAAATCGGGGTATCGGACACTACACTGTTTGAGCCTTTGCCGGTACGTCCCGAAAGACCCATCGTGGTCTATGGCACGTCCATCGCTCAGGGAGCGTGCGCCTCCCGTCCCGGCATGGCATGGAGCAACCTGCTGGAAAGAAGCCTTGACAGACCCGTGATCAACCTGGGCTTCTCCGGAAACGGAAAACTGGAAAAAGAACTGATCGGCCTGATCGGCGAAATAGATGCCCGGCTCTATATCCTTGACTGCTTGCCCAACATGACCGCTCCCCGTTTTACCAACGAGCAGGTAAGGGAAAGGATCATTGCTTCGGTGACCACCCTACAGTCCCGGCATCCACAAACGCCCATCCTTTTGGTTGAACATGACGGTTATTCCGACGGTGTGGTCCAACCGGAGAGAGAAAAGAGTTATGCCGATATCAATAAAGTAATGGAAAAAACCTTTGCCGAACTGAAAACCATGGGCAAGAAAAACCTGTTTCTTCTCACCCGGGAAGAGATCGCACAAAATATCAACACTATGGTTGACGGCACCCATAGTTCGGATGCCGGCATGCTGCATTATGCCCGGGCCTATGAGAAGGCCATACGAGCCATCCTGCAGGAGCCCAAAGGTATACTTAGCACTACAATACCGGTAACCCAATACCGCGAGCCCGCCAACTATGACTGGGAGAAACGTCATCAGAGGATTCTGAAAGAGAACCGGGACAACCCTCCCCGTATTGTGTTCCTGGGAAATTCCATTACCCACTATTGGGGAGGGGTGCAGGGATGTCATTTTCAGCGTGGTCAGGCATCGTGGGACAAGCACCTTGCCCCCAAAGGAGTGAGAAACATGGGGTTTGGCTGGGATCGTATCGAAAATGTGTTGTGGCGCGTTAACCATGACGAACTGGACGGTTACGATGCAGGACTAGTAATTCTGCTCATGGGCACCAACAACCTGCATCTTAACAATGATGAAGAAATCCTTGCAGGCCTGTCCCTGCTGATACGCACTATACGGCTTCATCAACCCAAAGCGGATGTGCTGGTGCTGGGCATTCTGCCCCGGAAAAATATGGAAGACCGTACCCGGCTTTTGAACCTCCAACTGGCCCGGCTGGCGGGAGATCTCAACGTGGGTTACGCCGATATCGGGAAAGTCTTGTTGAAAGATAACGGCACCATTGATCCGGCGGCTTTTATAAAAGACGGGCTCCATCCCAAAGCCGAAGGCTATGAACGGTTGGGGAAACAACTGGATTCGTTTCTGAAATAACCTGAAACAGAAAGAGGGAAAACAAGGTCACTTAACCGTCTTGCATTTTCTCTGAATATTATACTTAAAAGAAGAATCTGACTCAAGGATATCAAAAAAACCTTTCAGATATTTCGTCATACGTTTCTTTTCAACTTTATCCAGGTAGGTGAATTCGGCAATTATACGAAACAGAACCTCTTTTTTTTTCAGGAATAGGGCTCTGGTATTATTCAAATACTTTTCAGGCAAACAGAGACCCAGATAATGTCGTTCTGTTACGGAGGTTATATTTAACCCTGCACGTGGAATAGCATAGCCTGTATTCACCATACCGGAATAGTCAAAATCATAGGGCACAGGATAAGGGTTGGGGTCGTCAAACTTATACGATTTAAGGATTTTTATGTTATGACGGTGAGAGACAGACCAGTCGGTATTTCCGATCATATACTCAAACATTGCCACCAAAGCCATCTGCTGCGGCTCCATCAACTTCTGTAATAAGTGATCAAGTTTCAGTTCAACCATTCCATTCCTCTGAACCATCGATTCAGTCGGCTCAATAATAAAACCGTATTTTTCAAGTGTTTTCCTGGGCTTCCTGTCAGGATCAGGCATATCCACATATCTCATTTTTAACAACCTGACCCTGAAACTCAGATCAGTAAGTTGATTATACATTTTATAAACCAAAAACTCTCTTAGCAGATATTTTTCATATACATAGGGATGTTTGCATTGCGTGACCACTTTGAAGGATATCTTTTCATCCGGGTCTTCATTTTCAGCACCGGTTTTCTTAACTTTAAGCTTCATGGGCGGAAAATCACAATATCCCCTTCTGAACATGCCTCTGGATTTAATACGCACATTTTTTTCAATATTCGTATCGGGCATATGAATAATCATCTTGGCTTTTTGGTATACAGGGTTCTTAAGATTGGCATTTCTGAAATACGTACGCATATTAAACTTCAGGGTAAGTTCGATAATCCCTTCCCGGCCAAACAAATCCCACACCCCTTCCGGTAAATATTCTACTATGGCAGAAGTGGTATCCGCAGATATTCTTTCCCCTTCTTCCCCGTCTTGTGCCAATGAGATAAAAGACACAAAAAAGAAAAAAACCGTGAAGCAAATTGCTTGTAAAACTTTCTTCTTTTCCATAGCATTCAACCTTCAGCGTATTATCTTCTCACCAAGAGAGGGCTGACCGGGCGGGCCTTCAACAGGCACACCCTTTTCCGCCGTCCACCTTCGGCGTTACCTCAGTTTCAGGCTATCCACCTCATCCATGGTATCGGGGTTGATCACTTTCATCAACACATGCTTCCCATTGACATAAAACAGGCACAGTGCATTCTGTGTGGTAAAGCCCGTGGTATAGGGCGTCCACGGAACTGTCGCCTGGGCATAATAAGGGGCTCCGGCAGCTCCATTATTTATCTGGTAAATGGTACGCGTAAGTTTTATCTTTTTAGAGAAATACTTCTGCGGATAAAGGGGCGTATCCGGGCCTATCTCTGTTTTGCAATAATTGTGTTCATCGCCGGTAAGCAAAGCGACCACTTTTTTGCTTTTGTTCACAGCCAGATCAAGCAGTTGGTCCCGTCTTTCAATGATCCCTTTAGCCAGGGGGTTCCCGGCAACCCAAGCGCGTACACTATTGTTCCCACCATACCACATATCATCGTCAACATGGGCGCTATTCGGGAAAAACGGGGTATGTACCGTCACAAAAATATGATCAATAAGGTCATTTTTTTCCAGCTTCCTGAGGACTTTCCCGAACCATTCCAATTGCCGGTCCATGATATAACCGTGCGGACATCCGCCAACCGTCGAAATCTGTAATACACTGGGGGTATACCAATAATCGGCATTCAGGCAGATGATGGCCACATTATCATACGTATAGTAATAAACATTTTCTTTATAGCCGGGAAAATCCTGTTTGTGCGGATCCGGATCATAGGTTGCCCCATCTTCACTTTCGGGGCCATTCAGTGGATTCACGAAGGTACGTGAGAAGAGTTCTTCGGCAGAAGCTGTAGCATAAGGAAATCTATCAACGGAAACACGATGTAACATGGAAGAATCATAGAAAACGGTCATACGTACTTCATGGTTTCCCATGGCAGCAATCACCGGAAAATGGTGGGCAAAAGGCTCAACAGCCGTTTTCCAGTTTGTATACTCAAGCCACATCTCACCGGCGGAGGTACCGTAACCGTTGATCAGATCTCCCGTAAATTGTAAAAAAACCACATGATGGGATGCCGCTGCTGCTCCAATACGTTTGGATATGTAAGCATTGGTTCCGAAGAGGTTTCGTTCTCCCCCTCCGGCGCCTCCCCGGGAATCACTGGCATACCCGAAAACAAAAGGCTTCCGTGTGCCCGGTGCCGGAGCGGTATGAAAAGTATAGGACTGGCTCATATTCCCGTATACCACTTTATAGGTATATTCTTGATCAGGTTTTAGCTTGTCCAGGCTGATCTCATGTTCTTTGGCCGCTTTCTTTTCAGTAAAGGCTTTCCCCTCCACGAATATCTTGCATTTTTCCGGTTCGCTGGTCTCAAAAGAGATTACCGCCGAATGATCCGTCAACATATTGACAAAAGGACCACTCAGCAAGGTATTGACCACCCTGAAAGGCCCCGTGCCTGTAAAACTCACTTTTCCGTCATACAGAATTTCTCCCTGCCTGTTGACCACCCGGTAGCCAAGGGTTCCTATGCCGGTATCCTCCCAGCCGGTCATGTCATAATTTCCCCGTAGAATATCAAAATTCACTGCAGCTTTTCCTTTATTAACAGACACCGCTGAAGAACGATACACCGGCAGAGGATATTTCGAATCGTTATAGTTAATCAACCCCACATAAAGTCTTCCGTATAATAAAGTATCCCGGAAATCAAAAACGATCCCTTTCTCCGTTCCGGCAGGTTGACCTTTGAGGTTATCATATGTATAGGAAGGAACCCTATCTCTGGCCGTAAGTTTTGTCCCGTTGCGTAGCGTCAGGACGATGTTCCCTTCAGGTGTAGGTTCAATATGGTTCAATACTGCAGGGACCTGGCTGTAAACAACAACAGGAAATAACATAAAGAATATCATTTGCATCCCGGATATAAGAACTTTCATTTGTTAAAGATTTTAAGCTTATTAGACAATATTTAGGCTAAAACTTCTGAAAGGTACATAATCATAAGCTTTGAGGCAAATCAAAGGATTTAATAAAAAAAGAAATCCAATTTTCCCGATTGGACCACGCAGACCGGTTCGTTTTCGGAATAAGTGTTACCGGATTCGTTGCCACAGGAGTTGTTGCATTACGTTCAGGTGGGAGAAACTGTTTTTTCGGATACTTCGGGGAAGGAGCGGTTTTCCGGTGATTACGGAACGGGCTGCGGCGATACCGCTTTCTATCGCCGGGCCGATTCCTTCGCCCATATCACGGGTAGCCAGTCCGGCGGCATCTCCGATAATCATCACATTCCCTTTTTGCAGCACAGGATGTTTGTCACGTACCCGGTAGGTATATCCCTTTTCATGCCACGCATGCCCTTTCACCATCCCCTGTCTTTCCAGTTTTTCCGTAAACCACTTCCATTTGTTTTTAATATTTTCTCCGGTTTTTTTCAGGGTTCCGGCATACCCCCCGATACCAACATTTACAATGTTTCCGGCTTTGGGAACATACCAGGCATATCCGGGTAAACCTTCCTGTTGAAACCACAAATGACAGTGATCCTCCTCTATAGGATAAGAGAATTCATCCTCCAGAGCCACCACGGTCCTGTGCACGTCAGTACCGGGATCTTCACGAAAAAAGGTTTTTGCCACCGGGCAATAAGACCCTGCGGCTCCGACCAGGTATCTGGCACGGTAGGTTCCATCAACAATAAATGATTCCCCGCTGTTTTCAATCTTCTTCACTTCATGTAAAACGGGCTCCAGACCGGCGTATTCCAGCAGAAAACGATCAAATTCGATCCTGCGGATGGCGTATTGTCTCACCTTCAGGTGATAATCCCTTTTTTTCAGATGAATGATAAATTCATGAAACTCCCTGATCCCGTACGGATAGTCTTTAGGGTCGCACGAGAGGGCCTTGAAAACAACGGGTGTGATCCAGCCGGCACAGACCTTATTTCTTGGAAAGGACTGCTTGTCGAGCAGGATAAAATCCCGTTTTTGTTTTTTCAGTTCTCCGGCACAGGCGGCCCCGGCAGGTCCGGCACCGATGATCAGGGTTTCTGTTTCCGTCATGATTTCCGTGTCAGGATCAACATATTCTCGGAGGTTGCTGTCTGCCGGGCCTGGTCATCACGATCTGCCACAACTGGTTGGAACGGGAACGGAATCCTCCGGCAGCGCTCAGCAGATAGAATTTCCACATCCGGTAAAAGCGTTCCCCGTACTTATCCTTCAACTCAGGCCAGGCTTTTTCGAAGTTCTCATACCAGGCCATCAGGGTCTTGTCATAATCGGGGCCGAAATTATGCAGATCTTCAATGACAAAAAGGCCTTCCATGGCTTCCGAGAGTTGAGCCACCGAGGGCAACATCCCATGGGGGAAAATATATTTGTCGGTCCATGGATTGGTGTGGGTCGTACTTATGTTCCCGCCGATGGTATGTATCAGAGCTACCCCCTCCTCTTTCAGGCAACGGTCGGTTATTTTCATGTAGGTACGATAATTCTTATAACCCACATGTTCCATGATGCCGATGGAGATAACAGCATCATATTTCCCCTCTGCTTCCCGGTAATCTTTTTGCAGGATTTCGACCTCCAGGCCCCGGGTCAGTTCGCGGGCCAGCTTCACCTGTTCTTCGCTGATGTTGTAGGCCGTAACATGCACCCCGTATTTTTCTGCAGCATATTTGGCAAAGCTGCCCCAGCCACAGCCCAGTTCCAGCACTTTCATGCCGGGTTTCAGTTCGGTCTTCCTGCATACCAGATCCAGCTTGGCTTCCTGGGCCTCATCCAGGGTATTTGCATTTTTCCAGTAGGCACAGGTATAGTTCATTCTTTTGTCCAGCATTCTCCGGTACAAATCATTTCCAAGGTCATAATGTTCCTCTCCCACTTTCCGGGACCGGCTCCGGGTCTGCATGTTAAACAATTTGCTTCTCAGCAGAAAGAGCATGGTTTTCCAGTCCCCCTTGATTTTGCTGTCTAATCTGGCACGGAGGACCCTGTTGATGAATTCGTCCAGGGACGGGGTGTCCCACCAGCCGTCCATGTATGATTCTCCCACGGCCAGCATGCCACCATTGAGGACACGTTTATACATGCGAGGATCATGAACCTGAATATCCCAGGGTTTATCTCCGTTGACGGCAATTTCCGCTTCTTTTAAAAGTGACCTTATAAATTTCTCCGGTGTCATAATTTTGAATATTTGACGGTTCTGGCAAATAACTTCAAAGAAATAAAAATAACATTTCTCTATGGAAATTCAAAGGACAGATATCACGGGAAGTGCAAAAAAAAGCATCCCGCAGGATGCTTTTTCCGAAGGTTCAGGATTAAACGTTTTTAAAGGCCTTCAATCCGGCAAAACGGGCAGCACTGCCCAATTCGCGTTCTATTCGCAACAGTTGGTTGAATTTGGCGATTCTTTCGCTCCTGCATCCTGAGCCTGTTTTCAGGTGGCCTGCACTTACGGCTACAGTCAGATCGGCGATCGTAGTGTCTTCGGTTTCGCCCGAACGGTGGGACACGAAACAGTTATAGTTGTTTTTTCCTGCCAGTTCGATGGTTTCCAGCGTTTCGCTGAGTGTCCCGATCTGATTCAGTTTGATCAGGATGGAATTGGCGGCATCTTTGTCGATGGCTTTTTGCAGCAGTTTTTTATTGGTACACAGCAGATCATCCCCTACCAGCTCGATCTTGTTCCCCAACTCACGGGTAAGGATCTGCCATCCTTCCCAGTCGTTTTCAGCCATGCCGTCCTCCAGAAGGACAATCGGATATTTCGAAACCCAGTCTTTCCATATCTCCACCATCTCAGCAGAGGTCTTTACCGACTGATCTGATTTGAAGAATACGTATTTTCCCTCTTTCCACATCTCACTGGTGGCCGGGTCGAGGCAGATGGAAATATCTTCTCCGGGTTTGTAGCCGGCCTGCTCGATAGCCTTTATGATCACCTCAACAGCTTCTTCATTGGATTTCAGGTTGGGAGCATATCCTCCTTCATCCCCCACGCCGGTATTATAACCACGATCTTTCAACACATTCTTCAGGGCATGGAAAGTCTCAACCCCCATACGTATGGACGTGGCAAAATCGGGTGCATTGTGGGGCGCGATCATGAATTCCTGAAAGTCCACACTGTTTTGTGCGTGAACCCCCCCGTTGATCACGTTCATACAGGGCACCGGCAGAAGGGAAGCATTTACGCCGCCGATATAACGATAGAGAGACATGCCAAGCGCTTTGGCAGCTACATGAGCGGCAGCCAAAGAAACACCGAGGATGGCGTTGGCCCCCAGTTTGGCTTTGTTGGGAGTGCCGTCGAGCCCGATCATGGCATAATCCAGATCCCGCTGACGGGTAACATCCATGCCTGTAACAGCCGGCGCTATGATGTCGTTCACATTGGCTACTGCTTTCAATACCCCTTTCCCTCCATAACGGTTCTTGTCTCCGTCACGCAGTTCTACAGCCTCTTTCTCCCCGGTTGACGCTCCGGAAGGGACAATGGCACGATCCGATATGCCGTTTTCAAGCATTATTTCGACTTCTACGGTGGGATTGCCCCGAGAGTCCAATACTTCCTGTGCAACTACTGATTTTATTTTCATAATTTTCCTCCTGTTTTTGAATTTTATTTTGGTTATTAGCTTTTTCATTAAAAACGAGCAACAAATTTAACAAAATTCGATTTAGATGTCACCATTTTTTCAAATAATCCGGATTTCCGGTAGCAGGAATATTTAATCCGTTTAATAAAGAAATTTCTTAAAACGAACGATCCCCTAAGGGATTGAAGAATATCGAACAAAGATTAACGATTTTTGATTTAAGAAGGAGAAGACCTCAGGATTTTAATTAAGAAATTTTTTATGACGAACGATCCCCGGGGAATTCTTTAGATTAAAAAACAGGGATACTCCTATTTTATTATATCTTTAACTAATCGATATCTTTGTAATAATTGAAATGCTAATATACAAATCCGAAACGTATCAACTATTGCCATTACATTCGCTGGTACATAAGTTTATTTATATTTCGTTTATCTTTAGGCCCTGAAAAGATCCATGATGAAGTCGGTAAAAAAAATATTCAAAGACTTCTATTTCTTTTTTCCGGTACAGTTGGTTCTTGAGACTTTCCGGAGGAATCACATGCTGGTTTTGTTTTGGTTTTTACTGTTTCTGTTCATCACAAAAGGAGCCGGATACCGTTACGGCGTATATACTTTATTCCTGGGGCCGGAATACCTGGAACATGTAAATTTCCTGTCTTTTCTGATCCTGGGGTTTACCACCGGTATTTTTATCATGACCTATCACATATCATCCTATATTACCAATGCTTATCAGTTTCCGGTCATTGCCACCCTCAGCAGGCCTTTTCTTCGTTTCTCCCTCAATAACTTTATTATTCCCATTGGTTTTATCATTACCTATCTGGTTTTCAGCATACGCTATCAACACGATTACCTGCTTTTCTCATTTTCCGACAGTCTGATCAACATTTTGTCTTTTTTAACCGGGATCGTCATTTTTTACATACTCACCTTTGCCTACTTCCGGATTATGAACCGCAGCATGGAGAATCTTATCTCCTTAAGCAAAGGCAAACTGGGTCAATGGAAACTCACCAGGCCCCTGCAGCGTATTCTGCAAAAAGACCTGCTCTGGAAAGCAGCCAATGCGCCTGTTCATAATATAGGGAATACGAGGGTCGGGCTGTATTTATATACGCCTTTTCATATTGGGCGTGCTCCTATGCGGATCACCCTGCAGCCGGCCCGCGCACAACAGATCCTGAACCGCAACCGCTCCTTTGCCGTGGTATTTGCTTTATTGATATTGTTTTCCCTGACCCTTATCGGTTTGTATATCAACAAACCTTTTTTTGCCATCCCTGCTGCTGCAAGCCTCATGCTTATGTCCGGCATGGCGCTGTTGCTGTATGACCTGTTTTATGTTTTTTTCAAAGAATATGCTTTATGGATCTTTCTGGCATTGTTGGTTCTGCTGTTTTACATTATCAACAGTGGCATTATCGTACACCGGGAAGGCCAGGCATACGGTCTGATTTACAATACCGCAACCCCGGATAAGGAACTATCGCTGACCCCCGGTCCCGGTCTGGCACAGGAAGACTATCGCAGTACGCTGGCCATCCTTGACCGGTGGAAAGAGAAGGTGAAAAAAAACGGGGAGAGATTGCCTCGCCTGGTTATTATCAACAATTGCGGCGGGGGCCTGAAGGCCGCTCTGTGGAGTTATTATTCCATTGCCTATGCCGATAGTTTGTTGGATCACCGTCTGCTGCCCCATGTAGAGCTGCTTACCGGTGCTTCGGGAGGGATGTTCGGTGCCGCTTACCTCAGAGAACTTTATCTGCGGAAACAACAGGGATACCGGGGCGCCGATTCGCTCACTGCGCGCTTTCAGGATCTTTCCCGCGATATGCTCAACCCCATGGTGTTGCATCTGGCTCTGAAAGACTGGTTTGTAACCTTCCAGACCTTTGAATACAATCATCAGATTTATCGCCGTGACCGGGGCTGGGCTCTGGAACATAAATTCAACAAGAACACCGGTTACATCCTTAATAAACCGCTCTCCGGCTACCGCAAACCGGAGGAATACGCGCTGATCCCGCTGATGTTTCTTACGCCCACCACCATAAATGACGGAAGACAACTACTCATTTCCCCCATCCATACATCTTATATGTGCGACAAGCCGGTGCTGAAAGAAACACCTTCCATGATCGAATTTCTCCGTGCCTACCAATCTTCAGGAGCAGATCAACTGCGTTTCACTTCGGCGCTCCGCCTGAATGCCAGTTATCCTTTTATCACCCCGGTAGCTACACTGCCCGGGAAACCTCCTCTTAACGTTACGGATGCAGGCCTCCGCGACAACTTCGGCTATCTGGCCAGCCTCCGTTTCCTGTATGTTTTCCGCGACTGGATCAACCAAAATACCGGGGGAGTCGTTTTTATCAGTATAGGGATCGATAAAAAAAACAAAACCATAAGCGCCAGCCCCAACGATGTGCTGGCCCCCTTTGAAAACCTCTATGAAGATTTTTTCAACATTCAGCAACTTAACGGCCAGGTAATGGTCCACCCTGTACGTTCAATGTTTGATGTGGATTTTGATATCCTGAACCTGAATCTGGACGAACGTAGTACCCGCATCTCTTTAAGCTGGCATCTGACTGCCCGTGAAAAAGAACTCATTAAAACTTCTATTTACACCCCTGGCAATCAGACCTCTCTGAAGAAATTGCAGGCACTCTTCAAATAGTCCCTGATCTCCCTCTCTCATTTCTCCCTTCTCCCTCTCTCATTTCTCATATCTCACTTCTCACCTCTCCTCTCATGTTCTACTATGTTTCAGGTAGTTATGTACAGCTTTCAGGATATTTTTACGGGAAACCAGTCCTACGATCCTCCCCGGGTTTTTGGGATCAACCACCGGTGCACGGCCAATATTTTTAGACCCAAGTTTTTCAAGTGCTTTTCGCAGACATTCATCGGGGTAGGACACAATCAGGTCGGTTGACATGATCTCCTTCACGGGATGTTTATCTTTTCCGGCAGCCAGGGCTTTATTGATGTCTTTATGGGTCACAATGCCTGCCAGCATCCCCTTCTCATCTAATACAGGAAATCCGCGGTGTCTGGTTTTTTTAATCATAAGCCCTGCTTCTTTAACAGGCGTTTCTTCACGAAGGGTGATCACATCGCGGGACATGGCTTCCGATACCAGGATCACATCAAGCAGATCCGGTTGCACGGGCAGGGATGTGTCTATTCCGCGGCGGGCCAGTTTCATGGTATATATGGATTCGCGTGACCATTTGCGTAACACCAGGGTTGAGATCACCACCGCAGTCATTAAGGGCAGAATGATTTTATAATCCCCGGTCATTTCAAACAGAATCAGGATAGAAGAAATGGGAGCCTGGGCTGCTCCGGCAAAAACCGC
>JANTHB010000046.1 GCA_024762655.1 Bacteroidales bacterium
AAACAGAAGAAACGATGAATGCAACACTGGAGAAAATGACAGAGCTTAAATTTTATGGCATGAGAAAGGCCTATGAGCTCAGCATGGAAACCGGAAGAACCGGAGATTTTACTACTGACGAGTTGGTCGCCTGGCTTATAGAAGCTGAATATAATGACCGTTATAACAGAAAAATAGAGAGGTTAATAAGGCAAGCCCGGTTCCGTTACCAGGCGGCCGTAGAACAAATAAACTATGCACCTAAAAGGAATCTTGATAAAAATCTTCTTCTTCGACTTGCCGGAGGTGATTATCTTAAAAAGAAAGAAAACATTCTGATCACCGGTCCCACAGGATCAGGAAAAAGTTATATCGCATCGGCTCTCGGCCATCAGGCTTGTGTAACCGGATATAAGGTAATGTATCTGAACATGGCAAAACTCTTTGCAAAACTGAAAATGATGAAGGCTGATGGTTCTTATAACCGGGAGATAAACAAAATACAAAAACAGGATCTGATCATCCTCGATGACTTTGGACTGCATCCGATGGATCAGGAAAATGTTCTGTCTCTGCTTGAGATTATCGAAGACCGTCATGGGATAAGATCCACGATTATCACCTCTCAGTTACCGGTTAACAAATGGCATGAACTGCTGGGTGACCAGACCATCGCCGATGCCATTCTGGACCGGTTGGTACACTCTTCTCACAGAATAGAAATTAAAGGTGAATCGATGAGAAAAACAGTGAATAATTTAAGTAAAATTAATTAACAAAAAATGCCTATTTTTGAAATGAAGAATCAGCATGCCCAGGGTGGGTCAATTTGCCCCGGATTACCTGGGTCAGTTTGCTCAGGATTACCTGGGTCAATTTCACCGGAATTTACAATTCAATAGAATAAAAGTTAGAAATGGAGAGATTACCTTAGACCGATTGTTAAAATATAAATATTGGGATGAAAATATAGAATATAAGACTTTTTTATATTCTTTCTATTCACGCATGCTTCGGGAGTTTTATGCGAAAGGATTTACTAAGGATTCAGTAATTAATATGGACTTTATTAATTCACTAGTGGAGTCTAATTAAAAAAATCATGACTCCGCCGGCAACCGCATCAGCCGCATTGCCACCATTGGCGGCGGGACACAGAAAAGCCTGAAGAAAAAATATACCCCCACTTTTACCAAAATTAGGATTATTGAAGAAATCCTATCCTTTCTTGGTTTTATTCCGGGGCCTGGCATTTATTTTCCGGATGGGGGGCTGTTTGTCTACCTCGAAAGAGAAGATATCCGGACGGTTATAATGGCCCGCCACATCCAGGTCCATTTTTCCCCGGATCGTCTCCCGCAGGTCCAGGCTGGCATACAGTATCCCTTCCTTGTCGTACAGCGGCCCTGCCAATACTTCGGCAAAGGGGGAGAGAATAACACTCCCCCCGCGGGAGACGACAGGATTTTCCGGATGCAGGTCTTCTCTCCGGATGATATGTTCGGGATAATCCTCAATGCTGACAAACTGATTGGCGCTTAAAACAAAACAACGCCCTTCCACCGCAATGTGTTTCATGCTGTTCTGCCAGATCTCCCGTTGGTCGGCCGTAGGGGCCAGGTAAATCTGTACACCTTGCATATACATGGACATGCGGGCCAGCGGCATATAGTTTTCCCAGCAAATCAGGGTACCTGTTTTTCCGATCGGGGTGTCAAAGGTCGTTAACGTCGAACCGTCTCCTTCTGCCCAGATATATCTTTCGGCACCCGTAGGCTTGATCTTGCGGTGTTTTCCGGCAAGCTGGCCGTCCGGGGCGAAAAAAAGCTGGGTACAGTATAAGCTGCCGATTTCCCTTTCAATCACCCCGATGGAGAGGAAAATCCCATACTGAAGAGCCAGTTTGCCGAGGGTTTCCGTTTCGGGACCGGGTACATCCAGGGCATTCTCATAATATTCCGCCCAGCTGTCTCTGCCTGCTTCCGTTCGTCCGCCTACATGCGTGCCGAAAGTCATTAACCGCGGATAAGCGGAGATAAAAGCCTCCGGAAACAATACAAGCTCCGCCTTTTTGCCGGCTTCTTTCAATAACTTCGACACTTTTTCCAGGGTTTTTTTCTTGTTCAGGACGACGGGTGAAGACTGAACAACGGCTACCGGTACAACATTATTCATGGGAGTTATGGTTTGTGTGATGGTGTAAAAGGATTTGCAGGTTCTTCTCAAAAAATGAAGGGTGGTAACAGGGATCAAAGCGGGGATTTTTTTTACCCCGGTTGTGTATATGGTCGAAGTATCCCAGAATGAAGGGTTCAGGCAACTGATAGGAGAGGCTTTCCGCATTCAGATGGTCAGGCAAACGCTTGGACAATACTTCCGAGAAATGAAAAGGCGTGTTCCGGATCTTCCGGTTAAGATCTTGTATCAATTTGTTATCTATCTGTATTATAATGGTGTAGTCTCCATAGGATCTGCGGATAAGCCGGAAATAATTAAGCTCCACCAGATCTGTTCCCGAAACGGAATCACTCGTATGCGTGAGATAATTTTCAAAAACCAACCCTTCTTCCATGATCTGCCGGGCCGTTTTCTCAGAGGGCGTACAGTGAAGAAAGGTGCTTACATTCTCTCCGCCATTCATAGTAATGAAGTCGTGCAGAAGCTGAATGTCTTCGGAAAAACGGGACGTTTTGTTTTTCATGCCGGTACAGGCTTGTTTTCTTATCAGGAAACCGGAAACGTTTTATCTCTTGTAAAGATAAGGATAACCTTTTTGATTTTTCTTTCTTTTAGATAAGAATCTTCATATTTTTCGACTTGTTTTAGGTAGTTCCCTTTTCTTGGGTTATTTTTGGGCATTATTACATGAAAAAAATAAGGTTATGAAAAAATATGATTTGCTGATTATCGGCAGCGGACCCGGAGGGTATGTTGCTGCCATCCGTGCTTCCCAACTGGGAATGCAGGTAGGTGTGGTCGAAAAAGCGGAGCTGGGGGGGGTATGTCTGAACTGGGGATGCATCCCCGCCAAGGCATTGCTGAAAAGCGCACAGGTATTTGATTATATCAAACATGCCGAAACATACGGAATAAAAATCGACGGAAAAGTGGTGCCTGATTTCCCGAAGATCATTGAACGGAGCCGTACGGTGGCTGACGGCATGAGCCGGGGGATACAGTTCCTGTTCCGGAAAAACAAGATCGACACCCTCGTGGGTACCGGCAAACTGCTGGATCAGAAAACGGTGGAGGTGACCCACGATGGAAAAACAGAGAAATATACGGCCGGCCATATCATCCTGGCTACCGGATCACGATCCAAAGAATTGCCCAACCTGAAACAGGACGGGAAAAAAATCATCGGATACCGGAAAGCCATGACCCTGGAAAAGCAACCCGAATCCATGGTGGTGGTGGGCTCCGGGGCCATCGGCAGCGAATTCGCCAGCTTTTATAACTCTCTCGGAACCCGCGTAACCCTCGTGGAGTTCCTTCCTCATCTGGTGCCGCTGGAAGATGAAGAAGTGTCCAAACAACTGGAACGTTCTTTTAAAAAAGCAGGGATCAAAGTAATGGTATCTTCTTCGGTGGAATCGGTGGATACTTCCGGAGAAAAATGCAAGGTACGGATCAAGACAAAGAAAGGAATGGTCGAAGAAGAGGCGGATGTCGTTCTTTCGGCAGTGGGTATTGCTCCCAATCTGGAGAATCTGGGACTGGAAGAACTGGGCATACAGGTAGAAAACGGTAAGATAAAAGTAGATCCCTGGTATCAAACCAATATCCCCGGCATATATGCCATCGGCGATATCGTTCCGGGGCCGGCACTGGCCCATGTGGCTTCGGCCGAAGGGATCACCTGCGTGGAGAAAATCGCCGGGAAAAACCCGCAACCGGTAGATTATAATAATATTCCGGCTTGCACTTACACAGCCCCGGAGATCGCCTCGGTAGGTTATACGGAAAAAGCAGCCGTAGAAGCCGGTTATGAGATCAGGGTGGGAAAATTCCCCTTCACTGCTTCCGGGAAAGCGAGCGCTGCCGGGAATAAGGACGGTTTTGTAAAACTGGTCTTTGATGCCAAATACGGAGAACTGCTTGGTGCCCATATGGTAGGGGACAATGTGACGGAGATGATCGCCGAGATCGTGGTGGCCCGTAAACTGGAAACCACCGGCCATGAGATCATCAAATCCATCCACCCGCATCCCACCATGTCCGAAGCCGTTATGGAAGCGGCTGCAGCAGCCTATGGAGAAGTGATCCATTTATAAAGAACCAAGAAGCAAGAAGCAAGAAGCAAGAAGCAAGAAATAAGAAACAAAAAACAAGAAACAAGAACCAGGAAATAAAAACATGAACATACACAAAAGCGGCGCAAAATATTCCGCCATCGTAGGAATAGGAGAGAACCTGAAAAAATTGATGCAGGAAACCGGTGAGGAATACCTGTTTCTGAACAGGGGGGTCAACGCGGTCGTCCCCATCGACCTCACGGAGGTGGTAAAGAATATCGACTACAACAGTCCCGCCATCCAGGTATATGCGCCCAACTCCGGGGCACTTAACCTGAAGAATGCCATTAATGAGGAGTATTTTCACGGAAAAGCCGACACGGACCTCATTACGGTCTCCGGCGGATCCATGAGCGCTCTCGACCAGATCTTTACCATGCTGGATGTGGATAAGATTATGCTTCCTTCCTTTTACTGGGGGGCCTATGCCAATGTGTGCAGGATCCGGAACAAGGAATTTGATGTGTACCATACCCTGGAAGAACTGAAAGAGCGCTTGCCTGAACTGAAAAATACGGCGGTAGTGATCTGTGACCCCAACAACCCCGTTGGCAACAAGCTCTCCGACGGGGAGGTGCTGGAGGTAATCCGTACCCTGAGTGATCATGGAATAACCGTGATCTATGACAGCCCGTACCGCCGGGTCTTTTATGACAAGGATGATGAGATGTATATCCGGCTGATGAACCTGAAGGATGTGCTCATTGTGGAAAGTTTCAGCAAATGTGTGGGTCTGAGCGGACAACGCGTGGGGTTTGTCTGGTCCAACGACCCGGAATTTATTCAGGAGTTCAACCTGAGGATACTCTATGTGCACAATGGCGTGAACGGCTTTGCCCAGCAACTGGTCTATCAACTGCTGACTTCTCCCGAAGGGAAAAAAGCAGTCAGGGAATTTAAGGAAAAGACCCGGCTGGACATCCGGAAAAATATCGAATATCTTCGCGAAAAAGGAATCCTGGCAGAGGAGTTTTATAAAAATTCCGAACCCCGGGGCATCTTTGCCATCGCCAACAAGTCGTACGATGAACTGATGGAGAAGAAGATCGGAAGTGTCCCCCTCGATTTCTTTACGAAAGACGACAAGGAAAGGGCAAAAAAATATGCCCGTATCTGCGTGTCGGTGCCCCACGATAAGCTCCGCGAATTCTTCAGCCGCTTTTAATCAAAAGAATTCCTCAGGGCTATTGCCCGCCCGCCTGAATGAAAGAATTCATTCTTTCGGGCAGGGCTGACGCCAGTCGGACGGGTCCGCCCGGACGAAGCCGTTCGGCCGGGTTGCCCCGGGGTTCCACTTATACCTCTCCTTGAGGAGAGGTCAAAACTTTCGAAGAAAGTTTTGGGTGAGGTGTAATAAAAGATGTTTCTTTAAAAATTCGGAAAGTGATGGATTTTCCCCCTCCCACACCGGGGGAGGGGGTAAGGGGGTGGGGTGATAACCGGGCCCGGGAGGAACGATTGACCCCCTTCGGGGACCGGAGTCTGTTGCGTTGTGTAAGGCAGTCTCCAAAGGTTAAATTGTATCTAACCACAGAGTGCCCAGAGGATACACAAAGTGCACAAAGTATTAAGTATCTATAAGTTATCAATCTGTGTCCTTTGAGAGATCTCGGTGCCCTCAGTGGTTAAAGTATTTTTGAGACAGCCTCTATTCATATTACTCCACTTCGTGGCAGGTTCAAAATGAGAAGCCTTTTGACCGGCCGAAGGCCTTCGTTAAGCCGGACAAGCCTGCAACGTGGATCATTCATTATAAGTAATATCTTTATTGTATCCGAAGGTCTTCAACTTCTTAATTCATAAATCGTTAATCCTTGTTCGATATTCTTCAATCCCTCGAGGATCGTTCGTTTTAAGAAATTTCTTTATTTGCTACCTGAAACGGTGTGCGAAGAAAATATATGTATTTAAAAACATATTTAAATAAATATTTATATTGTTCGTGGTTGTAAAGATTTCCCGCTGATAACACAGAGGTACGCAGGTAAGAAGAATCATGGAATATAAAAACCCCAGATACTTTGACTAATAGTTATATACGATCTTCTTTTTAAAGCCTGCATTCTCAAAATGTAAGGTAAGGTGAAAAATCGTCTGGTGGCCTCCCTGCGATTGCAGAGGCGTGAGATCGAAGGAGAGGGTTTTGTGAATGAACGCTTCGCAGAGATCGCCGTGGGCGTTGTGCGACAGGGTCAAAGTATTGTAGGGGCCCATGGTGGGTTCAATGGAGAGAAAGAAATCATGTTTCTCGCATCCTCCGCCGTAGGCAACCTTTACCTGAAGACAGTCTCCGTCGATAATTACACTGTCTGCATCAAAGGGGTCTGATGGCAGGTTCACGGACCAGTCGGTCAGAGCATTACAATTGATCTCGCGGATGCTGTCAATACGGGCCGGAAAACCCACCATACAGATGCTGCCGACATCGTTGAGTTTAGTATACCAGACCTCGACCCGCTGATCGTCGTAAAATTCAAAGGTGGTATCCGTCATCACTGCCGGTTCCAGCTTTTCTCCGTTTACCAGCTCTATGATATAACCGCAACCGTCCAGACCGGTATAATCTTTTACGGTACCTTCAATTCCTCCTCCGGGAACCGGTGTATCAAAATTATAGCAACCTGTCAGGCTGAAAAGAAAAGAAAGAAGCAGAATATAGCGTGTTCTCATTTACTGGCCTTTAGGATTGTTTGATTAGGGTGCTTGTACGGGTTCGGATACCCTGCCGATAAACAAGATGGCATGGGTGTATTTTTCTTTAATCACGAAGAAAAAGGGGCGGTCCAGCAGAAAGACGGCATCGGGGAGTGCCGAGGTGACACGGATCTCCACCGAGGTGACGGCAGCTGCTTCCGTACCCTCTTCATCCACCTTGATGAATGTTTTATGCCTTACGTCGGAGATATAAAGATTTTCATCCGGGTTGATGCCTGAGAAATCTGCATTACCGGAAAATGCGATGCCCAGCCCCAAAGCCTGAAGGGCATCATTCAGTTTCTTTTTATAATCGAACGTAAATTTGGGTACATAAATCTCGAAATCATTTCTTTGTGCGAATGACTCCGTCCAGGTCTGCCAGTTTTCGGGAGTCATATGATCTGCGATGTCCTGCAGGCTCTTGTCCGTTTTGGGAAGGAGGAAGATCATACTGAAATTTCCCCGGCCGTAAGGCAGCTCGATAGCGCTGAAAAGTTCATTGCTGGTGAAAAGAAAATCTCCTTTCTGGTACATCATATCTGCCTGCACGGTTTTATACGGGGTAACATGGAAATCCATGGGCCGGGTGTTTTCCTTGTCAAACCGGTACTTCCAGGTTCCGTTGAAATAGACGGCATTGATCAGAAACATGATGGTCATGGGGTCAATTTCGTCCACGATCTCCGGTATCTTATGGTGGGTTTTATCATCCACCCAGCCGTTGATAATGTTTAGGCTTAGGGGATCGGAAAAATCAAGGCTTTTTACTTCGGCATCATAATATTTCCGGTTGATGTCCAGGAAAGCATCTTCCACAGGGAAGGTGTTCCTGTACCATATAGAGTTGGCGATTCCCATGGTAACTTCGGGGTCAACCGTCGTCAGGGCTTCCCGCAGGTCGTACATGGACCGGTTCAGATCGGCAGAAGGTAACTCTACCGTATGAAGAACTTCTTCGAAAGCTTTTTTTGTATCCCCGCTCGCACCGTTATAGGTCATGGATAGAGCCATTTCAATGCTTAGCGGTGAGATCATAAGATTTTTCTCCGGCCCCTCATGCATCAGCATTTCCCGAAAAATCTCAAAGCCAAACCGGTTACCGGCAGTGATCACTTGCATTGATTTTTCGGTTACTGCAATGGGCTTGGGGTCTGTGTTAACCGGCGCCGGTTCCTTCTCGCAGGAAAAACCCAAAAGGAGGAGCAAGCCCAGTGGGAATAAAAGACTTGTTTTCATAATGGTTTCTTGGTTTAGTTTTTCATACAGCTCATAAATAAACACAAATACAATGCCAAATAAATTTATTTTAGCGTCAAATTGTGGTTATATGTTTTCTTAGTAGTTTAATTATAAATAGTTACAGCCCCCAAAGTGAAATACCTGATACAACGGAGAAAATTATCCCCGGGATCTTACGCAACCATTCGGCAGGTACATTCATCAAAAAGTTAGGTTCTTTGGAAAAGTTTTTGGATTTGCTTTCCGGATCGTATTTTTTTTTCGTATTAATTTTTGCAATTTGCGGAATTAATACGGAGGATTCGTGAGCGGGGATATTAAGGATGTCATACGGGAAAGTGTCAAAGGCGATCGTGCAGCCCAGAAGTTACTCTATGATACGCTGGCAGGAAAAATGTACGGCCTTTGCCTGAGGTATGCCCGGGATGAAACGGAAGCCAGGGAAATCCTCCAGGATGGTTTTGTAAAGGTCTTTCAAAACCTTGGAAAATTCAGGTTTCAGGGATCTTTTGAAGGATGGGTCCGCAGGATCATGGTAAACACCGCTTTGGAGCGCTTCAGAAAAGAAGATCATCTGACTGCCTCCATTGAAGATGTTGATTTTCAGGATCCCCCGGGGCGTGAAAACATCCTCTCCGAGTTGTCGGCACAGGATCTGCTGCAAATGATCAGAGAACTCTCCCCGCAATACCGGGCGGTGTTCAACCTCTATGCCATAGAAGGATACTCGCATAAGGAAATCAGTCAGATGCTCAATATATCGGAAGGTACTTCCAAATCAAACTTATCCAGAGCCCGTAGTATTTTACAGGAAAGAATTAAACGATTGAATAAAACTGGTTGATTGGTCAGGATGGAAATGAAAGGAAATCATATTGATGAGGTTTTCAGGGAAAGATTAAGTGATCTTAATGTTACCCCGCCAACTGACGCCTGGAGCGAAATAGAAAACAGAGTTCATCGGAGGAAGATGATCTTATTTACCGTACCCAGGCTCGTTGCTGCATCCCTCCTGCTTTTTGTTCTTACCGGCTCTTTATGGCTGATCTTCCTGAGGAAACCTTCCGATAACGGTCTGGCTGATCAACCGGTTTTTTCATCCCATACACAGAAAGATCATCCCTCTGCCTCCCTGGAAAAAACAAAGACTGCTGTCCGGCCTGCCGGAGAAACCATCCGGAAAACGGAACGTCCGGCAGGAAAGAGAAGTGCAGAAAATACAGCCCCGGCGGAGGCGGTAAAGCAAAGCAAAGCAACGCCTCTGTACCCTGCCTTCCACAGGGCACCGGTGACTACCGGAACGCCTGTCATGACCGGAAAAGCAGCGCCGGCAATTCCTGCCACGCAGATGGCTTTCCTGACCCCTAAAAATGCCGTTGTATTATACGGACAAAAGCATGTAGCTCCTACCCTGGATCATAATTTGATGAATCAGTATATTCAGGCAGAGGCGCTGCCTGTGTCTCCTGTCCTGAAAAATCAACCTGCGAAAAAAGGAACCTGGGGCATCGGAGGGGATTTTGGACCGGTATATGCTTACAGACATCTCTCGGAAGGCAGTCCTGTGATTTTGTCTTATATGAATGCTGTGGAAAACGGGATTGTTTCGTTTGCCGGAAATGTCTCCTTTTTCTATGAAAGAAGCCGGCGCTTCACCGTGCAGAGCGGGATAGGGTATTATCGCCTGGGACAGGAGGTGAGCGATGTGGTGGCATTCAGAATGAAAAAAAGCGGGGGATTGGCGACCCTGGAATCCAAAGGAAATGATTTTATCCAGGTTTCCGAAGGGAAACTGGGCTATAGCGGAACACCTGTGTTTGTTGCAAACCGGAAAGCCCCGGGGGGAAATGATCAGGTGGAGTTTCTCCTGATCCGTCTTGGAGCGGATACGTATGAACCGGTGGATGCCCGGCTGAAACAGGACCTGGAGTTCGTCGAAATACCGATACTGCTTCGGTACAAAGTGATTGATAAAACCATGGGACTGAATATTATAGGAGGCATGGGGACAAGTGTGTTGGTGAAGGGACAGACTTCCGTGATCACAGGCCAGGGGACCACACTGATCGGAGACTTGTACGAACTGCAAAAAACAAATTTTAACGGAACTTTCGGCCTGGGTCTCTCTTATAACCTCTCAACAACCCTCCGGCTCAGACTGGAGCCGGTTGTGAAGTATTACCTCAACCCTGTCTATAAAAGTCCTGAGATGTCAACACATCCTTATTCTATAGGTATATACAGCGGTATGAGCTTCTATTTTTAATCTCCCTATATTAACCTTACCTATTCCTGAAGCAGAGGGCTCTTTCCTCTGCTTTTTTTTTTTTACGAAACGATAAAATCCGGAGATTAAAAAGCTTTCCGGATTGTAAAATTTAGCTTAATTTTGCTGTTTTACCGTTTATGGAAACCGGAAGCGCTGTTGTGAGGAAAAAGAGGGATAAGGTAGTATCCAAAGGTATTGGAGGGAAAGGATCTTCTGCCATTGAAGTATATGGTGCCCGTGTCCATAACCTTAAAAACATAGATGTCTCCATCCCCCGTAACAAACTGGTAGTGATCACGGGTCTGAGTGGGTCCGGAAAATCTTCTCTGGCATTTGATACCATTCATGCCGAGGGACAACGAAGGTATATGGAGACCTTCTCAGCCTATGCCCGCCACTATCTCGGACAGATGGAACGGCCGGATGTGGACAAGATCACAGGCCTTTCGCCGGTGATTGCCATTGAGCAGAAAACCACCGGAAAAAACCCCCGGTCAACGGTCGGGACCATTACCGAGATCTATGATTTTCTCCGGCTGCTTTATGCCCGCGCTGCCACTGCCTATTCCTATAAAACGGGAGAGAAGATGGTGCGCTATACCGATGAACAGATCGTCAGCCTGATAAAAAAAACATTTGCAAACAGGCAGGTAATGATCCTGGCTCCTTTGGTACGTGGAAGAAAAGGTCATTACCGGGAGTTGTTTTTGCAAATGATGCGGAAAGGGTTTTTGAATATGCGCATTGACGGAGCGCTGATAGAGCTGGTGCCGGATATGAAACTGGACCGGTACAAGACCCATTACATTGAGCTGGTCGTGGATAAAATGACCCTAAAGGAGGTGGATGATAAAAGACTGGCACGGTCCATATCCTCGGCGATGAAATACGGAGATGGGGTGATCCAGGTGTGGGATACGGAAACCGATGAACTGCGCTTTTTCAGCAGAAAACTGATGTGCCCGACCACCGGCATATCCTATAACGAACCGGCGCCGCATACTTTTTCCTTCAACTCGCCGCAGGGGGCCTGCCCGGTATGCAACGGCCTGGGGACCGTGCCTGAAGCCGATGTGAGCAAGATCATTCCCGATACCGGAAAAAGCATACGAAAAGGAGCCATCGAGCCGTTGGGCCCCTATAAAAGCTCCCTGATTTTCTGGCAACTGGAAGCCATCGCTCAGAAATATGCCTTTTCGCTGGACACTCCGGTGAAAGATATTCCCAAAGCAGCGATGGATGTCATCCTGTATGGATCGGAAGAATCGTTCCGGCTGGTAAATACAAACCTGGGAATCTCAACCAATTATTTTCTCAGTTTTGACGGGATTGTCAATTTTATCCTGGGCATGAACCATGAGGAAAATAACAGGGGCAGAAAAAAGTCAAGGGTAAAGAATTTTGTCAGGTACGTTGCCTGCCCGGAGTGCAAAGGGTCAAGACTGAAGAAAGAGGCATTGTATTTCCGCATTCATGATAAGAATATTGCCGAGTTGGCCGCTATGGACATCTCTTCGCTGTATCATTGGATAGAAGAGCTTCCGGATCATCTGGGGGAACGGGAGAAAAAAATTGCTTCTGAGGTGTTGAAAGAGATACGGGTGCGTCTGAAGTTTTTATTGGATGTCGGGGTGGATTACCTGTCGCTGGACCGTAGTGCCAGAACGCTCTCGGGCGGCGAAAGCCAGCGTATCCGGCTGGCTACACAGATTGGCTCCAAGCTGGTCCATGTATTGTATATTCTGGATGAGCCCAGCATAGGACTGCATCAGCGGGACAACCTCCGGCTAATACATTCCCTGCAGCAATTGAGAGATGCCGGAAATTCGGTGATTGTGGTGGAACATGACCGCGAGATGATCATGTCGGCAGACTATGTGCTGGACATGGGCCCTTTGGCCGGCAGGAAAGGCGGGGAGGTTGTCGCCCGGGGAACACCCTCGGAGGTGGCGCAATCCAAAGGACTTACAGGGATGTACCTGCGGCGGGAAAAAGAAATTCCCGTACCGCAGGAAAGAAGAACTGCCGGAGAGAAAATGATCCGTATTACAGGGGCACGCGGCAACAATCTTAAGAACATAGATGTCTCCTTTCCCCTGGGGGTGCTGACCTGTATTACGGGAGTCTCCGGATCGGGAAAATCCACCCTCCTGCATATGACCTTGCAACGGATCATTAAAAAGCGGTTGTACCGGGCACTGGAAGACCCCCTGCCTTATGACAGGATTACCGGACTGGAACATATTGACAAAGTGATCGAAGTGGACCAGTCTCCCTTGGGCAGAACACCCCGCTCAAATCCTGCCACCTATACAGGCGTCTTTTCCGAAATCCGTAATCTGTTTGCCCAGACTCCCGAAGCCAGGGTGCGGGGATATAAACCCGGCAGGTTTTCTTTCAATGTGAAAGGAGGAAGATGTGAAGCCTGTCAGGGGGCCGGCGTGAAAACCATCGAAATGAATTTCCTTCCCGATGTTTATGTGCACTGTGATGTATGCAACGGAAAAAGATATAACCGGGAGACCTTGCAGGTGAAATACAAGGGTAAAAGCATCAGCGATGTGCTGAATATGACCATCAATGAGGCGGTGGGTTTTTTTGAGAACATCCCTTCTGTCTACCAGAAACTAAAGACCCTGCAGGATGTCGGGCTGGGATATGTTTTTCTGGGACAGCCATCCACGACCCTCTCCGGAGGGGAATCACAACGGGTGAAACTGGCATCTGAGCTCGCACGGAAAAGCACGGGCAAGACCCTGTATATCCTCGATGAACCTACGACAGGCCTGCATTTTGCGGATGTGAAGATGTTGCTCGATGTACTCCAGTCGTTGGTGAACCGGGGCAATACGGTTATGGTAATTGAACACAATATGGACGTGATCAAAACAGCGGATTATATCATAGACCTGGGGCCGGGAGGCGGGGTGCATGGCGGCGAGGTGGTAGCTACGGGACCCCCCGAGGAGGTTGTCCGCAACGGCAAAGGCTTTACCGCCCGTTTTCTGGAAGAAGAGTTAAAATTGGTTTAAATGAATTTTTGACTATTTTTGTTAGTTGACAGTATTTTATGATAAATGTTTAACAGGATCTTATGACGAGCGGAGAAGAAAGAATCAAAGAGGCCTTCGAAGAAAAATCCTGGCAGGAGATCAAAGTGTCGGATTCCTGGCAGGTGTTTAAAATTTTATCCGAATTTGTGGAGGGTTTTGAGAAACTGAGCCGTATCGGCCCCTGTGTATCTGTCTTCGGCTCGGCCCGTACACAACCCGATAACAAGTATTTTCATCTGGCCGAAGAGATCGCCTTCCGGTTGACACAAAGAGGCTATGGTGTCATCACCGGCGGGGGGCCGGGTATTATGGAGGCGGCCAATATGGGTGCCAAAAAAGGCCACGGGAAATCGGTAGGGATCAATATCGCCCTGCCTTTTGAACAGGAATCCAATCTTTTTATTGATCCTGATAAATTGATCACGTTCGACTATTTTTTCGTCCGTAAAGTGATGTTTATGAAGTATGCCCAGGGATTCATCGTGTTACCCGGCGGCTTTGGTACCTTCGATGAGTTGTTCGAAGCGATTACGCTGATCCAGACAGGGAAGATCGCGAGGTTTCCCATCATCCTGGTAGGCCGGGAATATTGGACGGGACTGGTAGCATGGATCAAAGAGGTTATGTTGCAAAAAGAACATAATATCAGCGAGAAAGACCTGGATCTGTTTACAATCGTGGATACCGCCGAAGACGCTGTCAGGGAGATCGATCATTTTTACTCAAAGTATATGTTGAAACCCAATTTTTAATCGTAATGTGATGCGGAATATTATTTATTTCTTTTCTGTGGCCGGGTTGCTGATCCTTTCTACCATGATTGTATCAGCCCAGGATATTTCTGTGTCTTATTCCCTGCCCGGACAAGCGCAGGCAGGTGATAAAATACCTGTAAAGGTGGTTATCCATAAAGGGAAACATTCTGATTTTGCACGCTTCAAACAAAAAATCCCCCCGGGATTTAAAGTTGAACCCGGACAATCGGCCAATTCGGATTTTACTTTCAAGGACGGTGAGGTGAATTTTATCTGGTTGAAACTGCCTGCACAGGAAAATATTACAGTAGAGTATTCCCTGATCCCGGATATCCGTTTACAGGGGGTTTTCCGCTTTTCGGGCATATTTTCCTACATAAATAACGGTGAGAGGGAAGAAGTGACGGTTCCCGAAAAATCCATCACCATCCTGGCTTCTCCGCAGGCTTCTGCCCCGGGTGTGGCCACAACTTCCGGAGGCGGCGCTCCGGTCGTAGCCACAGATTCCAGACTGGTGGTATACCGTCAGGTGCCCCAGAAAGCCAAAGACGGCAGCGGATGGATTGTACGGATATTGGTGAAACGGGGTTTTGTGAAAAAACTGGCCCGCGTGGAAGAGACCATCCCTTCCGGGTACATCGCCGAGAACGTTGAGGGAAAAGGATCCATATTTTCCTATCGTAGCGGCCAACTGAAATATATCTGGATGACCATGCCGGAGGATACCCTGTTTGTGGTTGCCTATAAACTGCTCCCGGTAGATAAAAATACACCGGAACCCCCGCATGTGACGGGAATATTTTCCTATATGATGAAGGACCGGCCGGCTTCGAAAAAGATTATCCCGGTGCGGGAAAAGATACCGCTGCATGCTTCGGGGAAAGAATATGCCTCCCTGCTGGCAAAACTGGATAAGGCTGCAGGAACGCAGCGGATGGCAGAAACTTCTGCACAACCTCGCCGGGAAAGCAATACGACAGCTTCAAAACAATCTGCAACCGCCATGACAACGCCTCCTGCTACCGCTGCATCTTTGGAGAAAAACCAGGCCCGGACCCGGGAGGAAACAAAGATCGTTTCTGAAAATAAACCGGGTCAACCTACGGAAATCGTGCAGCATCCTGCCTCTGCTGCAGAAGGGATCTATTTCAGGGTACAGGTCCTGGCCACCAGAAATCCGGTGCAGATAGAAAGCTATATCAGAAAACACCATATTCCGGGGAAAATATACCGGGAAGAAGTAAACGGCTTATTTAAGTATACTACCGGGACATTTACTTTGTATAAAGATGCCCGTGCCTTTGTGAGTCATTTGAAAGAGACCACCGACATAGATTCGGCTTTTGTGACGGCTTATGATAACGGAAAAAGGATTTCCGTACGTGAGGCACTGGACCGTACGGGACAAAAATGGTTTAAATAACCAGGTGATAAAGTCAAAATTAAAAAAGATCATATGAAACTACGGATCAAATGAAGCACCGGCTTTTATATTTGTCTGTTTTGTTTCTTTTCTTATCCGTTGTACACCCTTCCATGTACGGTCAGGAAAATTATTATGACAGCCTTTTGACGGAAACGATAAAGGTAGAGAATCCGGAGTATAAGCCTGTTGTCGGGATCGGTATGGGAGCATTTTCTTTCCTGGGAGATGTGCAAAATAACTATTGGCATTTCTTTACCAACAACCCGGGCTTGCGGATCACCGTGTCTTCTTTTCTGGATAAACGTCATTTATATAAAATTGATTTTAACATCCTGAAAGGAAGTTTAAGCGGGAACCAGGGAGCTTCCGGCAATCATTTGAACTTTTATACCGATATATCTTCTTTCGGGGCGTCGGTATCCTATGATTTTTTTCATTTATACCGCCAACGTTCAGACGTATTTCCTTATATCTCCGTGGGGATAGAAACCTTCTTTTTTAACCCCAAGGGCGATCTGAAAGGACCAGATGGAGCATATTATGTTTATGATGAAGACGGGACCATCCGTAATCAGTCGGGACAGATCATATCGCAGGATTATCAATACGAAACGGATCTGCGGAGTCTGGATATGTACGGCACGGGGAATTACTCTGGATATGCCTTCGGGATACCTGTTGAACTGGGTTTTGAAGCAGATATTTCAGAGAGGGTTTCCCTGCGGTTGGGCACCTCAATCCATCTTACCTCAACGGATCTTATTGATAATGTGAGTAAAAACAGTGCAGGAGTGCATGCAAACCGGCGAAATGATTATTTCACCTTTTCTTTTTTCACTTTGCACCTGGATCTGTTTTCCGACCCCGAGTTTAAAAAAGTGAAGAGGATGTATGCCGAGATCCCCGATGATGATGTGATCTCGGGGGATGTAGATAAGGATTGGGTGCTTGATTTTAATGACCAGTGTCCCTCCACCCCGCCCGGAGTTCCGGTAGATTCAACCGGTTGCCCGCTGGACAGCGACCAGGACGGGACCCCTGATTATCTCGACAAGGAAATCAATTCCCCGCCGGGGGTCCCCACCGATGAAAGAGGTCTTCAGTTGAGCGATTCGTTATTGATGAGCATCCTGGATTATAAAAAGGCGGCAAGTCTTTCCGACTATGACTATTATCTGCAGACCGGTGCTGCTCATTCCCTCGCAGGGAATAAGAAGATTCCGGCCAAATTCAGGGAAGTTGATCTCGATCACAATGGAGAGATCTCTTTTGACGAACTGCTGAACACCATCGATAAATATTTCGACTACCAGACCGTATTGTCGTTGCAGGATATCTATGAGTTGATGGACTTTTATTTTACCCAGTAGGGATGCTTTCCCCGGGGTATCCGAACGCGTGCAAAGGAAACAAATAAGGATGCTCCGGTTATTTCTTAATTATTTTCCCGGTATACAGGATGTGATCACGGGCGACGGCCCGGATAAGATAAATCCCCGGTTTTAATGCAGATCCGTTCCAGTCGAGGCGATAACCCTGCGGGTCGGGGTAACTGTTGCGTCCGTCCAGGAGAGCTACCTGTCGTCCGGTAAGGTCGTATATCCCAACTGTGAAAACAGGGTCTTTCAAACCTTCAAAGACAAAATGGATCCCGCGGTCAAAGGGGTTTGGATAGATGATCATCCCTGAGGAGGATTTCTGCTTTCGGATCCGGGTCCAGGCTTGACAATCTCCCGGCATATGATTGTCCATCCATTCCAGCCGGGAAAAGATCCAGTTTCTGAGAAAAGTCACTTCTTCCTGGTAGGTGTCGCCGATAAACTGATTGGGCCAGACATATTCTCCCAATACGGGCCACCGGGCAAAATTACGGACCTGTGCTTCATCGATTACCGAGACCAGAGAATCAATGACAAACTGTATCCTGTCATTGCTTAACAGTTGCTGACGCAACGTGTCCCATCTGCATTTCAGATGATTGACAAACTGCGGGTCCTCCATCAACCTGCGGTACCAATACATACGGTATTGATCCTGATAGGTCCAGCCGGGTGCGTACTGGGAGTTTTCCAGGTAATTGACATTGCCAAAGGCCAGATTAAAATCCCATAAAGGGCCCATATTCAGTTTTCCTCCGGCCGTATCTACGTCTTTGTACATGTAGACACTGAAAATATATGCATCTACATTTTTGCCTGTTTCGTTAAGAATCAGATGATCAATAAAAGAACCCGTATTGATGTATTTGGCATAGCCCTCTGTCGGCGAGGTGAAAGAGGCACTGTTCAGTGTCGATTCAAATAGTAAAATATAGTTTCTGATGTATTGTTTTTGTACTGCCGGCATTTCATTGTACCGGGGATATTGATACTGAAAGAAGATATAGTTTTCATTCGGGGCCATAGGGCTGGGCATGGAGGTCCATCCGTAATCGCCGGGATGCGTCTTATCCACTCTGAGGATATATCCTCCCGTGATGCCTGGATACTGGGTGTCTTCCGGGTGCAGTTTTTTAATAGGTACCCGGTGCTTGTCTCTTTTGATCTTTTCTGTCAGTAAATATAATCCCATGTATTCCCCGTTTAGCAGCAGTTCACAAAATCGTGTACGGGGTGCATATCTGCCGATATCATTGCTCAGGCGATAGATCAGCGCATTGCGTATCAGGCTTTTGTCACTATACGGGCCATATAAGATCCAATCATTTTCTTTCGGCATGCCCAACAGGGATACATTGTTATTCTCTCCCAGGCTGTCCTGGGTCTCCAAACGATAGGATTTTTTGGGAAACATGGTGGATGATTCTCCGTGAATCTCAATCGCTATGCGGCCGTTATAGTCATTGGGGATGTCATCCGGGTGGTTTCTTAACCCCGGGCCGTAATTGATGACTTTCATGTCGGCTGTGATGCGTGGTTCGTCCGGGATCGTCTGCCCATGTGTGTTAATGAGAATAAGAGGCAGGTTAGAGGAGGAGAGGGGTTCCACCGTTTTGAACCAGGACGGCGGGGTGCGATAGGTAAAAGAAGTGTCTTTGACCCCAACCGTGAAAAAAGGAGCTGCCGTAAGATCTGAAGAACCGATATCATGGTTATGGACCTCGACAGCCAGAACATTCTCTCCTTCTTTCAATAAGGTATCCAGGGCTTCCGGGGATAAGGGAAAGCTCTCCGGAGCGATTCCCTGGTATAGCAACGCTTCATGCCATGTGGTGCTGGCCTGATCGTGGGTGGGGCGGACCCCGGGGGTTCCTATGTTGGCACGGGCGATCTCCACCCCGTTGAGGTAAGCAACAAAAGCATCATCATAATCCATGTTCAGGATTGCGGCGGCAAGGTTTGACTTTTGCTGGATCCGGAACTTTCTGCGCAGATAAACAGAGAGGACAGGGTCGATTACGGTCCGGTCATCCCCATCGCCGTACCCGATACTGCCGGGGCCGGAAAGCCAGGTCGTGTCATTAAAATCCGTTTGTATCCAGTCGGTGGGAGGTTCCGCAACGCCCGGATAATAGGCCCAGACATCCCCGGAAAAAACCACCGTTTCCCAGTGATCCACCCCGGACGTCTGGGCTTTTCCTTCAGGGAAGACGGTCAGAAACAACAGAATGATAAGCAGGGGAGTAGTGTTCATGTTTGGTTATTAATTAAAGCTTCGCACATTTTGCTTCTTGATTAAGAATTATTTTATCAAACAAACTGTAGATTTTATATTTCATTGATTATCTACGTTTTGCAGATTTCATTTTTTTGTTAAACCCAACTTGGCGCAACTTTGCGTTTTCTTTGCGTAACTCTGCGTAACAGCTATTCCGCCAAGATTCGCAAAGAAGTCGCGAAGAACCGCAAAGGTTTATATTGTACTAACATAATATATTCCAGACAAATAAATTTTTTAATCCAGTGCGAAACTTTAGTTATTAATATTTAGCCATCCGGTCCATATCTCTTTTGGCATCCCGGCGCTTGATATCTTCCCGCCGGTCATATTCTTTCTTGCCCCGGGCCAGGGCGATCTCTACCTTTGCCAGCCCCCGGTCGTTGATAAAAAGCCGGGGAACCACAATGGTATATCCCCGTTCATTGACTTTTTTCTCCAGTCGTTTCAATTCCTGCCTTTTCAACAGCAATTTGCGGTCCCGGTCCGGATCGTGGTTGGTGTATGTGCCGTATTCATATTCTGCAATATGCATGTTTTTTACCCACAATTCATGATCCCGGAAATAGCAATAGGCATCCGTCAGGCTTATCTTTCCATTGCGTATGGACTTGATTTCCGTACCCGTAAGCTGGATCCCCGCAATGAACTTTTCCAGGAATTCATAGAGAAAAGAGGCTTTCCTGTTCCGTATCTCAATCTTTTTATGGATCATGAGGACAAAATTAAGGATATTACTAAGAAATCGTATCTTTACTAACGAAAAGATTCTTTTTTTGGGTTTAATGGTATTGTACTTTGCTGTAATTTAAAAACATTAAAAAATGAAAAGGTTTAAGTCTTTATCTGCCCTTTCAACCCTGATGGTGTTCTTTTTGTTCTGGCCGGGACTTCAGGGCCAGAAAACGCTGGCTGAAAAACTTGGTTATCCGAAGGATGCCAAACTGCTGATCATCCATGCCGATGATGCAGGGATGTGCAATGCGGAAAACATGGCAACGGAGAAAGCCTTTGATGCAGGGGCTATTTCATCCACAAGCCTGATGGTGCCATGCCCGTGGAGTGATGCTTTTATCGCCTGGGCTGTAAAACATCCCGATGCGGATGCAGGCATTCACCTGACCCTTACCGCCGAGTGGAATTACTACCGCTGGGACGGGGTCCTTCCTTCGGATAAGATTCCTTCTCTTCTGGATGACCAGGGTTATTTTCCACATTCCGATCAGGTGGCGGCAAAACAGGATAACCTGAAAGAAGTTGAGGCCGAACTCAGAGCTCAGATAGACAGGGCCATAGCGCTGGGTCTCAAACCCTCGCATCTCGACTCACATATGGGTACCTTATTCAGAACGCCCGGACTTTTCAAACTTTATCTGAAACTCGGACAGTATTATCATCTGCCGGTGTTGGTACCAAAAAATATGATCGGGGCCTATCCTGAGTTGCAGGCTGCCGTGAAAGACCAGCCGTGGTTTGTAGATAATCTTTTTATGATCACGGAAGATACGCCCCCTGAAAAATGGGAAGAAAAGTATGAGAGTATATTAAAATCGATGAAACCGGGTCTGAATGAACTGATCGTTCACCTCGGGATAGACAACGATGAGTTGCAGGCAGTAACGGTGGATCACCCATACTTTAACGGCGCCTGGCGCCAACGCGATCTCGATTTTGTGACTTCTCCGGCTTGTAAGAAAATGCTGAAAAAGTATAACCTGCATCTTGTTACCTGGCGTGAAGTCGGAAAAGCAACCCTTTCCGGTTTTGGGAAAGAAAGAATGCAGTAGCAAATGAAAGGGAGAGAGGAAAGAAAAGTTTTTATCATATCAATAGAAATGCCATGAGCTTCAGAAAGATTATAAACATCATTATTATCGCGGGTTTTTTTGTGCTTCTCGCCATCTTTATTGCCCAGAACAACCAGGCCGTCTCCATTCGCTTCATGAAGTGGAATTATGACAGTCAGTCGGGACTGATCGTTTTGTTTTCGTTTCTGGCCGGAGGGTTGGTAGCTCTGTTTATTTGTGTGGTTTCGGCGTTGTTCAGAAAGAAGCCCCGGAAACCCGAAGGTATAATACCCACGGGGCAAAAGCCGGAAGAGATGAAAGTTGTGAGTGAAAAAGAAGAGGTACGACCCGAGGAACCCGGGGAACCGCAAGATACTATGGAAGAATGACTTCAGGATGTTGTAATCTTCTGGTTATTACCGGGCCTACGGCTTCGGGCAAAACACGTCTGGGGGCTGTACTCGCACATACCATCGATGGCGAGATAATCAGCGGGGATTCCCGCCAGGTGTACCGGGAAATGGATATCGGGACAGGCAAAGATCTCCGGGACTTTCGGGTGGAAGGAGAGACGGTTCCATACCATCTGATAGATATACGGGATCCGGGGGAGAAATACAATGTCTTTGAATTTCAACGGGATTTTTTCCGGGCATATAAAGATATTCGTGCCAGGGGAAAAATGCCGGTACTGGTGGGAGGCTCCGGGCTTTACATTGAAGCCGTGCTGCGGGAATATAAACTGATTAAAGTACCGGTAGATCCGGCGTTTCGTGCAACGCTGCGGAACAAAACCATGGAGGAACTGGCCGGCATGCTGGCTTCCTACAAAAAACTGCATAATACTACGGATCTGGATACACGCAAAAGGGTCGTCCGTGCCCTGGAAATAGAACACTATTATGCATCCCATCCTGAAAAAGAACCCCGTTTCCCCGAATTACATCCCTTGATCTTCGGACTTCAGGTTGACCGGGAAACCCGGCGGGCCAACATATCTCAAAGATTACACCGCCGGCTCAAGGAAGGGATGATCGAAGAAGTGGAAACATTGCTTCAAAAGGGAGTATCCTTTGATACTTTGATTTATTATGGTCTGGAGTACAAGTATATTGCACTGTATCTGAAAGGAGAGCTTTCTTATGAGGAGATGGTCCGGAAACTGGAGACCGCCATCCATCAGTTTGCCAAACGGCAAATGACCTGGTTCAGAGGCATGGAAAAAAGGGGTGTACCTATTGTATGGATAGATGCCAACCTGCCGCAGGAACAGAAACTGGCAATCATCCTGGAAAAGATGGAGGAGAGGAGAAAAGAGCTAAGAGCTTTGAGCCAGGAGCTAAGAGACAAGAGACAAGAGACAAGAGACAAGAGACAAGAGACAAGAGACAAGAGACAAGAGACAAGAGACAAGAGACAAGAGACTAAGGGACTAAGAGACGAAGGGACGAAGAGAGCAAGAGAATAATGTCAGGGGATAAGAGAAAATATGTATTTAAATAAATATTTAAAGATGTATTTAAATATGTATATTTTCAATAGTCTCCGGCAAAAAATATTTATCCCGGACACCAGTGTACTTTCTCAACACTTCATCCTTATCCTTTTCTTACTCTTTCAGCCATTTATCCAGCCATCCGAAGAATTCCCGTTGCCAGAGAATGGCGTTCTGGGGTTTGGTGACGAAATGGGTCTCATCGGGGAATACGAGCAGGCGGGCCGGGATATTACGCAGGCGGGCAGCTCCGAAAGCTTCGAGGGCCTGGGTGTATGGGATCCGGAAGTCTCTTTCGCCGGTAATGATCAGGATGGGCGTGTCCCAGTTCTGCACGGCCCTGTGGGGTGAAGTGGCATACGAACGCTGTGCGACCTTGTTGTTCTTGTCCCAGTAAGGACCGCCCAGGTCGTGGTTGACAAAAAAGGTCTCTTCGGTGGAGGTGTACATGCTTTCAAAGTCAAAGATACCACAGTGGGCGATAAAAGCCTTAAAGCGTTTGTGATGATGACCGGCCAGCCAGAATATGGAGAAACCTCCGTAGCTGGCGCCGACGGCGCCCAGTCTGTTTTCATCAATATAAGGCTCTTTTTTTAGGGTGTCGATGGCGCTGAGATAGTCTTTCATGTTCTGTCCTCCGTAATCCCCTGAGATCTCCGCATTCCAGGCCTGCCCGAAAGTCGGTAAGCCCCGGCGGTTGGGGGCCACAATGATATAATCGTGGGCGGCCATGATCTGGAAATTCCAGCGATAGCTCCAAAACTGACTGACCGCACTCTGTGGCCCTCCCTGGCAATAAAGCAGGGCAGGGTACGCCTTCGTGGAATCAAAGTCCGGCGGATAAATCACCCATACCAGCTCTTTCAGGTGATCCGTGGTCCCGACCCAACGCTTTTTTACCGTACCCATCCGGATGTTGTCATAAATGTTTTTGTTGACAAAGGTGAGTTGCCTGTATTCGCCGGTATTCGTATTGGTGGTGAATATCTCGGGGGCCATGGACATGGACATCATTTCTCCGATGAGCTGGTTGCCGGATAAAGCGATGGTGGTGAAATCATGTGTTCCTTTGGTGACCTGGTCGATTTTCCCCGAGGAAACATCCAACACAAAGTATTGGTAGGTAGCATGGATCCCGCTGATGAAGTAGATTTTCCTTCCGTCGGGGGTCCAGACCATGGAGCCGGCATTCTGATCGAAGTCTTTCGTCATATCGACGGCCCCGGCGGAGGCTATATCATAAATCATCAACCGGTCTTTATCCGACTCATAACCGGGAGTGGCCATACTACGGTAAGCAATTTTCCTGCCGTCGGGAGAATACACCGGATATTTGTCATAGCCGGGGTTATCCCCGGTAATATCCGTGGTCTCACCGGTCGCAAGGGTATAAACATAGATGTCGGAATTGGTGCTGAGCGCATAGTCTCTTCCTTTCAGCTTCTTGCAGGTGTAGGCTACACTTTTCCCGTCAGGGCTCCAGGTGATCTCTGCATCGTCAAACCAGGGAGAGAGGGGTGCGTCATAAGCCTCTTTCTCCATGATGTCTTTTTCGTTGCGGATCTGGCCGTTCCCGTAGTCCGCTACAAAAATATGGCTGTAAGCCCCGTCTTCCCAATGATCCCAGTGACGGTACATCAGATCGTTGATGATATGCACCCTGGCTTTGGGAAGATCCGGATACAGGTCCTGTGTGGTTTTGTCGATCTGTACATCATGGGTGTACCAGATCTTATCTCCGGTGGGAGCGTAGGCGAAAGCGGATATGCCTCCTTTTACCGAGGTTACCTGATGGGGCATGGATCCGTCCGCATTGCATTCCCAGAGTTGCATTTCTCCTCCTTCGTCCGACAGATACCCGATACGACGGGTGCCCGGGATCCAGCGTGCATGCATCTGGTGTCCTGTGCTTTGGGTGAGTTGGCGCACCTCGCCTCCGGCAACGGGGATCGCATAGATATGCGTAGTGCTCTTGTTGGTGCCTGCGTCATAATGCGTGATGCTGAACATAATGGTCTTTCCGTCGGGAGAAACCTGCGGATCGGAGATCCGGCCGAACTTCCACATGATCTCCGCGGTAAGCTTCCCTCCTGTGATTTCGTCAGGCGTAAGTTTGTTGGAAAAATCCGGTTTTTCAACCCGGTTTTCTTTGTGCTCTGTGGTCCGGGTCTGGTTGCAGGAAACCAGAGCGATGACCCATAAAAGAGGGATAAAATATTTCACCGGCGTAAAATTTTGTAATTTATAATATTATCTTCGAAGCAATACAAAATTCCTCTCTCCCTTCTCCTCTCTCATCGCTCATCTCTCATCCCTCATCCTACGTCGTTCATCAATCATCAGTCATCGATCATCGTTTACTTATTTTCTTCTTCCTGAAAAGCCTGCACGATCTTTTCTTTCAGTTCGTCGAGCAGCTCGGGATTGTCGGCCAGCAGTTTTCGTACGGTCTCGCGGCCTTGTCCGAGGCGGGTCTCTCCGTAGCTGAACCAGGAACCGCTTTTTTGTATGATTCCTTTTTCCACGCCCAGGTCGATGACCTCACCGGTCAGGGAGATGCCTTCTCCATACATGATATCGAATTCGGCTTTCCGGAATGGAGGGGCCAGCTTGTTTTTCACCACTTTTACGCGGGTTCTGTTTCCCCGGATGTCGTCCCCTTCTTTTATCTGGCCAATACGCCGTATGTCGAGGCGTACGGAAGCATAAAACTTCAGGGCATTTCCGCCGGTGGTGGTTTCCGGGTTCCCGAACATGACCCCTATTTTTTCGCGCAACTGGTTGATAAACATGCAACAGGTGTTGGTTTTGTTGATATTGGCCGTAAGTTTACGCAGGGCCTGTGACATCAGGCGGGCCTGGAGGCCCATGCTGGAATCTCCCATTTCCCCTTCGATCTCAGCGCGCGGGGTGAGGGCTGCCACCGAGTCGATCACGACAATGTCTATGGCTCCCGAGCGGATCAGATGGTCGGTGATTTCCAGGGCCTGTTCGCCGTTGTCAGGCTGGGAGATCAGCAGGTTTTCCGTATCCACGCCCAGTTTCTCGGCGTAAAAACGGTCAAACGCGTGCTCCGCATCAATGAAAGCAGCGATCCCTCCGGCTTTCTGGGCGCTGGCAATGGCGTGCAGGGCCAGGGTGGTTTTCCCGGAAGACTCCGGTCCGAAAATCTCGACAACCCGTCCGCGGGGATATCCGCCTATGCCCAGGGCCATGTCCAGGGCAATGGAACCCGACGAAATCGAAGGAACATCCATAACGGCATGATCCCCCAGTTTCATGATGGTGCCTTTGCCGAAACCTTTTTCTATCTTATCTATCGTTAGTTGAAGCGCTTTCAGTTTTTCCTTGCTAATGTTTGTTTCTTTGTTTTCTTTATCCATGATAAACCATTGTTTTTAGTATATATCTTTCGAATGACAGGCTTAAAATATAAAAAATAGCGATACTGTGGAAGGGGAGGTAATATTATTCTTCCATGTCTTTTAATATTTGTTCCGTATGCTCTTTGGTTCTGACTTTGGTGTAAACCTTTAGTATCTTTCCGTTTTCGTCCAGGACAAAGGTCGTACGGTGTACACCCATATAGACCCTTCCGTAGTTTTTCTTCTCGCCCCACACCCCGTAATCATTCAGGATCTTCTTTTCAGGATCGGCAATGAGCGGAAAGGGCAGGTTATATTTTCCGGCGAAGTTCTGGTGTGATTTCACACTGTCCGGGCTGACCCCTACGATGGCAAATCCTTTTTCCAAAAGTTCCTGATAATGATCTCTGAGATTGCAGGCTTCGGCCGTACATCCGGG
>JANTHB010000047.1 GCA_024762655.1 Bacteroidales bacterium
GCTTTTATGAATGGAGGAGGCGGAGCTTCCGGCGGAAGGCAGGCTTCCCGGAAAGTAACCGTAGGAAACATATGGGTTCTGGAAAATAACAACCTCCGTCCCATGCGCGTCCGTACCGGTCTGTCTGACGGCAGGTACACCGAGATTTCCGGCAGGACAGTGAAGGAAGGTATGGAAGTGGTTACCGGGTATAGTATGTCATCGGAAAAGAAACAAGACTCCTCCTCTCAGATGCAGCGCAGTCCGTTCCTGCCGAAGTTCGGAAGAGGGAGAAGATAAACAGGGATATGATGGATAAGAATATTATTAAGGTGCGGTCGCTGGTGAAAGTGTATGACATGGGAGAGGTCAAAGTCCATGCCCTGCGTGGGGTGGATCTGGATGTGTATGCCGGAGAGTTTGTCGCTATCATGGGACCCAGCGGGTCGGGAAAATCCACTTTCATGAACATTCTGGGATGCCTGGACCTGCCTACTTCGGGGAAATATTATCTGGATGGTGTGGATGTGAGTACACTCAGCCGTGATGATCTGGCCCATCTGAGAAATCGCAAGATCGGATTTGTGTTCCAGACGTATAATCTGCTGGCACGTACCACAGCCCTGGAAAATGTTGAGCTGCCTTTGTTTTATAACAGGGACATTAAGAAAAAAGAACGTCTTGAACGAGCCCGACATGTCCTGGAGATGGTGGGCCTGGCCGACAGGATGATGCACTACCCCAATCAACTCTCCGGAGGACAGCAACAACGCGTAGCTATTGCCCGCGCTCTGGTAAATAACCCGGTCATTATGTTGGCCGATGAGCCTACCGGAAACCTTGATACCCATGCCAGCTTTGAGATCATGGATATTTTTCAGAAACTGAATGAGAAGGGGATCACCATCTGTCTGGTGACCCACGAGCCGGATATCTCTCAGTTTGCTGCTCGCAATGTGATGTTCCGGGATGGGAAAATACACCGGGAGGTGATGGTACGGAACCGGAAAAATGCATGGGAAGAATTGCAGAAACTGCCAACAGAGGAAGATGAAGAGGAAGAAGAATACCAGGAAAACGAACAATCATGAGCTATATCAATTTATTTATTATTGCGTACCGCTCCCTGAGTAAAAACAAGGTGCGCTCGTTTTTGACGATGCTGGGCATTATTATCGGTGTGGCCTCCGTGATTGCCATGCTGGCCATCGGACAGGGATCGCGCAAAAGTATCGAACAACAGATCGCCGGGCTGGGGAGTAACGTGCTGATGGTCTTTCCGGGATCCAGTTTTCGTGGAGGGGTGTCGTCAGGGGCCGGGACGGGGCAACGCCTTGTGATTGATGATGCCTGGGCGATACGGGATGAATGCCCTTCGGTAAAATATGTAAGCCCGGTGGCCCGCACCAGTGCACAGGTGATTGCCGGCGCCAACAACTGGAACACACAGATCACCGGAATCTATCCGGAATATTTTAAGATACGTGATCTGAAGATGGAATCCGGAACATTGTTTACGGATAAAGACGCGGCCCGGGGTACCAAGGTGTGTGTCCTGGGGAAAACCGTGGTGAAGAATCTTTTTGGCGAAGGGGCCGACCCGGTCGGGGAACAGGTGCGCATCAGAAACATCCCTTTTCGTGTGATCGGGGTGATGCAGGCCAAAGGACAGTCGGGCATGGGTACCGATGAGGATGATGTCATCTATGCCCCTTTTCAGACCGTACAGCGCCGTCTGAGAGGTCAAACAACCCGTATTCAGATGATCTATGTTTCCGCTGCGTCGGAGGAACTGATGGACCAGGCTCAGCAGGAGATAGACAATCTGCTGCGACAACGCAAGCATATCGCGCGCAATGATGAGGACGTGCCTTTTCGTATCCGTAACCAACAAGAGATCCTGGATATGCTGACCTCTACCTCGGATACCATGGTGGGACTGCTGGCCAGCATCGCAGCCATATCCCTGATTGTGGGAGGTATCGGCATCATGAATATTATGCTGGTGTCCGTAACGGAACGTACCCGTGAAATCGGCCTGCGTATGGCCGTGGGGGCCCGCAGTAAAGATATCCTGAGACAGTTTTTGCTGGAAGCCATTTTGCTCAGCTTCCTGGGAGGGTTGCTGGGAGTGATCCTGGGGGTGGGCTCATCCCGGCTGTTTGTTTCCTTGCTGGGATGGCCGGTGAGCGTGACTTCCTATTCCATCTTGCTGGCTTTTGTCTTTGCCGCCCTGGTGGGTATTTTCTTCGGATGGTATCCGGCACGTAAAGCCGCCAACCTGATTCCTATGGAAGCATTGCGTTATGAATAAAAAATTATTCTGATGACTTTATTATAATTTTAATATTAATGCTATGAAACGATTAAGTTTTTTCTTTTTGATGATCCTGGTTCCCGCCGGTTTTCTTCCGGGCCAGTCACTGGATGATGTCCTGGCAAACCATGCCAAAGCATCCGGTTATGATCAGTTATCTTCGGTAAAAACAACCCGTATGGAGGGGGTAACCAAGCGCGGCGCCAGGGAAGTATCTTTTACGATCCTGACGCAAGGAGATAAAATTCGTTATGAAGGGGACATGCAGGGACGTAAGATGATTCAGATTTTTAACGGAACCCAGGGATGGTTTATCTCACCCCGGACGGGTGAAGTGCAGGAAATGCCGGCGCGGCTTGTTCAGATGATAAAAGAACGTGCTCAACTGGCAGGATCCCTTGCAGCCTGGAAAGATATCCGTGATAATCTTTCGCTGGAGGGAAAGGAAGAGATGGATGGCAAGCCGGTGTATAAAATAAGCTATACACATGCCGGCGGAGGGGTGACGCATTTCTTTATCGATGCAAATGATTATTTATTGCTGAAGTCCTCCACCCACCTGAGCTATAATGGCAATGACCTGAATCGTCTGGTAACATATGAGGAATACAAGAATGTGGAAGGGGTTATGATTCCTTTTGTACGCAAGATCCGGACAGAGAGTGGGTCAGGTACTGCGCGCCGGAGTGCCCGCACGGGAAGAGGTGGAAACCGTCAGACTGCACGGGGGGCCGGCAGAGGTCCAGACGGAGGCCAGCAGGTGATCAGGTTTACCGGGGTGGAATTTAATACTCCTGTTGACGACAGCCTGTTTACGAAAAATTCATTAACCAGGTAGCTTTTAATTTCCCTGGTTCCATCCTCCGTTGGAAGTATTGATGCCGTCGGCGTGATCTACTCCGCCGAAAGTATAAACGGGCAACCCCAGGATTTCGAGGTCGCTGGCCGGAATGGGAAAATGCAGAGGGGTTCCTTTCTGTAACATATCCCTGCGCCGCATATCGAAGAAAGGAAGGCCCACACCGGTGAGCATCAACTCAATGTCTCGTTCATAAAAAATGGCTTCCAGCACATCACTGACGGGGAGGGAAACATCCAGCGGGGCCAGTTGTCCGCGTTGTGTGCGGGTGCCGCTGTTCAGTATGTCCACGGCTTCAGCCGTATTTCCAAGATGAACCAATGCTTCTGCCATGATCAGCTCATTCTCGGTTTGCGTGAATTCGGGCACAGATCCGGAGGCCGATGCCAGCCAGTTGTCATATCTTCGGCAACGATAGAAGGAATTGAGATAGTAAGGGGGGTTGACGGTAGCAGGAGGATCCCATGCCAAATCCGTTACGGCCCGTGCATCATTGCTTTCCAGCAGGGAGCTGTCGGGTGCCTGGCCACCGGGGGTTTCCCAGGAGGCGTTGTCGTCGGGCCAGTGGGCCGGGAAACCGGGATCCAGGAGATGGATAATGCGTAAATCAACCCTTCCCCAGTTGGTGGAAGCAGCATATTGCCGGTATTCGTCCTTCCAGGTATCATTATCTGTTACCGGAGAAAGGTCCTGGCTTATCCCGCCGGAAGCATAATCGAGAATACGTTGCCAGTCATTCACTTCATTTTCAGTCAGGTTCCTGGACGAAGATAACAATATCCTGGCAGCAAAAGATCCTGCGAGGGCGGACAAGTCGTCGGAGGAAACAGCAACGCCACTGATAAAATTGGCAGGGAGGGAAAAAGCGTGTTTATTGCTTATAACGATGGCACTGTCCAGGGAAGCCAGGGCAAACCGGATCACCTGATGATAATCCGAATATTCATTATTGGGAAGAGGAGTATGGATATCTTGCAGGGGGGCTTTGTCAAAAAGCAGACCCAGGTAACCATAACCGATGCCCCGTACGAAATAGCTCCAGGCGGTAAGCATGGGTTTGATATCCTGTCCGTTATAAAGGATGATTTCCTTGCCTTCCATGCTTCGAAGGACATCATTGGCCAGCAGAATCACTTGATACGAGGTGCCCCAGAAATCTTTGGTGACATACAGGAAGGAGTAGTCGGTTTGGTTCTGGAATTCTTCCCTGGGTTCTTTGGCCAGATCCACCGCGGCTGCCTCACCGCTGGTGGTGGTGATCTGGTCAGCGGCGGTAGCCAGTCCCAGGGCAGGGCCCTTCAGGGCGTGTGCCGCATTGAACCATCCCCTGTACAGCTTGGCAGAAGCATCCAGTAGCTCTTCCGGCGTTTGTAAGATGTCCCCGGGACCCGGTTGATCCGGTTTGACATTCAGATCGGCACAGGATACGGAAAGAAGAAGTACCGGGAAAATAAAAGCAAAAGATATTTTTTTCATCACTCTTCTGTGGATTTAATCATAAGTACTACATAACGGAATAAGCTTATCAAATCGTATGCCAATCTGAAAAATGAAAGCGTGAACATTGGAATGAGAGAATGATAGCCTGTGATAGGGAAGGGATCAACCTTCGCAGGTCATCCTTCCAGAAGTTTTTTCATGGCCGCCCTGTTCCGGGGATTGTTGATCTCTTTGGCTTCGGGGGTAAAAAGATAATCCAGCAGCTCCCGGTAACGTTCCGTGATCTTGCCCCGGACCATTTTCATGGTAGAGTTCAGCATTTTGTTATCTTCCGTAAATCCCTCTTCGAGTATCCCGACCGCTGCCGGCATCCAGCGCTGGGGGAACATATCGGCATACTTCCCGCCGGTACGGTATTCTTTTAGTTCATTCCCTATCATACGCAGGGCTTCTGTCTGTCCTTCCTCGCCGGCCGGATCCAGTCCTGCCTCTTTCAGATGTTTTTTCAAGGCTTCGACATTGGGATAGAGCAAGGCAACAGTATAGGGGTCCTGGTTATTGTAGAGCATGGTCTGTTCGATCAAAGGCGACTGGTCGGTAAAAGCTTCTTCAATACCTTCCGGGCTGAATTTCTCTCCGTCGTCGGAGATCAGCAGGCTCTTGAAACGACCCAGCACATACAGAAAACCGTCTTTGTCCATGTATCCCATATCTCCCGTATAAAGCCATCCGTCTTTGAGGGTTTTCCGTGTGGCTTCTTCATTTTTCCAGTAACCCGCCATCACATTTTCTCCTTTCACCACGATTTCTCCTTTTTGTCCAACAGGCATTTCGTTTCCATCATCATCCAGGATCTTCAGTTCAAGGTCCCGGACGAGGGTGCCGGAAGAGCCCAGCTTATGTCTGCGTGGCCCATTGGCCGAGATAATAGGTGCCGCTTCGGACAACCCGTACCCCTGGTACATCGGGGTGCCCAGGGCGTAAAAGAAACGCTGCAATTCGATGTCCAGCAGGGCCCCTCCTCCGATAAAAAATTCCAGGTTCCCGCCAAAGTTTTCCCGGACTTTGGAAAACAGGATCTTATCATACAGGTTGAGTAAAGGTTTTTGGAGTTTTGATAATCCTTTCCCTTTGTTGAACCCTTCCTTGTTGTAACGGTAAGCAACTTTCAGGGCATGCCGGAATAGTTTTTCTGCGGTTTTTCCCTTTTGGGCGATCCCTTTTTCTATATTTTTCCGGAAATTCTTGGCCAGAGCCGGCACACTGTAAAGTAAATGTGGTTTGATCTCCTTGATATTAACCGGAATGTTCTTGAGGGTTTCCATGGGGGTCCGGCCGATGGCTACCGAAGCGATACTGGCTCCTTTCCCCATGAAACTGTACAAACCGGCTGTGTGGGCAAAAGAATGATCCCATGGAAGGATAAGCAGGCTGATCCAATGGGAAGGGATATCTAACAAACTATAGGCCTGGTTAACATTAACCACATAGTTCTTATGCATCAGGATAATCCCTTTGGGGTCGGCAGTGGTGCCGGAAGTGTAACTGATATTGGCATAATCCTCTTCGCCGACAGCATCTTTTGCTTTTTCCAGCAGCCCGGGATCCTTTTCCAGCAGCTCATCTCCCTTTGCCAGAATATCTTCCACATACTCTTCGTTCTCTTTCAGATCATCGATACGGTCCAGGACAATAATCTTTTCCAGGGTGGGGATGGAAGAAGCCACCTCTCTGACCTTGGGTAGTTGTTGCCGTGAAACGATGACCATCCGCGACTCCGAGTGAGCGATACGAAACCGGACTTCCTCCGGCGTTAATTTGATCGAAAGGGGTACGTTGATGGCTCCGGTATATAGAACCCCCAGCTCACTTATCATCCAGAGATTCCTGGCATCTGACAATAAGGAGATACGATCGCCCTTTTTGATGCCTTCCTTCAACAACCCGGCAGCCAGACGATATACTTCATGATGAATTTCAGCATAGGTAGCTCCTTCGTATCGGTCTTTGGTTTTTTCCCATAAAAATACATTAGAGCCAAATTTACGGACGCTCTCCTCAAAGAAATGGATAATGGTTCTCATATTACATCGGTTTATGCCCTTAAAAAGGGGAGGTTTGACCGGGCTAAGATATAAAAAATGTGAAAAATGGGATATTTATCAAACTGCTTTGTGGTTGTCTCCCGGTGATCCGGGCAAGAGAGAAGGAAAGCATACGGAAGATTATTCAGACGAGTTTTTTTTGCCGGGCCATATCAAGGATGGTCTGGGCAATTTCTCCTTTGGATAGGGTGCTGCAATTGAATATTACATCAAAAATGGTGTTATCGGCTTCTTTTTTAAGGTAGTGCTCCAGGAATTTTTTCCTTTTACTGTCCATTTCACGGATGAGTTTACAGGCTTTCTCGTAAGAGATGTCGTGTGTTTTCGCGACCTGCACGGCTCGCCAGCGTGACGGGGCTATTAGCTTGACATGCAGAGAGGCCTCTATGTCGCGTGCTAATGCAACGCCCGCACGCCCGACAATGACCACCTTTCCTTCCATGGCAGTGGCACGGATTACCTCCCCCAACGTTTTACGGATAGCCCAGTCGCTGTGGTAATAGTTTTTTTTCTCCTGTGCAAGAAGCAGATCTTCCAGAAGCTTGCGTTCCTTGTATTCAAAAATGTATTTTATCTCACGGGGAGTTAGTCCCAGTTTGCGGGCGGTCTCTTCCAGAATTTCTTTGCTGATCCAATGCCATTTGTTTTTTCCGGCATATTTTTCATTGATCAGGTCTGTTAACATGGCAGCAATGAGCTTGGAAGGACAACCGTATTCACGCGAGATCGTGATGGCAGGCCCGGTACTGACAATATGTTTCTCACGCTCAAGCAGTCGCTCTAAAGCATACCTGGATAAGTTGATCTTAGCCATGGCAAATGGTTGTTTGACCCCCTTAATATAGATAAAAATTCCGGGATTTTCAAGGAATGCCCGGAATATGTTTTAAAAGATATGTGTTTTCTTTCATTTCTTTTGGAAATGTTTTTGAATCTCGTAATTTCGCATCCAATAACCAACCAAACCGTAAGACCATGACAGAACATATCAGGAAGTCTTTGAGAGATTCTGCGGCAGCCCGCTGGACCGCTCTGGTGCTGGCATCTCTATCTATTTTTGGAGCGTATTATTTTAATTATGCTCTTTCGGCCATTAAACCTATGCTGGAGAGTATTCTGGGATGGAACAGCAGTGAGATAGGCAACTATATGTCTTCTTATGCCTGGTTCAATGTTTTTTTGTTTATGCTTATTATCAGTGGTTTTGTACTGGATAAACTGGGCATCAGAAAGACAGGGCTGGGAGCTACCGTGGTAATGTTCATTGGTACGGCCATTAATTACTGGGCTGTATCCCATCATTTTCCCGATAATGCCGTTGTCCATCTTCCGCTGTTGGGGGATATGAAAATCCAGGTATTATGGTCTTCCCTGGGGTTTGCTATCTTCGGTGTGGGTACCGAAGCCACGGGAATCACCATCTCCAAAGCCGTAGTACGTTGGTTTAAAGGAAAAGAAATGGCATTGGCCATGGGCATGCAGATGGCCATCGCCCGTCTGGGTACGGCACTGGCAGTAGCCATATCCATCCCGCTGGCCAAGAAATTTACCATAACGGCGCCTATCCTGTTTGCTATGATCGTGATGCTGATTGGCGTGATCTCATTTATCTCCTTCTCCCTGATGGACATAAAACTGGATAAGTCGGAGGCTGCTCCCGCAGAAGAAGAAAAAACGGAAGAAAGTGAATTTAAAATCAGGGATATTGTATATATCATCAGCAACCGGGGATTCTGGTATATCGCGATTTTGTGTGTTTTATTCTATTCGGCCGTATTCCCGTTTTTATTTTATGCCAATGACCTGATGATCAATAAATACAATGTTAATCCCAACCTGGCCGGGTCAATTACCATGTTGCTGCCTTTCGGTACCATCCTCCTCACACCGGTTTTTGGTGGCATCTATGATAAATTCGGGAAAGGAGCTACCATTATGATCATAGGCTCCCTGATTCTGGTGTTGGTTCACGGGGTGCTCCTGATTCCCTCACTGAGGATGTGGTGGGTAGCTGCCACCATGGTGATTATTCTGGGGGTCGGGTTTTCACTGGTTCCCTCGGCTATGTGGCCTTCCGTTCCCAAAATTATCCCGGAACAACGACTGGGAACTGCATATGCGGTTATTTTCTGGATACAGAATATAGGATTATGGTTAATCCCCCTGATGCTTGGAGTGGTACTGAATGCTACCAATCCCGATGTTTCTCCCAACAAAAAACTGGTGAAGGGTGCTATAGAAAAAGCGTTTAACAAAACCCTCGCTTCGGCCGGTTTCACGCCTAAGGAGATTGACCGGACGATAGAGAAAGCAACCGGATCGGCCGTGGATTCCATCGTTCAATATTCGCATTATGATCCGGTACCGTCAGATCAGGTGGATCCCGCAAGAGTGGAGAACGAAATCTACACGGGAATTGTTCAGAACCTGAAAAATATTGACCTTTCCGGAAACAAGGAGGTCGTGACGGCCGGATTAATAAAAGCCGCTGCAGGAAGTACTTACCAGACGATCAACCGGGAAAAACTGAACCTCAGATATGACTACTTCTACGACATCCTGATCTTCCTGAGCCTCGCTATATTATCCGTACTGTTTGCCTTTCTGTTGAAATTGGAAGATAAGCAAAAAGGCTACGGACTGGAAATGCCGAATATTCAAAAAGCAGTGGAATGACAACCTGCCTGCCTTTCAGAATATAAAGGATAGGAAAGGAAGAGGAGATAAGGCGGGCCGGAAAAGAATTAAATATTTAAATATGTAATTAAATATTTATTTAAATACATATATTTCATTGGTGTCAGTTCTTATCCGGCAATCATATTCCCGTTTTTACTATTGCTTCCCGGTCCGGGCCGACGGAGATCATCGTAATGGGGACCCCGGTTTCCTTTTCAAGAAAGGATTTATATGCTTTCAGCTCTTCGGGCAGGTCCCTGTATGTCCGTATTCCGGAGATATCCTGTGACCATCCGCTGAAACGCTTGTATACGGGTTCGATGTTCTCTTCCAGGGAGTAGGGAAGTTGGCCGGTTACTTTTCCATTGATCCGGTAATGGGTGCATACCATGAAATGGTCCAGGCCGGAGAGAACGTCCGGTTTGGTCATGATCAGTTCGGTTACGCCGTTGAGCATGATGGCATAGCGCAGCGCCGGGAGATCCAGCCACCCGCATCTTCTCGGGCGTCCGGTAGTGGCACCGTATTCGTGTCCCTGCCTGCGGAGAAATTCTCCGTGGGCATCCTGCAACTCGGTGGGGAAAGGACCGCTGCCAACGCGGGTGCAATAGGCTTTGAATATTCCTTTAACCTTGCCGATGCGGGAAGGAGCCAGCCCCAGGCCTGTAAGCGTACCTGCCGTGATGGTATTGGAGGAGGTAACGTAAGGGTACGTGCCGAAGTCAATATCCAGCATGGTCCCCTGGGCCCCTTCCGCCAGGATCGTCTTTCCGTGGTTCAGCAGTTCGTTGATCCGGTACTCACTTTCCACCAGGGTAAACCTCCGGATCACGTCTATCCCGCCGAACCATTTTTTCTCATAATCATCCTGCGCTCCCTGGTAGTGATACATGCTCAGCAGATCTCTGTGTTTCCGGGTGAGGGCTTTATATCTATCCATAAAATCGGGGCGGAGGATGTCTCCCACACGAAGTCCGTTGCGGCCTGTCTTGTCCATATATGCCGGGCCGATGCCTTTCAGGGTGGAGCCGATCCGGGAACGGCCTTTGGCCGCCTCGGAAGCGGCATCCAGTAAACGGTGCGTGGGCAGGATCAGATGGGCCTTGGTGGAAATATGCAGATTGTCCCTGCCCAGGCTAATCCCCTCGTTTTTCAAAGCCTGAATCTCTTCGGCAAAAATAACCGGGTCAATGACAACGCCGTTTCCGATAATATTAAGTTTGTCATTCCTGAATACACCGGAAGGGATGGTATGGAGAATAAATTTCTTCCCGTTGAATTCAAGGGAATGGCCGGCGTTGGGGCCTCCCTGAAAACGACTGATGACCTCATAGTCGGGTGTCAGAACATCCACGATCTTCCCTTTTCCTTCATCACCCCATTGTAATCCCAATAAAACGTCTGCTTTCACGGTTATTTGTTTATTATGTTGCAGTTTACGGAACGCCTGCCTTGGTCCGGAAATCAACCGGGGCAGGCACACCTTTCCGGTATGCAAATATACATCAGAAAAAATAAGAAATCAGTAGTGTCCGATAAAAAAGATAAATGATTGAATAATTTATGGAATAAAGCATTTTTTATGTATTACCCTGCCATCAGCAGAAAAATAGCACCGGGGAAGACTCCCTCTCCGCCAGCTGGCGGAGGAGGGTTGGGGAGGGGGTAAACAAAAAACAATGGACAGGGACAGGTATTCTTTAATAACCGAATATCAATATTTGAATATACAGCCCCTCTTTGTATTACATTCATCTAACACACTGTTATACATAACCATATAAATGGTTGTGATACTTATCCTGGACACCAATAATGAGAAATGAATGAAAAAGTTATATATCTGCCTCTGTCGAAGCTTCCGTGTCATTTTCATTGTCACGGGAAACTCCGTAAATATATAATGAATGATAGAGAGGTTTGAAGTTATTCAGTTCACAGGCGGTACGGATAATCTCATGAATACGGGGGTCGCAAAATTCAATGACCTTCCCGGTTTCGGTATCGATCAGATGATCGTGTTGCCGGCAGTGATAGGACTTTTCATACTGGGCGATATTCTTGCCAAACTGGTGTTTGACCACAAGATTGCAGTTCAGCAGGAGTTCGATGGTATTATACAGGGTGGCCCGGCTGACCTGATAATTTTTGTTTTTCATATTGATATACAAGGATTCTATATCAAAATGACCGTCCGTTTCGTAGATTTCTTTCAGGATCGCAAACCGTTCGGGTGTTTTCCGGTGTCCTTTTTTTTCCAGATATTCCTTGAAAATTTTTTTTACCGTATTCTGTGTTTTTTTAGTTGCCATGGTCATTGTACCTATTTAAAATCGAGGCAAATTAAGTATTTTTATTGAGATAAAAAAGCTTATTTAGATTTAATCAAAAGAATTCCCAGGTACGTAAAGAAAAGGCAGAGGTATTATTCTCCGGCATATTCTTCCCGGTTTACGGAATCCACCCCCTTGATCTTGGCTAGTTTCAGGATGAGGTTATTTAGATGGACCGTATCGTGAACATACAGGTCTATCGTGGCTTCAAAGATCCCGTCCAGTACATCCACATTCAGAGATCGTATATTTACGTCCAGTTGTTTGGAGATGATGGTCGTGATTTCATTGAGGATACCCATCCGGTCAATGCCCCGGATTTTGATGCGGGAAAGGAACGCTTTTACTTTATGGGTGGTCCATCGTACCGGGATAATCCTGTCGCCGTGCTTGGAAGCCAGTTTAACGATATTCGGGCAGTTGGCTTTGTGAATAACGATGGTGTCGAGTTCTTTATCCAGGTAACCTACCACCGGGTCCCCCGGGATCGGTTTGCAGCAGTTGGCTATGACATATTCCGAGTTTTCCTCATCCAGATTTTCGCGCAGCAGGATGGGTTTTTTCTTATCCCCAAGGGTTGCCGGATCTTCCTGTTTCTTCTTCGCAGAAGGGCTATTGATGTTTTTAAGAAACTGGAGCGACCAGTATCTCACCAGTTTATTCTGGGATTTCTTTTTTAAGATCGCTTCTATGTTGTTCAGTTCGATCAGTCCCAGCCCTATTTTACTGTAAAGCTCATCTTTGGTGAGGGTTTCATAGGCACTCATAAGTTTTCTGAACACATAGGCGTTGGGGGTGATGTTCAGGGTCTTCAGGGTTCTGTCAAGTTTTTCCTTGCCGATCTTTATCCGGTTGTTTTTTTCGGATTTCAGGGCGTTTTTGATGCTAACCTTGGCCTTGGCTGTGATGACGAACTGCAACCATTCGGTCTGAGGACGCTGTTTGTCAGACGTAAGAATCTCCACCTGATCGCCACTGGACAGCTTGTAACTTAACGGAACCAGTTTATGGTTTACTTTGGCCCCAAGGGCATGATTCCCTATTTCGGTATGTATTTCATAGGCGAAATCCAGTGCCGAAGCATTTTTTGGAAGAGATTTGATATGGCCTTTGGGTGTAAAAACCAGGATCTCGGACGAGAAAAGATTCAGTTTGAAATCATCCAGGAACTCCAGCGCATTGTTATTGGGGTTGTCCAGCATTTCCCGAATCCTTTTCAGCCAGGTGTCCAGACCGCTTTCCTGTGCGTTTATTCCTTTGTATTTCCAGTGTGCGGCATATCCCCGTTCGGCGATTTCATCCATGCGCCGTGAACGGATTTGTACTTCCACCCATTTGCCTTCATGACTCATTACCGTAGCATGCAATGCCTCATAACCGTTTTCTTTGGGTTTACTGACCCAATCGCGCAACCGGTCGGGTTTGGGAAGATAAATGTCTGTGATCAGGGAGTAAATCATCCAGCACATGGCTTTTTCGGATACTTTAGGCTTGGGATCGAAAATGATCCGGATGGCCATCAGGTCATACACCTCCTCAAAGGATACGTTTTTGGTCTGCATCTTTTTCCAGATAGAGTATATGGACTTGGGCCGCCCGTTGATATCGAACCGGATGTTGTTTTCCTCCAGTTTCTGAATGATCGGCAGGGAAAAACGGTTGATCTCTGCAATCCTTCTTTTCTCGTTCTGCCTGATCTTATTGGCTATCTCCGCATAGATCTCCGGATGCCTGTATTTCATGCTGAGGTCTTCCAGCTCTGTCTTTATTTTGTATAATCCCAGACGGTGAGCCAGGGGTGCATAAATGTAAATGGTTTCCGAGGCGATCTTTAGTTGCTTTTCCATAGGCATGGCGTCCAGCGTACGCATATTGTGCAGGCGGTCGGCCAGCTTGATAAGGATAACGCGCATATCGTCGGAGAGGGTCAGCAATATTTTTCTGAAATTCTCTGCCTGCGAGGAAGACTGTTCCGAGAAAACACCGGAAATCTTGGTCAGCCCGTCAATGACCCGGGCTGCTTTTTCTCCGAACATATGCTCTATGTCTTCAAGCGTATAATCCGTATCTTCCACTACATCATGCAACAAAGCACAGCTTATGGACAAGGCTCCCAGACCTATCTCTTCGGAGACAATCCGGGCAACGGCCAGCGGATGACAGATGTAAGGCTCCCCTGATCGCCTGCGCATATCCTTATGGGCCAGAAATGCAAGGTTGAAGGCTTTTTCCACCATCTCACGATCGGACTTTTTCTTTAACCTGCCGCTGTTTTCCAGCAAGAGCCTGAACTGTTTGCGTATCTGTTCATTCTCGGCTTTGGTTAATACCGATTTTGCTTCTATGATCTCTTTATCTGCCATAAATCCCAAAATTCACCTCTCACAAAATTAGTTAAAAAACATGGAATCCAGGCCATAAGTTGAAAAATGTATGGTTGTGAAAGGAAGGTTCCGGCATTTAACTTTTCACTTACTTATCACCGTCACATATCCTTTCTTCCGTATCCTTACTCCCTGAGGGGTTTCGGCATACAGGAAGTAGTTGTAAACACCCTGTTGAACCGGGCTTCCTTTTTTGTCTTTGCCGTCCCAGGCTTGCAGATAGTCGTGGCTCTCAAAAACAATGGTTCCCCAGCGGTTGCGTATGATCAGGCTGTACTTGCGGGGCGCAAAGGAGAAAACAGGCATAAAGAAGTCGTTCTGACCGTCCTGGTTGGGGGTAAAAGCATTGGGTAAGTAAACCTGTTGTCCGGCATTTATGCAAATCATCGCCGAGAGACTGTTACGTTCCGACCATTGGGGGTGATTGCGTCCGGTAGCTTCTATACGGTAACAATAAATACCGTTGTTCCCGTCCATATACTGGAGCGATTCAATATTTTCCGTCCAGGAGGTATCCCGGGGGGACAACTCCGCAACGACCTCTTCGGCAGAGCTCCCTGTTTGCCGGTAAATGGTGTACTTCTCCAGGGTGTCATAGCTGAGACAGGGATTCCAGTAAAGCGTGATGTCGAAGTTATTGTGATTGCCTTCCGGAACCATAATGCTGGCCGGAAGGGATTGCCTGACGATACGGCCGCATGCATTCAGTACGGCCAGCCGGTAATACAGGGGTGCTTTCAGAGAATCTTCCGGGACGTCTGTATAGGTGAGCTCCGCTTCCGTGTACGTTTCCCATTCCATGATCGTATCGGAGCAATGACCGGGGGCCGTGCCACGCAGGAGAAGATAATGCTGCAATTGGGATGTATTATCTATTGAAAATCTCAGGAAAACCTGATTATTTCCGGTAACGGAAGCCTCGTCAACGGAGATGTAATCCGGTGGGGGAGGCATGGCAGCGGTAATACATTGACGGTTGGAATGGGATACCCATCCGTTGGCATGCCAGGCCCGTACGACAAAACAATAATTTTCATTGGGAAGGACCTGTGTCAGGGTATCTGCAAGAATATCTGCCGGAACAGAATCCAGCAACTGATAAGGCCCTTCTCCTTCCCGGCCGTATATGGCATACGATACCAGCTGATCCTCCCAGCCCTTGTACCCGGTCCAGGAAAGATAGATGTCCCCGAAACAGGGATCAAAGTTCACTGTCAGATAATTGGAGGTGTGCTCCCGGGTAAATTTGCTGATGCTGTCCGTATCAAAAGATGAAAGTAAATAGGATACGGGGAAAAAGTCTGCATGTGCTGTGACATCCCGATAGAAAAGAGTTGTTTTATCAACGGTGTCCACCGCTTCATAGCCCTGGATGAATTCATTCTTCTTGTATATGATATATCCGATGATATCCGGGCTTGGACTTTGATCCCAATACAATAAGATGTTCCCTGTACCGGCTTCAACACTTATATATTTCAGAAACGGCGGTTCCGGCGGCGCATTCTGAGCAGGGGAGGATCTGAAATTATACAGGAGGATCATGAACAGGGAGAGCCTCAAAAACGTATATGTAAGTGTTTTCTTCATAATCCTAGCAAGATCCCGCCACGACCTCGATGAAGCTGTCGGGATCAAAATACTTTTCGGTGATAATACGTATCTTTTCGGGGGTTATTGTATGGATGGCGTTGGCAAAGCGTTCCGGATAGTTCAGAGGGGTGTCTGTAGTGGTCAGTCGTTTTATCATATCGGCCCGGGCCAGGGCCCCGTCAAGGGATTGCAGCAGGCTGCCCATGAGATAATTCTTAACCAGGTTGATCTCCTCCTCTGTGGGAGGCTGTTCTTTCAGTCTTCGGAGTTCCCGGTATATTTCCTCCAGGGCCGGCCGGCAGACTTCCGTGCCCGTCTCGGTCCGGATGCTGAAATGGGCATCATAACGCAGGGGTTGGATTACAGAGTATATGCCGTAAGTGTATCCTTTTTCTTCCCGGATGTTCTTCATCAGACGAGACCCGAAATAACCGCCCAGGATCATATTGACAAAGGAAAGTGCCGGAAAATCCTCATGATTCCTGGTGATTGTTCTTTTTCCGACGGTGATGGCAGACTGGACAGCCTTATCCCGGGGAACATGCCTTTTTACAGCATGGGCTACAACGGGAAAAGAGGAAGTTATTTGTCTTTCGGAAGATTTCCTGCAGTTGCTTTCTTTTCCGAATCGTTTCTGAATGTCTTTTATCAGAGGGTCGGTAACATTCCCGGCCAGGATAAAGTAACAGGTATTGCCAAGTAAGGATTCGAGGTGAAAAGCCTTCAGGTCTTCGGAGGTGATCTCATCATAGTGGGCTGGCAATATTCTTCGTCCGTAAGGGTGGGAGGGTCCGAAGACCTCTTCCAGAAAAGCGGACATGGACTGATAGGTTACTTTTTCCGATTCGATCAGAAAAGATTGTTGCTGTTTTTTCAGATAGGTCTGAATTTCCTTATCAGGAAAAACGGGATTATATACAATGTCTTCGAGGATCTCAAGCACCTCACGGGCATACCGTGTGAGGGCGTAAAGGCTGATGCCCGCATAGTCGCGGGTGCTATAGGTATTGATATAACTTCCGTAATAGTCAAATATTTCGGCAATGGTGGCAGCATCACGTGAGGGGGTCCCTTCGCGTAACGTATCAATGGTGGTATGGCAAACCAGGGGTTTGGGTTCATCCCAGGCGCCTCCGGGGAAAAGTATGTCCAGCCGGATCGCATCAAGAGCGTCATCACGGACCAGGTACATTTTGTTGCCATTGGGGAAACGGATTTCTTCCGGCTGAATCCAGTGGATGTCTTTTACCGGTAAAACCGGGGGGGCTGTTTCTCTGTGAATATTCATATCTTTACGTGAGTTCAGGGTTGGTGAATAAGAATTGCCGGGCGGGATCTTTAAATCGCGTGATAGTACAAAACAGACAGGTTTTCTTCCCTGAAGATATTTTGGGCCTCTGCCAGGATATCCGCGGGGGTTACCCGGTGATATTTTTTCATTTCCGTATTGATCATTGAGGCATCTCCCAGGTATTCGAAATAGGAAAGATTCATGGCTTTATTCAGGATGCTGTCCATGGAAAAAACCCAGGTTGATTCGAGTCTGTTTTTCACTTTGGTTAACTCTCGCTCTTTCACGGGTTCTGTTTTTAAGGATTCCAGCATGTCAAAGATAGCCTGTTCAGCGCTTTCCATGGAGGTGCCGCCCATAAGGGTGCCGGAAATGACAAACAGGCCGGGGTCTATGCTTCCGAGGATATAGGCATCTATATCGCTGAACAACCTTAATTCCTGTACCAGATATTGATACAGTCGCGAAGACTTTCCGTTGGACAGAATGTCGGAGATCAGGTCGGCTGTGTAAAAAGCACCGGAGAGGCGCGGTCCCATGTGGAAAGCCATGTATATGGCATTGGCAGGCACCTTTCTTTCCACATGCAGGGTCGCTTTTTTCTGCTGCTGCGGTTCTCCCGGAAGGTTTCTGTTTTTTATTTTGCGGGCAGGGATATCTTCAAACCATTTGCCGGTCATCTTCTCCGCTTTTTCAAGGGTGATATTGCCGGACAATGCCATGAAAGCATTGTTGGGGGCGTAATGGGAGTAGAAAAAATCTTTTACCTGTGCAAGCGTGGCCTGTTCGATGTGGCTGATATCTTTTCCGATGGTGGGCCAGCGGTACGGATGTTTTTTGTAAGCCAGGGGTCTTAGCAACAGCCATACATCTCCGTAAGGCTGATTGAGGTATCGTTGTTTGTACTCTTCGATGACAACTTGTTTCTGGACATCGAGTGTCTGTTGTGAGAAATCCGGTTCCAGCATACGGTCCGATTCGAGCCACAGGGCCGTCTCCAGGTTGTCGCCGGGAATCGTGATATAGTAATTGGTGAAATCATTGTTGGTGAAGGCGTTATTTTCTCCGCCGGCGAACTGCAGAGGCCGGTCAAATTCCGGAATATGACGGCTCCCGCCAAACATCAGATGTTCGAACAGGTGAGCAAATCCCGTCATGCCGGGATCTTCATCACGGGCGCCTACCCCATAGAGAATATTTACAGCTACCAGTGGAGTCTGGGGGGCCGGATTTACAAGAACCCGGAGACCGTTTTTCAGGGTGAAGGAAGCGTATTGTATCATATAAAAAAAATTATATCCGGAGAAAAATCGGTACTTCCTGCCAGCCGGCAAAACGGAGGCATAAGAAGAGAACCCACAAACTTAAAAAAAAAGATGTTTCAAGGGGTAGAATATGGGGTTATAATATATATTTGCACGATATGAAGCTCAAAAGACAGCTGGTATTTTTATACAGGTGGAGAACGGAACATCTTCCCGACCGGGAATTTATCCTTATTGTCAGTTTTTTTATCGGGATATTCGGTGGTTTTGCCGCAGTGATCATTAAGAACCTGGTACGGTTGATCCAGAACCTGATCACCCAGACGTTTATGATTGAGGAGCATCTTTATTTTTATGTAATCCTGCCGGTAGCGGGTATATTTCTTGTGTTGATTTTTATCCGGCTGATCCTCAAACAGGAGATCGGGGACGGTGTGCCCATTGTTTTATATGCGATTTCCAAAAACAACGGAAGGATCAAGCCTCATAATATGTATTCGTCCATCATTGCCAGTGCCATCACCGTGGGTTTCGGCGGGTCTGTCGGACTGGAAGGCCCTACGGTAGCCACCGGCGCTGCCATCGGCTCCAATGTGTCCAGAGCCTTGCGTCTCAACTACAAAATGGTGATTCTGATGCTGGGCGCCGCATCTGCCGGCGCCATGGGAGCTATTTTCAAAGCACCTATTGCCGGGATCGCCTTCGCCCTGGAAGTGATCATGCTTCAGTTAACCACTGTCTCGGTGTTGCCTTTGCTGATTGCTTCGGCCACAGGAGCCCTGACGGCTTATCTGTTTTTGGGGCAGAGTACGCTGTACACCCTCCAGTTTGTCCAGCCTTTTCAGATGAAGAACATAGGGTATTATGTGTTGCTCGGTATCGTCACAGGCTTCATGGCTTTGTATTTTCTACGGATCTATATCTTTCTGCATGATACCTTTGAGAAAATAAAAAACAGATGGAAACGGTTTATCCTGGCTTCGATCGTCCTGGGAGGGATCATTTTTCTTTTTCCATCACTTTACGGTGAAGGATATCATGCCATCAACAGTTCCCTGCAAGGGGATTTCTCCTATGTGTTTAATCATACTTTCTATGCAGGACTGAGTGAAAATCATGTGATGCTGGTGCTGGTGCTTATCCTGATTGTATTGTTTAAAGCCATTGCCACCACGGTTACTTTTTCTGCCGGGGGGATCGGGGGTATTTTTGCTCCGACACTGTTCATGGGGGTGAATGTAGGGTTGGCTTTTGCCATCCTGAGCAATTTGCTGGGATTGAATCTTCCTGTAAGCAACTTTGCGCTGGCCGGTATGGGAGGAATGATTGCCTCGGTCATCCAGGCCCCGTTGACAGCTATTTTCCTGATCGCTGAAATTACCAAAGGGTATGCCCTGTTTATGCCTCTGATGATCACGGTGACTTTTTCCTGGATCACCTTCAGGATCTTTGAGAAGAGATCCATATATACCTTCCAGCTTACCAAGCGGGGTGAGTTGTTTACCCACGACCAGGATAAGACCGTATTATCCCTGATGAATGTGAAAGACCTGATCGAAACCAACTTCGAAACAGTTGGTCCGAATGCTACCCTCGGCGATCTGGTGAAAGTAATCGCACATTCTCAGAGAAACATCTTTCCGGTGGTGGACGAAAAAAACAATATGCTCGGGGTGGTGTGGGTGAATGACATCCGACATATCATTTTTAACAGGGATCTGTATGATAAGGTGTATGTCAGGGATCTGATGTTCATGCCACAGCCTACCGTTTCTCCCTATGAATCCATGGAAGATGTGGCTCGTAAGTTTCAGAATTCCTCCCATTATAACCTGCCTGTACTGGACAATGGTAAATATGTGGGTTTTGTTTCGCGGGCCAATGTGTTTTCCAAATACAGGGAGATGGTGAAACATTTTTCGGAAGACTGATGAAAACGATGAATGTTGCATAAGGAATAAAATGTCCTTTCATCATTCATCGATCCGGATTTTCCTTTACTTTTGTGCTGCCATGACCGGAAAGAAAAAAAACACGCTATCTCGGCTGATCCTCTGGAGAACACGTCATATCCCTCCCAGACAGTTCATTATTTTTCTGAGTCTGATAATCGGGATGCTCAGCGGTCTGGCAGCTGTGATTCTGAAGAATATTATTCACCTGACAGAGCATTGGCTGACACAGGGGTTGCATGTGGAGCAGAGTAATTATATCTATTTTCTCTATCCGGCGCTGGGCATTTTCCTCACCTGGCTTTTTGTTCGTTTTGTGGTCAGGGACAATATCAGTCATGGTGTGGCCCGGGTGCTATATGCAATCTCAAAACGGGGGAGTATTCTGAAACCTCATAATACCTATTCCTCCATGGTCGCCAGTGCCCTGACCATCGGTTTTGGCGGGTCGGTGGGCTCTGAGGCCCCGATCGTTCTGACGGGAGCTTCCCTCGGATCCTCTATCGGCAGATGGCTTCATCTGAACTATAAACACCGTACCTTATTGCTGGGGTGTGGTGCGGCCGGAGCCATCGCAGGTATTTTCAAAGCCCCCATTGCCGGGGTGGTCTTTACCCTCGAGATACTTATGCTTGACCTTACCCTTGCTTCTATCGTTCCGTTGCTGATCTCTTCAGTCACGGCAGCGGTAGTAGCTTATTTTCTAATGGGGCAGGGAGTGCTTTTCAATTTCAATATTACAGATCCGTTTTTATTAAAAGATATCCCGTATTATATCCTGCTGGGTGTGTTTACAGGCCTGGTTTCATTTTATTTTACAAAAATATCCATGAAGGTGGAGAGTACCATGTCTTCCATCGGAAATGTTTGGCTGCGGCTTTTGACCGGAGGATTGGTCCTGGGGCTTTTTATATTTGCTTTTCCTCCTTTGTTTGGGGAGGGCTATACGACCGTCCGTTCTTTGCTGAACGGGAATGTATATACCCTGGTTGCCAACAGCCCCTTTTATTTTCTGAAGGATTATACGGGTTGGTTTCTTCTGTATGTGGCTTTGATCTTTATGCTGAAGGTGGTGGCTATGGCCGTTACCAATGGTGCCGGTGGCGTGGGAGGGGTCTTTGCCCCGTCTCTGTTTACCGGAGGCGTTAGCGGTTTTTTCCTTTCCCGTTTGTTGAACCTGATTCCCGGCATAGAGGTCTCAGACGTGAATTTCTCCCTGGTAGGTATGGCCGGTCTTATGGCTGGCGTGATGCATGCCCCGCTCACGGGTATTTTCCTGATTGCCGAAATTACCGGAGGCTACGCCCTGCTGATTCCTCTGATACTTACAGCTACGGTTTCCTATCTGACCATTGTGTATTTTGAGCCGTACTCCATCTATACCAAACGTCTGGCCAAACGCGGAGAACTTATTACACACGATAAGGATCATGCCGTACTGACCCTGATGGACTGGCGCAGGGAAATTGAAAAAGACCTCCTGACGGTCCGTCCCGATGATACCCTGGGAGACCTGGTGAAAACCATTTCCCGCTCGCGGAGAAACCTGTTTCCCGTGCTGGGAAAGGACGAAAGTCTGCTTGGTGTGGTTATGCTGGATAATGTGCGGGAGATTATGTTCAACCGGGACCTCTATGATAAAGTAAAAGTGCGCGATCTGATGGTCAGCCCGCCACGGTATATCTATATGACAGATACCATGGAGACCGTGTTGCGCAAATTTAATGAAAGTGGCGCCTGGAACCTTCCGGTGTTAAACCGGGATAAATATGTCGGGGTCCTTTCCAAATCCCGGATTTTTGCCGCTTACCGGCGAGTGCTGGTGCAAGTGAGCGAAGAATGATCCTTCCTAACCAAAAAAGCAATTACCAATAACCGGGCCTTAAAAGAGGGTTCCGGGTATTGGTAATTGATAAAAAGTGAGACGGGAAGTTTTTCCGGTTTACATTATCTGATGCCAGGTTATTCTTTGGCAGCTCCTGCCGGCCCGATGTAAGTGGCATTGCCAAAAGCCAGAACAGGATAAAAAATAATTCCCAGGAAGAGTAATCCCACGGTAAACCAACCTCCTTTTCCAAAACTTTTTGATAAGAGATGTACCATGATGATTAACAGGACAATGTTGACAAAAGGAACAAAGAAAATCAACAGGATCCACCACCAGGGTTTCCCGATGATCTCAAGCCAGACAATAATGTTATAAATGGGGATAATAGATGCCCATCCGGGTTTCCCGGCTTTTTCGAAGATCTTCCATAGGGAAACGATCAACAGAAGAGCAATGACCAGATACAGGATGATACCCCCGACACCAATGTGGCCCAGGTCAGAAGAGAACTCAGCAGAATAATTCATGATATTTAAGTTTTAAGGGTTAATGGTTGTACGAAGGAAATAAAAAAGTCTAATAAAAAAAAATGTAAAAATTTTTTTTCTCTCCGTTTCCCGTTTACCTTTGTTGAAAATCAATAAATTTTGTTTGCCGTGAAAAAAGATAAACTTGTTTTCGAACTGATACAGAAAGAGTACCAGCGTCAGAAAAACGGGCTGGAACTGATTGCTTCAGAGAACTTTGTGAGTCCTCAGGTATTGGAGGCCATGGGATCGGTATTGACCAACAAATATGCAGAGGGGTATCCCGGACACCGTTATTACGGAGGCTGTGAAGTGGTGGATGAAACCGAGCAACTGGCCATTGACCGGCTGAAAGAATTATATAATGCAGAGTATGTGAACGTTCAGCCTCATTCCGGGGCCCAGGCCAATGCTGCCGTGCTGTTGGCAATATTGAGGCCGGGAGATACCTTCATGGGGCTGGATCTGTCGCACGGAGGGCATCTGTCCCATGGCTCGCCGGTCAATTCTTCCGGGATACTGTATCATCCTGTTGCCTATGGGGTAGATCCGGAGACAGGACTGGTGGACTATGACCGGATGGAGGAGATCGCACTGGAAGAGAAGCCCAAACTGATCATCGGGGGCGCCTCGGCCTATTCGCGTGAGTGGAACTACAAACGGATGAGGGAGATAGCCGATAAGGTAGGAGCCTTGTTGATGATCGACATGGCTCACCCTGCCGGACTGATCGCTGCCGGACTGCTGGATAATCCTCTCGAATATGCTCATGTGGTAACTTCTACCACGCACAAGACCCTGCGCGGACCCAGGGGAGGGATCATCCTGCTGGGTAAAGACTATGACAACCCCATGGGCAAGACGACCAAAAAAGGCGTGATCCGCAAAATGTCTTCCATTCTTAATTCCTCCGTGTTTCCCGGTACCCAGGGTGGACCACTGGAGCATGTGATCGCAGCCAAGGCGGTGGCCTTCGGAGAAGCCCTGGAACCCTCTTTTAAGGATTACCAGAAACAGGTACAAAACAATGCCCGCGTGATGGCCGAAGAATTTGTCAACAGAGGTTATAAGGTGATATCAGGAGGTACGGATAACCATTCCATGCTTATTGACCTGCGCACCAAGGTGCCGGAAATTACCGGAAAACAGGTGGAAAATACCCTGGTAAAGGCTGACATTACCGTGAATAAAAATATGGTGCCTTTTGATACCAGACCTCCCCTGCATACCTCAGGATTGCGGATCGGCACACCTGCCGTAACCACCCGGGGTCTGAAAGAAAAGCATATGAAAACCATCGTCGGAATGATCGACAAGGTGATCATGAACATTGAGGATGATACGGTGATTGCAGAGGTGAAAAAACAAACCAACGATATGATGGCTGACCTGCCTCTTTTTGCATGGTGAAAAACCGGTTCAAAAGAATTTTTTCAAATTGATAATTGAGGTGTCGGTTTGTTTTTTCACCGGTTCTTAGTATATTTAAGGTGAAAATAAGAACATACTATTGGAAGGATGGAAGATAAAAAACTTATTTATGTTGTTGATGACGACCCGTTTATTCTGAATCTTGTTGAGAAGAATCTGACCAGGGAAGGTTTTGATGTCAGGGTGTTTAAGTATGGAGAAGAATGCCTGGCTGCCATGGATACGAAGCCGGATATGGTAGTGCTGGATTATCTTTTTGTTAAGCATGATGATCAGGTGATGAACGGGAAGGAGATTTTCAGCCTTATCAAGGAAAAATATCCCGACATGCCCGTGATCATGTTGTCAGGACAAGATAGTGGTGGCGTTGTGCTGGAGCTGGCTCGTCTCGGGATGAATGATTATGTTATCAAAGACCAGTCTCTGATCGATAACCTTCTGGCCTCCATCCGTGATATTCTGTATCCTGACGAAGAATAATCGGCCACTCTTTGTTCTCTGTATTCCGGTACTAGTAATGGTTGTTTCCGCATGATGGAATGGTATATGTATCCCGCTGTAATCGGTATCGGCCTGGTGGCTGGCTTTATCAATACCCTGGCGGGCAGCGGCTCTCTGATTACCCTCCCTTTTCTGATGTTCATGGGATTGCCTGCCAACGTGGCCAATGGCACCAACAGAATCGCTATCCTTTTGCAGAATGTGGTAAGCGTTACCGGGTTCCGCCAGAAAAAAGTACTCTCTTTCAGGGAAGGTCTTTTCTTTTCGGTACCGGCGATCATTGGAGCCATGGCGGGTGCCCGTATTGCCATTAACCTGGATGAACAGGCGATGAAACGAACCATCGGGGCACTCCTGGTGATTATGCTCATCATTATTCTCTATAAACCGGAGCGGTGGCTGCAGGGGAAACAGCTGGAACAAACCCGGGGGCGGAAAATTTTTCTGATCGTTCTCTTCTTTTTCATCGGCATGTACGGCGGCTTCATCCAGGCCGGCGTGGGGTTTTTCCTGCTGGCCGGGCTGGTACTGGGTGCCGGGGCCGACCTGGTGAAAGCCAATGCACTGAAAGTGTTTATCATCCTGCTGTACACGCCGCTGGCCCTGGCTTTTTTTATGTATTACCATCAGGTCAATTACATGCTGGGGCTGGTGTTGGCAGCCGGTAATATGACGGGTGCCTGGCTGGGAACAAGGGTGGCGGTAAGCTGGGGTCCTAAGTTTGTCCGGATCATCCTGGTGCTGGCCCTGGTGATCTCGGCAGCCAAACTTACCGGGTTGCTGGACTGGCTGGGGGGTATATTTGCCTGATCAGATCTCTAACAGAACTTCTTCGGCAGCCGCTCCGCCCAAAAGCATGGTTGCCGGTTGTTCAATCATCTCCTTAACGCTCTTCAGGAAACTTACGGAGTCTTTGCCGTCCACCACCCGGTGATCGTAAGAAAGCGCCAGATACATCACCGGCCTGATTTCTACCTGTCCGTTTACTGCTACCGGACGTTCTACAATGTTATGCATGCCCAGGATAGCTGCCTGTGGCGGATTCAGCAAAGGGGTTGAGAGCATAGAGCCGAATACTCCTCCGTTGGTGATGGAAAAAGTACCCCCGCTCATATCATCCATGGAGATCCTGTTTCTGCGGGCTTTGTCTGCCAGCAACTTCAGTGCCGTTTCGATTTTTGCCAGACTCAGGGTCTCGGCATTACGTAACACCGGAACCATCAATCCCTTATCGGTCTGTACGGCGATGCCTATGTCGGCATAGCGGTACGTAATGATATTTTCCCCGTCTATCATCGAATTGATTCCGGGATACTTCATCAGCGCCAGAGCGGAAGCTTTGATGAAAAAGGACATGAACCCCAGTTTGATTCCGTGCTTTTTGACAAATGATTCCTGATAAGT